>NZ_AXAB01000049.1:0-79498 GCF_000472645.1 Bradyrhizobium sp. WSM2254 | reverse complement strand
CACGAGGCGCTCAGGACGAGTTCGTTCTGGCCGCCACCGCTCAGAACCTAAGGAGGCTCGCATCGCTGGTTGCGCGACCGCCACCCGCTCAGGCTCTGTGTATTGCGTAGCGTAAAAGTTGCGTAGAGAGCGCGGGGGCGCGGGACCAAACCCCGTCGCCCCAAGTGAAAATGCCGAACGATCCATCGCACACAGCCGACTTTTGCAACAAAATCGGCCCTTAGCCGAAGGTCGATTGAGCGCGTGTCATGTCGGCTGTCAGGGGCAAACCGGACGCCGATCCAACTTGGCGTCCACCGCTGCCTTTGACCCGACTCGGACCCTGCATCGTAGGGAAACGCTGTGAACCTCTGCGGCCACTCCTCGACCTAACCAGTGGGGGCTCAACGGAGGGATTAGGTCATGGCCATTGTACAATTTACACGCTTCAAGAGCGACAAACCTGAGGAAATGATCAAGACCGCCAAGCAGGCGAAGGCAATCTTCGAAAAGCATGGCGCAGAATTTCTTCGGCTTTCGCGGTTTCACACTGGTACGTGGGCTGGGGAGTTTCTTATCTCTACGCGCTATTCCAGTTGGGAAGTGTACGGGAAGGTACAGGAGGCAGTGGCAAAGGACGAGGCGTTCGCAAAGCTCTACGCGCACACAGCTACCTTTGCCGAATTGATGGGCCGTAACATCGTGGTCGGTATCGATCTCTGAGGCTCGACGCGATTGACCCGATGCGGTCCTGCACGCGGATGGCGCGTTGTCGCATGCGCCATCCGCTCCCACAATCGATCTCTTGCGAAGAAACGAGCGCTAAGCCTTCAGGTCGGTGATCCGCATAATCGCGACCACATTCCCGTCGTTGTAGGCCTGTTCTTTTGTTTCCTTGTTGCAGGTCCAGACAAAATTCTTCTTGCCCGTAAAGGTCTTTCCCTCCTGCTCAAGCCGAAGCTCCCCTTCGGTGATATGGCAGACCATGGCATTCATCATCGGGGGCCCCATGGTCTTCGACCCCGGCTGCATAATGATATCGCGCATTGAGACGGTCTTAAAACCTGGGATCAGGGATGGTGTTTCGCCTTCATATTCACGCACCACGACACCTGGCCAAGGCGTCGTATCCTTGTAGCTTGTGGCTTGAGCGGCGGCTGGCTTGACCATGGCAGCCGAAACTGCAGCCAACCCGATTCCCAGTGCGGACCTTCGATCGACCTTGCCCATCGCATTCCTCCCGACATTACTCGAACGCGCCGCCGCAAACGCAGCGCGCAAAATTCGTGGTGAACGGTGGTGCGAAACCGAAAAAAGAACGGTCTCTAAGAGGAGTGTGCCTGCCGATAGCACCAGTGCTGCTCGTTTGCCCGGACGGCGATTTCGGCACGTCCCGCTTCAAGGGGCAGTAGCATTCTACGTCACCTGACCCATCCTGGAAACAGGTGGCGTCACACGAAGACACTGCGGCCCCTAAGCAATGTCCGGAACTGGCCCCTAACTGACGTCTCCGGTGGCTTGCAGCATCGACCGCTTCTGACCCACTATCCGTTAGCCCGTGACTCGCGTTCAAGTCGGATTTTGTGAATGCACAATCACCAATTGCAAACCTTCGTATAGTCGTTCAACCCCGATTTACATGCAATGTAAGGTTCCGCCAGGTAAATCTGCCGGACTATGAGAGGGGCGGGGATGATCACGGCAGCGCGGCAAGCGGTCGATCTGTTGGTGCAAACGTCGAGCGGTTGGCATTTTGATGGCGCCCGGCACGGATTGACTGATCGAGAATGGATGGCGTTGAGACTTCTTGCTCGTGCAAACAGGTTCTCACGAACCCCGTCCGCGCTAGCCCAGTTCGTCGGCGCCTCTCGGGCCACCGCTTCTCAAACCGTCAAGCGTCTTGAAGGCAGGGGTTACCTTCAGCGCAAAAGCGCCGACCAAGACAAGCGCTCGGTCATCCTAGATGTGACGCCCCGAGGAGAGAAAATTCTTGCCAGCGATCCCATCGCACCGCTCATCCATGCCATTGCGACGCTTGAAGTTGGTGCAAACAACTTTCGCGACCTACTCAGTCAAATTTTGCGGCAGCTAGACGCGCGTCAAAATCGTCACCATACGAATAGTTGTAGACAGTGCATTTTCTTGACTGAAGCGGCATCCAACCGTGCGAGCAGGAAGCAGACTGAATACACATGCCGATTTTTTCGAGCCGATCTCACCGGAGCCGAGGTCGATCTTCTTTGCTTCAACTTCGAAGGACTGGGCAGCGGCGCACTCGAAGCATAGTTCTTCGGTCGAGAAGAGAGATTCGTCGTCCGAACAAGGCCGCCGTCTATGACGCGCAGCGACCCTGCCTCGCTGATCGCGCGGTAGGGCCGCCTGCCTCTCCGGGCTGGGGCTGGAAGGGGAAACCAGCCGTTGGCGAGTTCAATATATGCCGATGAAGTGGGAAAACATGACTGTCCAAAAGGGGCAATCCTTTGGAGCCCGGAGGGCCGGTCTTAGCGGACCGTGCACCGCAGCCACGAATCGACAGAACGGATCTGGCTGGGGTTTCCGTTCGTGCTGTTAGGACGCTGGCGTGATAGCAGGACGGTGATGAAGAACCCGCCTTCATGAAATGAAAGAGGCCGCCAACCGGGGCGGCCTTCTCTTACAGATTGAAGTACAGCATGGACGCAAGAACCGTCGAAAAGACGCCCAGTCCGATGATGGCAATTCTCAAAACTAGGTTGGCTGCCAAATGCACCTCCCTTGGTTTGCAAATCACCCAGAATCATACTCCTAGCTTTGGTGGCTGCAACCCGGGCGAGGTTAGCCATTCATCAATGTGGGCGGCGATGTCGGCTTCGCGGGCCTTCTTCAAAAGCTCTTCACGCTCCGCGGCCCCTGCCGGCGATTGACCTGCCTTTTCCCTCGCTAACCGCGCTTCTTCGATGAGCCGTTCGCCTATCGCTCTATCCTGTTTGAACCGGTGGCGTTTCATGAACGTCCTCCCGACTTGAAAGATCTGCTGCCTAAAAACGCTCAGGGAAGCGCGCGCGTTCCGTTGGGGTTGAACCTCACGCCGTATGTTCGTTTGGCGGAGCACCTGATTCGCAATCTGTCCTTAATCCAAAATAGCTACTGTCCGTAGCTAACCCTCAGTGTTTTAAGTTGAATTTCGAAACGTCCTAATTCAGGGCCCGGCCGGCCCCCTTGGGACAGGTCAAGGAATTCGGTCCCATAGAACACGCCGCGAACGCAAAGAACACATCGCTAAGCAGGGAACAAAAAAAGCCCCAGCTCGCGGGGATACGGGGGGCGTTGGAGCTGGGGCCACTCAGGGTGCCCTTGGGGAAGGGCATCGGGAAAACGTGGCAAACGCCCTGTCGTTCCTCACAAACAAGGGCCGCCGACTCGCCATCAGCGGCCCCGTCCGGGTTTCAATAGTTCCGAGATCAAATGGCCTAGCCAGCCCCGGATTGCCGATTTTTCCCGACCCTCAAGGTTCCCGCATTCACCTATGTGAATCGTCTAATCGATTTTTTCGCTGCCACAGCCGCAGCCGATGCTCCGACCATTTTTTCCAACTCATCTGTCGGGTGGATTGACCGTCGGCGTGGAGAGCGCCCCGGCCGGTGACGCATGCGCGGCGATCAGTAGCGGATGGCTGGTTGCGGGCGGAAAATCAACATGCCGAAAACAACCCCATGCACAGTAGCGAGGCCTTTGGCGGATAACGTTTTTCCGAATCGGTTTGACCCGTCGGGCAAAGCAGGGGCATGATGTCGTCATGCCGGTTCGTGGGATGAACGTCCGGAGCGGAGTTGTCGTCTCCCCGCGCCATGAAGCGTAACCTGTCCGCGCGGCCAGCAAGTCGCGCCCAAGCCCCCGACATCGTTCCACCTACCTCAAATACCCCACCACCATCCGCGTCGTCTCGTCCACCAGTGTCCGCACCGTCTTCTCCGTCAGCATCTCGGCGTGGTTCAGCACCGTGTTGTGCGCGACGGCCTCGATCGCGCTGACGCAGATGAAGGTGGCCAGCGCCGGATCGATCTTGCGCATCTCGTTGCGGCGGCTTTCGAGATAGGTGCGGACGAGGGTGTGGACCTCGCGGTTGAAGGCTTCGACGTCCCTAAGCTGGCCGGTACGCGGGATCTGCTCGGCGAGCACCCGATGCAGTTTCGGGTCGATGCGGTGGGCCTCGATCGCAACGGTCACGAGTTTTCGCACGGCCTTGTCGATCGGCAGGTCCGCGACCTCGGTCAGCGCTGAGCGGACGATGGCCATGATCTCCTCGTTGTGGCGGTCGATCACGGCGGCGACGAGCGCCTCCTTGCTCGGGAAATACTGGTAGAGCGAGCCGACGCTGACGCCGGCCACTTCGGCGATGCGGTTGGTGCTCGCCTTCTCAAAGCCTTCCTTGATCAGAATGCGAGCAGTTGCCTCGACCAGCGCGTCGACGGTGGCGCGGGATCGCTGCTGCGAGGCATTTTTCCGGGGTTTTGTGGGCGATTTTCTGGCCACGGCCTTGTGATCTGAATGCGAGTAGGAAAAGCGAGTGAATGCTCGCATTATACCCGCAAGTGGCGGCGGGTCGGCAAGCCTCTTCGTCGCCGTATCGAAAGAGCAAGATGGGGATGTGGCCATGAGCGTTGCCAGACTTGTGTCGGCATTTCAGTTCTGCCCAGGTGGCTGCGTGTTCGGTGCGCGGGCGCCGCGCGATCCCGCGCCGAGCCTGCAAAGCCGCGCCTTCAACCTGCTGCTGCGCCTTCTTCCGTTCAAGAAGCAGCTGGCATCAGCCGAAGCAGTGCAGGCACATGTGCAGAAGCTCGCATTGGAGCCGGCCTCGTTCGAGCCGACGGGACTTGGCCGCGGCGTTGAGGCAACGCTGACGAAGATGGGCGGATGGCCGGTCTATTACACCGCGCCGTCAGCGGGACACGAGGACTGCAACTACGTCATGTTCCTGCATGGCGGCGGCTTCATCAACGAGATCGTGCCCGCGCATTGGCGCTTCGTCGGCCAGATGACGCGGCAGGCGAACGTCTGCTGCGTCGTGCCGATCTATCCGCTTGCGCCGCGCGCCACCGCCAAGGATGTCGTGCCGGGGACGGCCGAGCTGTTGCGGATGCTGCTGGAAGATGCCGGGCCCGCAAAGGTCACGGTGGTCGGCAATTCGGCCGGCGCGGCCCTTGCGCTCGCCGCCTGCCAGTGGCTGCGCGATCGCGGACATCGGCAGCCAAACCTGATGGTGCTGATCTCGCCTGCGGCGGATGCGTCGGTCAGCCGTCCGGAGCAGGTCGAGATCGCGGCGCGCGATCCGATGCAGGACATTCCGGGGATCCTCGAGGCGGGACGCCTCTATGCCGGCGAGCTCGATGTCGGCCATCCCTTCGTCAGCCCGCTCAACGGCGCGTTCCGTTCGCTGCCGCCAATGACGATCTTCTCGGGCACGCGCGATCTGCTTTACCCCGACAGCGTCGATCTTGCGGAGCGGGCGAGGGCCGTGGGTGTGCCGGTCGAGCTGCATCTGCTCCGTGACCAGCCGCACAATTATGCGCTGATGCCGACGCCGGAGGGGCGGCAGGCGCGTGCGATCATCTTGCGCGCAATTGCCTGAGGGGAGAGCGTGACGATTGTCACAAAGCGCGCCGCCACGGTGGGCTGGGCGCTAGCGGTGCCCGCGCGGAGGAGAAAGGCGGCCCCCGGGGCGTTTCCTCGGTCGTCTTGGTATCAGTAGTTTTGCGGGGCCTTAGGCGTGGCCCTTGATCTCGTAGTGACCCGGCACGCATTTGTAGCGCTCGAGGCGCCAGTTGGCGTGATAGATCGGATGCTCGCCCATCCATTTCGCAAGCGGTGCCTGTGCACCGATTGCACACTGCATCATCGACATTTCGGGCGTCATATTGCTGTCGGTCACGATCTCCTCGACACAAGCGCCCGAGGCAGATGCACCAAGCCGGCAGAGCACGGCAACGACGGTCACGAACATTCCTGTCACCTCATCGGTAGTTTCTGACCACGAAGAGGATGCAAGCGGAGTGCCAGAGCCTGTGACACAAACGACACGCTGGCCTGACCGACTCAACCTAGCGTCCACCTTCATTTGGCGATTCGGATTGTAAAAAAATTGCCATTAACCCGAAGCCGGACAAATACGGGGAACCCGCAGGAACCCCCAGGAATGATCAATTGTCAGGGCCGCGCCGCGTATGAGCCACTTCACAAGGCCCGCACGGCCGATACGATTCATGGCGTTGCGGGCACTCGTCAAAAGAGCGGGGCTGCCGCAACACCACAGGAAACGCGAGGGCAGACCATGAAGGTACGACCGACCGGCGTGATCCCGCCGATGACGACGCCTTTCCGGAAGGACGGCGAGATCGATTTCGGGCTCGTGGCGCCCCAGGTGGACTGGATGATCGGCGCCGGCGCCCATGGTGTTGCCGCCGGAGGTTCGACCGGCGAAGGACACACGCTCGATCACGAGGAATATCGCGATCTGGTGGCCGCGACGGTGGAGGCGGTGAAGGGGCGCATTCCCGTGATCGCCGGCATCATCGTGGACTCCACGCGCGATGCGATCCGCCGCGGCAAGCTGGTCCGCGACATGAATGTCGCCGCGCTCCAGGTCACGCCGGTGCACTACCTGTTCAAGCCGGACGAGGAGGCGATGGTGGCGCACTTTCGCGCCATCGCCGACGAGACCGGCATGCCCATCATCATCTACAACGTGGTGCCGTGGTCCTATCTGTCGCCGGCGCTGCTGACGCGGATCATGACCGAGGTGCCGCTGGTCGTCGGCGTCAAACAGAGCGCGGGCGATCTCAAGCTGTTTGCCGACCTGATGATGATGGCGCCTGACAAGCTGATCTACAGCGCGGTCGATGCCTTGATGTATCCGTCCTACACGCTCGGGGCCCACGGCTCGATCGCCGCGATCCTGACCGCGGCGCCGCATGCCTCCGTCGCGCTGTGGGATGCGGTGAAGGCGGGCGACCATCCGCGCTCGCTCGACCTGCACAAGAAGCTGCTGACGCTGTGGAATGCTGTCATCGCCGACAATCTGCCGGCCTGCACGCGCCATGCGCAGACGCTCCAGGGCCTGCCCAGGACATATCCGCGCGCGCCGATGCCGGAGGCATCGAGCGCGCAGCAGGCCGCGATCCGCAAGGCGCTGGAGGCACTCGGTGCGTTGGGCGGGCCGCGCGTCGAGGCGGCCGAATAGTCCGTCCGCCGAAATAATCGATGGCGAAGATGGCAGCGCCGATCCGCTTTTACCTGCGGATGCGGCGCTGCTACATTCTGCGCGCGCCGCGATCAGCGGCGCCAAAGCGCGATGAGATTGGGATGAATCGTCATCGCGCTTCAGGTTATCGTTTGAGCATGATCTCTTCGGAAAACCGCTTCACACTGTGCGCTAACGCGGCCCTCCGGGTCCGGATCATGCTCTGAAGAAACAAACCGACAAGGGAGGGGCCGAAAGTCCCATGAAGGATTTTGCAGGAAAGATCGCGGTCATCACCGGCGGCGGCACGGGAATGGGGCGCGAGCTCGCGCGGCAGCTCGTGGCCGAGGGCTGCAATGTCGCAATGTGCGACGTCTCGGAGGCCGCGATGGCCGAGACCAAGCGGCTCTGCGAGGTCGAGAAGCTGCCGCAGGGCCTGCGCGTCACGACGCATGTCGCCGACGTCGCGATCGAGGATCAACTGAAGCGTTTTCGCGACGAGCTCGCCGAACAGCAGAAGACCGACCGGATCCATCTTCTGTTCAACAATGCCGGTATCGGTGGCGGCGGCAGCCTGTTCACCAACACGCGCGAGCAGTGGGAGCGCACCTTCAACATCTGCTGGGGCGGGGTCTATCTCGGCGTGCGCACCTTCCTGCCGATGCTGGTCGCGGCGGACGAGGCCCACATCGTCAACACCGCGAGCGTCAACGGCTTCTGGGCCTCGATCGGTATGAACCAGGCGCACACCGCCTACAGCTCGGCCAAGTTCGCGGTGAAGGGATTTACCGAAGCGCTGATCAACGACCTCCGCCTGCACGCGCCGCACGTCAAATGCTCGGTGGTGATGCCCGGCCATATCGGCACCTCGATCGTCTCAAATTCGCGCAAGGTGCAGAGCATGGACGGGTCGGAGCGGCTCAACGCCGACGAGGTCGCGCTGACCCGCAAGCGCATGGTCGCGGCCGGCGTGCCAGATGCCGACAAGATGTCGGACGAGGATATCCAGGCGGCGTTCGCCGAGCGGGCCCGCAGCTTCCTGGAGGATGCGCCGACGACGGCTGCGCAAGCCGCGAAGATCATCCTTGACGGGGTGAAGGCCGAGCGCTGGCGCATTCTCGTGGGCGAGGACGCCGGGCGCCTTGACGAGCGCGTCCGCGCCACGCCGGAGCAAGCCTATGATCGCGCCTTCTACGAAAGTTTGATCCAGGAGGTCGGCTGGCGGCTCGGCTGAACCGGTTGGCCCAGTCGGCGAAGGCGCGGCTATATGGGTATGATGATCGTCATGGCAAGAGGCGCGCAGGTAATTTCACGTGCCACCTCTTGCCAACATTCGTTGCCACATGACGAATTGCAATGTCACGCATGGACATGGTCTGTCGTTCAAGCATCGTTCAAGTGATGGTGATGTCAAACGGGCCGCGTTCGGCGCGCCCCAGCTTGGTTGGCGAATTAAAATAGTTTAATGAATCGGGGGTAACGCGATGATAGAGCGCAGCTCCGATGATACCCGCATGCCTCTCTGACGACTGGACCCTGTGCCCGGAGAGAGAGGACATCTCCGCTGAATTTACGCGGCTCCTGACCGCAGCCCAGGAGGGCGGCGCCACGATCGCGGAATGCCTGATGATCGCGCGGCAGCTCAAACGCGACGACGAGCAATCCTGGCATCGCGAGTGGAAGCGGCTCGCGCAGGCCAACCGCCAGCGCGCCGAGGCCGCGTTCGCGGAGGGCCACATGGCGACCGCGCAGCGCAACTGGCTGCGGGCGATGAACTACTACGGCGCAGCGGCGATGCCGCTCGATAGGGCCGACGAGCGCCGCTGGGTTGCGGTGCTGGCGATGCAGGAATGCGCCCGCCGCTACCTCGCTGCGCGCGCGCCGGCCGGCGAGGTCGTGACGATTCCCTGGGTCGACGATCATTCCTTGCAGGGCTATTTCCTGCCCGCGCCGTCGGCGAGCGGACGGGCCCCGACTGTGATCTGCATCGGCGAGCCGGGACACCGCAAGGAGGAATTCCTGTTCAAGCTCGCGCCGCATGCGCGCGAGCGCGGCTTGTCGATGCTCGCGCTGGACCTGCTCGGCGACCAGCGCGACGATTATGCCGATACGCTCTTGCAGCGCCGCGACCTCGAGAGCTCGATCGCGAGCGTCATGGACTATCTGGAAACGCGCGGCGACGTCGATTTCGATCGCGTCGCCATCGTGGCGGACGGGTGGGGATCCTCTTTCGTGGCGCGCGCGGTGTTGCAGGAGCCGCGGCTCGCCGCCGCCGTCTGCGATGGCGGCCTGTGGGATCTGCACGAACGATCCTTCTTCGCCAGCCGCTTCGCGATCAGCGACCTCAGCATCGTTCCGGTGCCGCATGCGCCGCTGATGGCCTCCAGCGCCGACTGCCCTGTGCTGATCACGCTCGGCGAGGATGGCTGGCTCAAGGCCGACCGGGCGCGTCAGATCGTCCAGAAGTCCCGGCTCGGCAGCTCCGATATCGTGCTGAAGGTGTTCACCGCGACGGAGACCGGCGCGGCGCAGGCCCATGCGGACAATCCGAGCCTGGCCAACGAATACATCTTCGACTGGCTGGAATCGCGACTGGGCGCCGTCGGCCGGCGGACCTGAGCGCGGGCGAGCGGCTCAGAAGTCGAGCGATATCCTGACGCAGGCTTTTTCGAGCCGGTTCTTCAGCGTCGCGAGCTTGGTGGTGAATTCCGTCAGCTCGTTCTCGTCGAACTCCTCGAAGACGAATTCGCGAATCGTCTTGTACTGCTCGTTGAGGCTCGCAATGTGCTTCTGGGTCTTGTCGACGAGTGACAGCCGCACGACCCGGGCGTCGGTCGGCGAGGGCCGCCGGCGGAGCAAGCCCTTCTTCTCCAGGAGCTTGGACTGGGTGGTGACGAACGAGGGATCGACGTGGAGCAGCTTGGAGACCATGTTGACGGGCACGCCGTCGTCCTTGTCGAGATCGGAGATCGCCATCAGGATCAGCCATTGCGGGCCGCTGATGCCGAGCGTTCTCGCCCAGAACTGACGCAGCTCCTCCAGATACATGTTGATCGACGATATCTCCCAGGTGAAGCGCCTGATGATGTCGAGATTGCCGATGGGACGAGATCGCGTTGCCTCCTTCCTCGACGTGGACATCCCTGTGCTCCCGGTTCGACATTCGCCGCTGGCGCTTTGACGATCATTGTTCACGCAAGTCTGCCCTGACGCAAGTGCAGGGCAAGGTAATTGTGTCAGTCATTTTACAAATATGAGCTGATCAGCAAATAGGCTGCGTGGACGATTGTGTTGCGCCTGCGACACAATGCGGCTGGAATCCAATAGCTGACCTAATAAACTATTTTAATTAGCGAAGAGACGTATGCATATTGGATTCGGCGGTGGGGGAATCTCAATCGTCCCGTTGCAGGTGGTTCGCTCAAGTCCCTCGCGTCGATGCGGTGGGTCCGAAATCGCGAAGCCCCCAGAGCGGTTTTGAAAGCGAAAGAGCCTAGGGGCCGCGAATGGTTCGAGCTCCTTCGCACATGAGCAACTTGGAGATTGAATATGAAATTGGTGAAGAGCCTCTTGCTCGGCTCAGCGGCGGGTCTGATCGCCGTGAGCGGGGCGCAGGCGGCCGATCTTCCCGTGAAGGCCAAGGCGGTCGAATACGTGAAGATCTGCTCCCTGTACGGTGCCGGATTCTACTACATGCCGGGCACTGACACCTGCATCAAGTTCGGCGGCTATCTGCGCGCCGATGCGGTCCTTGGCGGCGCAGGCGATTACAATTTCCAGCAAGGCGCGAACGCTGGCTCGAACAACCGTCTGACCAACTACTATATGAGCCGCGCTCGTTTCGACTTCAACGTCGACACGCGCACGGCGACCGAGTACGGCGTGGTGCGCACCTATGCCGACATGGTCTTTACCTGGGATTCCCAGTCGGTCACCGGCAGCAACCCGTCGACGTTCTCGACCGGTTCGGCCGCACTCGGCCTCTACCATGCGTTCATCCAGTTCGCCGGCTTCACCTTCGGCCGCACGGTCTCGATCTTCGATGCTCCGTGGCAGAGCTATCCGGCTGGCGGTCCCGACACCATTCCGGGCGGTTCGAACCACACCAACGGTGTGAACCAGGTTGCCTACACGGCTGACTTCGGCCAGGGCATCACTGCTTCGTTCGCCTTGCAGGATGAGACGACGGCGACCAACGGCCAGTCGAACCTCTGGAACGTGTCGTCGGGTACGGCCGCTCAGTTCGTGACGGGCGTCTACGGTGCCAACGCCTGGGGTGGCACGCGTTCGCCTGACATCATCGGTCAGGTGCGCGTCGACCAGGCCTGGGGTCTGGCCCAGCTCTCGGTTGCCGCACATGACCTCCACACGGCCTACTACGGCGCGACGGAATCCACGGGTCACCCCTCTGACAAGTGGGGCTGGGCTGTGCAGGGCTCTTTGGCGATCAAGAACATCCCGACCGGTGCGGGCGACGTCATCAACCTGCAGGCCGTCTACACGGACGGTGCAACGCGCTACAATTTCCAGAGCCTGTTCCCGCAGAGCTTCTTCATGTTCAGCGGTAGCGGCAACGGCGCGTATCAGAGCACCGGTTTCGCCGGTCTTTCCGACGGCGTCTTCGGAGCCGGTACCGGCATCGATACCGTCAAGACCTGGGGCGTCCGCGGTGGCTATACCCACAACTGGAGCCCGAACTGGGCGAGCGCCGTCTACGGTGGCTATGCTCAGCTGAAGTACGGCGATACGGGCAAGGCCCTGATCTGCACCAACTTCGCTGCGATCGCCGTGGCCGGTGCGACCTGCAATCCGGACTTCAACTTCGCGGTCGTCGGTGTCAACACCGTGTGGACTCCGGTCAAGAACCTGGCGTTCACTGCCGACCTGAGCTGGTCGCGTCTGGACCAGAAGTACTCTGGCTCCATCGCGAGCCCGGGCATTGCCACCGCTGCGAAGCCGGCGGCCGTGTACGAGCTGAAGGACCAGAACTCGGTCACCATGCTGCTGCGCGCTCAGCGCAACTTCTAATCATCGATCTTTCAGATCGATCTCGGAGAGCCCCGGCGGAAAACTGCCGGGGCTTTCTTGCTACTGGATGCAGGCTTCGACAATCCGGAAAAGCGCGCTGCACGGGACGAAGACGAGCTATGCGAATCCATCGCCGCCAAATTTATTTACTTACCTGAGTTACTCAGCTATATAGTCGGAGGCCGAAATATCAAAATCACGGCTCTTGGCTTCACGCTAAGCCTCTCGAAACCTCCGGCAATGCCCTGCCGGAGGTTTTTGTTTTGTGATGAGCTTGCGGCCTCAGCCGCGTGCGAGGCGCGCGCGCGAGTTCGGCCGGTAGGCGAGGCGGCTGTGGCCGGCGCAATAGGACTGGCCGTCGGGCGCAGTATTGCCGCAGAAGCAGAAATCGTCTGCGCCCGGCGTCGAAATCGGCCAGCGGCAGCGGTTCTCGGAGAGCTCCATCAGCGAGCAGCGATTGGCGTCGTCGATCGGACCTGCGACCACGGGCGCGTCGGTCTCGCCGTAGATGGTGGCGAGCATCTCGTATTGCAGCCGCGGCACCGCCCTCGACGCGCGCGCCGGCGCAAAGCTCCTGTCCTGAATCTTGCGGTCGTCGACCGTACGTCCGCGCGTGAGGTTCAGCCGGGACAGCTTGCCGATCACGGCATTGCGGCTGACGCCGATGTCGGCGGCGATCTCGCGGCAGGAGAGGCCGGCCTCGAAGTGCCGCTTCAGAAGTTCGATTCGTTCGTCGGTCCAGGTCGGTGAAGAAGTCGGTGAGAGAACAGGCATTTGTAACGGTCCCAGGTTGCAGATGTCGGCCATCCGCCTCTCGAGATCGTCCGCCTCACGTCCGGCGCGCGCTCACGTCCTGCCATTGTCGCGAATCGACAAAAGCCCGTCCTTGATGGCGAGACGGATGCCTTCCTCGATCAATGTCCGTGCGACGCCGGGAACGCTGGTGCCGTGGGTGCCCTGTCTCACCAGCTTCTCCAGATAGGTGATGGTCGAGAGCGCCAAGGTTACGGGAATGCGGTCAGTCTCGGCTTTTTCGGTGGCCATGGCCCGAACGCTAGCCTCTTACTCGGGTACATAAAAGTAACGATTAAGACTCTATTTAGGTTCGATGGGGGAAGTCAAATCCCGTGAAAGGCGACGGTTCAGCCCCTTGGAATCGCTTGAGAAATTTGGCATGGCGCAGCGCGCCGCGCGAGCGATCGCGCGGCGGCTTGACGTCAACAGGTCAGGGAAGGCGGGGCCGGCTCAGCCGTGCACGATCGCCTTTTCGATCATGCAATGGATGCCCTTGGAGCCGTTGACGGTCTGGGTCACCCGCAGATCGGCCGCCAGGCTGCACAGCGTGTAGGCGTCCTCGCGCGACAGGTTTCGCGTCTCGCCGAGCAGCGCGATCATGTCGCGCAGCGCGCGCACCACGCACTGGTCGAGATCGGGGTCCATCGCCATGGTCATGTAGTGCGTCGGCGTCTCGGCACGGGGGTAGTCGAGCCCGAGGTCCTTGCGCAGCGTCAGGCGGAAGCGGCCCTGGAGCGCGGTCTCGATCGCGGTGACGCAGACCTCGCCGTCGCCCTGCGCGCCGTGGCCGTCGCCGCAGGAGAACAGCGCGCCCGGGACGAACACCGGCAGATACAGTGTCGCACCGGCGCCGAGTTCCTTGTTGTCGAGATTGCCGCCCATGGCGCGCGGGACCAGCGAGGAGATGCGGCCCCAGGCCGGCGGTGGCGAGACGCCCATCACGCCGAAGAACGGCTTGAGGGGCAGGTCGAGGCCCCAGGGCATGCGGCCCACCATCCGCGTCCGGTCCAGCGGGATGTTGACGATGCGCGTCTCGTGGAAATCGTCGGGCAGGGTGCCGGCCAGCGGCTTGATCAGATTCCAGCCCCAGTCCTGCCGGAGCTGGACGTCCAGGATCTCGACCGCGAGCACGTCGCCGGGTTCGGCCCCCTCGACCGCGATCGGCCCGGTGAGGATGTGGCCGGGCAGCATGCGCTCACTCTTCGCGTGGACCTCGTGCATCTCCGGCGGAATGTGAAATTTGTCGCGGTCGGGCAGCACGTCCGGGCTGCCGCTGATGGTGTCGACCGTCACCTCGTCGCCGCTTTTGATCGTCAGCACTGGCTGGAGCGCGGCTTCGAAGAAGCCCCAATGGCAGGTTTCGGGGCTGGAATGCAGGTGATGATGGGTCATTTGCCGCGTCCGTTCGGTTTTGCTTGTTATGCCCGGGCTTGACCGGGCGATCGATCCTCTTTCAAGAAGATTGAAGATGGACGGGCCGGTCAAGCCCGCGCATGACACGATCATTCCAGCGAGGCTCCCCTGTATTTCGTTCTTTCCAAGACTCTCGGCATTGCGCTGCTGCCGATCAATCTTCTGGTCGAGCTCGGAATCCTGTCGCTGGTGCTGATGCTGACGCGCTTTGCGGCGCTCGGCCGCAAGCTTGCGGTGATCACGCTGGTCCTGCTGGCACTCGCCGCGTCCTCGCCGCTCGGCAATCTTCTGCTTTATCCGCTGGAGTCGCGCTTTCCGGCATGGGATGCGTCGCGCGGTGCGCCCGACGGCATCATCGTGCTCGGCGGCTCCGTCGACACCGATCTGTCGGCGGCGCATCGCACGCCGGTCGTTTCGCATGCGGCCGACCGTCTGCTGGCGGCGGCCGAGCTGGCGCGCCGCTACCCCAATGCGCGCATCGTCTTCACCGGCGGCACGGCGAACCTCGTCTCGACCGAGAGCAGGGAGGCCGACTATTCCGCGCCGATCCTGGAAGGTCTCGGCATACCCAAGGAACGCCTGATCCTCGAGCGGGACTCTCGCAACACCTGGGAGAATGCGATCTTCACCAAGCAATTGGTGGCACCAAAGCCGGGCGAGCGCTGGCTCCTGGTGACGTCGGCCTTTCACATGCCGCGTTCGATGGGGATCTTTCGCAAGGCCGGGTTTGACGTCGAAGCCTATCCCGTGGATTGGCGAATGGGCGGGCGTGACGATCTCTTCACGTTCACCCGCGTCAGCGGGGACGGTCTCGCCAGGATCGACGTGGCGGTGCGCGAATGGATCGGCCTGTTGACTTACCGTGTCATGGGCCGGACCGGCGAGTTGCTTCCGGGGCCGGGCAAGGACTAGAACGAGAGGCGCAAATCAAGAACACAACACCGGCGCTCGATCGCCGGCCCGGAGGACGCCATGCAACAGCAGAGCGCTGAGAAGATCGATCTTGCCGGCCTCGTCGCCGATCTCAACAGCCTGCTGCGGCTAAAGACCACGGTGATCGGCATGAAGCTGTTCGCACGTGCCGCGGACATGGAGGCGATCCCGAAAATCCGGCGGCCGAATGCGATCCACACCACCGACCAGATCGTCAGCATGGCCGCGCGTCTGGGCTGGACCGTCGGCATCACCGCCGACGATCTCGTAGGTAGCCAGTGCCGCGCGGTGATCGGCCTGGCGCCGCAGGACGACAAATGGCTCGCCGGCGAAAATTATGTCGGGGTCTGGCACGGCACGGCGGAGGACGCACGCAAGCGCCAGGAGGCGCTCGACGTGGTGCCGTTCGGGCACTATCAGGCGCTCGCGGTCAGCCCGCTCGCCAGCGGCCGGCTCGACCCGCCCGATATCTGTCTCGTCTATGCGACGCCCGGGCAGATGATCATCCTGATCAACGGCCTGCAATATACCGGCTACAAGAAGTTCGAATGGGGCGTGGTCGGGGAGACCGCTTGCGCGGATTCGTGGGGGCGGGCGCTCAAGACCGGGGAGCCCAGCCTGTCCTTGCCATGCTATGCCGAACGGCGCTATGGCGGCGTGCCGGACGAGGAGATGCTGATGGCCCTGAAGCCCGAGCATCTCGCCAAGGCGACCCTGGGCATGAAGGCGCTGGCGAAGAACGGCCTGCGTTATCCGATTCCGCCCTATGGCATTCAAAGCGACGTCCGTGCCGGCATGGGCGTGAGTTACGCGAAAAAGTAAAGGCCAGTCATGAGCTCTGCGAAATTCGACATCGTCGTCTACGGTGCGACCGGCTTCACCGGCCAACTCGTCGCCGAATATCTGGCGGCGCACTACAAGGATGACAAGGCGCTGAAATGGGCGATGGCGGGCCGCAGCCTCGACAAGCTGAAATCGGTACGCGAGGCGATCGGCGCGCCCGCGGATACGCCGCTGATCGTGGCCGATGCGTCCGATGCCGCCTCGCTGAAGGCAATGGTCGCGCAGACCAAGTCGGTGATCACGACGGTCGGTCCGTATCAACTCTATGGCGAAGTCCTGCTTGCGGCCTGCGTTGCTGGCGGCACGGATTATTTCGACCTCTGCGGCGAGCCCGTCTGGATGCGGCAGATGATCGACAAGTACGAGGCGGCGGCCAAGGCGAGTGGCGCGCGCATCGTGTTCTCCTGCGGCTATGATTCCGTGCCGTTCGAGCTCGGCACGTTCTTCGTGCAGGAAGAGGCCAGGCGCGTGTTCGGCGCGCCGGCTGCGCGCGTGAAGGGGCGTGTGCGCGACATGCGCGGCACGCTGTCAGGCGGCACCGCGGCAAGCGCGAAAGCGACTTTCGATGCGGTCGCCAAGGATCTCAGCCTTGTCGCCATTCTCAACGATCACTTCGCGCTGACGCCCGGCTTCACCGGCCCGAAGCAGCCGAAGGGCAACCGAGCAGCTTATGAGGAGGATCTGCAGTCCTGGACCGCGCCGTTCATGATGGCGCTGATCAACACGCGCAACGTCCATCGCTCCAACATGCTGATGGGCTTTCCCTACGGCCGCGAGTTCGTCTACGACGAGATGGTCCTGACCGGCCCCGGCGAGAAGGGCGAGGCCAATGCGAAGCGCGTGATGGCCGCCAACGCCGAGAAGACCGGTCCGAATGCGCCGAAACCGGGCGAGGGGCCGTCGAAGGAAGAGCGCGAGAAGGGGCTGTTCAATCTGCTCTATGTCGCGGTCGCGCCCGACGGCCGCATGGTCCGCGCCGGCGTCACCGGTGACCGCGATCCCGGCTACGGCTCGACCTCGAAGATGATCTCCGAATGCGCGATCTGCCTGCTGCGCGACACGCCGGACGTCGCCGCCGGCATCTGGACGCCGGGCGCGGCGATGCAGCACAAGCTGATCCAGCGGCTGCAGGAGCATGCGGGGCTGACGTTCGGGGTGGAGAAGTAGGCGCAGTTGCGCGCCACGGACGCTGTCATGCCCCGCGAAGGCGGGGCATCCAGTACGCCGCAGCCTCTCGGTTCTAGCCGCATTGTCTCTGGAATACTGGATCGCCCGCCTTCGCGGGCGATGACACCGTGATTGTGGCTACACCGCCCGCGCGTCATAGGCGTACATGAAGTCCATGCCCTTTGCGCCCAACGGCAAGAACCATTTCATCATCTGATTTCTGACCCACGCGCCGGTGGCGCTGAACTCGCGCTTGCTGTTGCCGTTGCGGCGCGCCATCGCGACGATCTTCTCGGTGCGCGGGCGCCGCTCGGCCTCGAAAGCCTGGAAGGTGGCGCCGAGCTCCTGTCCGTCCTGCATCAGGCGCGCAAGCCGCATCGCATCTTCCAGTGCGAGCGAAGCGCCCTGGCCGGCATGGGGGCTGGTCGCATGCGCGGCATCGCCGATCAGCAGCGAGCGCTTGCGCGACCAGGTCGGCAGGGTCGCGACATCGAGCGTGTCGGTGACCACGATGTTCTCGGCCGCCTCGATGATGTCGGGGATCGGATCGTGCCAGCCGCGATGGAAGCCGCGCAGATGCTGCTTCAGCGTCGACGCATCGAGCGCGCGGAACATCGCCGCGTCCATGCCGTGCGCGGGCTGCGTGCTCCACCACATCACGCCGTCGTTCGGATCCGGGCTGCAATAGCCGTAGCCGAAAAAACCGCTCTGGCCGAACGTGGTCTCGACGTGCCGGCCGATCGGCCTGCCGTCGAGCACGGCGTGCGGCACGAAGCCGCCGAAGCCGATCAGGCCGGTGTCGAAGGGCCGGGGGCCGTCCGGCACCACCTGGCGTCGCGTGATGGAATGCACGCCGTCGGCGCCGATCAGGAAGTCGCCTTCGGCGGTGGTGCCGTCGGCAAAATAGGCGATGATCGGCTGGTCGCCGCGATCCTCGATCTTGATCAGGCGCTTCTCGAAATAGAGCGAGACGCAGGCGCACCAGGCCTTGTCGATCAGCATCTCGTTCAGCGTGGCGCGGCACACGTTCACCGCGGGCTGGCCGAAGCGACGCTCCATATCGCGATTGATCGAGCCGAGCTTTCGGCCTTCCTGCGAATAGAAGTCGAAGGATTCCGCGACCGAGCCGCGGGTGATCAGCTCGTTTGCGAGCCCGATCTCGTCCATCACATGCATGCCGTTCGGCGCGATCTGAAGGCCGCCGCCGATTCCCTTCGAATAGGGCCAGGCCTCGTAGATCGCGGACTCGATGCCGGCGCGGCGGAGCAGGATCGCGGCGACAGGCCCGGCGATGCCGGCGCCGATGATCAGGGCCTTGCGGGGACGGTTGGACATGGCGGCTTGCTCCCGACGTTTCCGTGGTGCTAGGAGAAATTACGGTCACTAAATCTCTTAGTGGCTAAGATATATATCGACTAAGATATGAGGTCGGCCTTGTCAAGGACGAAGGCGCGCGCGGCGCTGTTGCAGGAACTCGAGGTGGCGATGCGCCGGTCGTCCGCGCAGGGCGTGCTCTATGGCCAGGCCGTTGCGAACGTTGCCGGAATTGCCAATTCCGACCTCGAATGCATGGACATTCTCTATCTCGAGGGACGCGTTACCGCAGGCCGGCTCGCCGAGGTGACAGGCCTCACGACGGGCGCCATCACCGGCGTGGTCGACCGGCTCGAGAAGGCTGGCCTCGTGCGCCGCGAGCGGGATGAGAAAGACCGCCGCAAGGTCTTCATCGCGGTCGTGCCGGAGGCGATGATGAAGATCGGCCAGTTCTACGTGCCGATGCAGCAGGCGATGGAGAAGGTCTTTGGCGGCTATTCCGACGAGGAGCTGCGTCTTTTGCTGCGCTTCGCGACCGAGGGCTACAAGGGCGTGCTCGCGGCCACCGAGGCGCTGAAGAGCCTTCTGGACACGCCGCCGGAGAAGCGTCCCGATCTCAAGCTGAAGAAGCTTCGTCGCGAGACTTGAGCTTATAGGCCTGCGCGGCTGCGATCATGCCCCACATCGCGCCCAGCATCATCCAGAAGTGCCGCCAGTGGTCGGTGTCGATCACGAAGCTTTCGCCGACGGTGCCGACGAAGGCGGAGAAGACCGCGAGATAGGCACGCTGCCAGGGCACACGGACGAAGATGTGCCGGAAGCCCATAATCACGGTGGTGAAGACCAGGGCGGGATAGCACACGCCGGAGAGCCAGCCGCCGGACATGAAGGCGTTGAGATAGGAGTTGTGGGTGTCCTCGGGGAAGAAGCGGTGGAATTGCAGGGGGCCGATGCCGAATGGCAGGTCGAGCGCCATCTCCGCACCTAGGATGTGCCGGCCGAAGCGGCCGAAGCGGCCCTCGTCATAGCTCTGGTCGAAGCTGGCGCGCTGCTTGAACATCTCGGCGGTGGAATCGAACGACAGCAGCACCGCGATCAGCGCGAGGCCCAGCACCGCGGCGACGATCGCCATGACGACAATGCGCGAGCGCTGCGCGTTGGTGCGGCTGGTCAGCACCATCAGCGCCAGCATGAAGGCGGAGGTCAGCACCAGCCCGCCCCAGGCGGCACGGGAGAAGGCGAGCAGGATCGCCAGCGACATGATGCCGAAGGCGATGACGTTGCGGAAGGCCTTAGCCAGCTTGTCGGAGACCACGCTCTGGAGCGCGAACAGCGCCGGCAGGATCAGGAAGGCGCCGAGCACGTTCGGGTCCTTGAACGTGCCCCGCGCACGTCCGTAGAGCGTGAGAAGGTCGTCTCCGCCGGGAACCAGGTGGAAGTAGCCGGCGACCGCCGCCAGCGAGGCAACCATCGCACCGACCACGAGGCCGCGGCGGAGCATGTCGAGCCGGGCCGCGGTGTCCTCGGACGTGACCATGGCGAAGAACACCACGGTCACCGCCATGTACCAGGAGGTCGCGATCCAGCTCACCACCTCGGGCTGCTCGAACAGCGGGATCGCGCTGATGGTGTAGCCGACATTGAGCAGGACCAGCATCAGTAGCAGCGGCATCAGCGCAAGCCGCAGGCGCAGGCCGGTGGCGAAGAAGGCGACGGTGGCGAGCAGCGTCACGATCTCGTAGGGGCTGGGTTCGATGAAGACGATGGCGCCGGAAGCGCCGACAAGCCACACCAGCGCGCGCTGGAGCGCCAGCACGCCGGGCGCAGCCGGCGCGGCTAATTTCACTCCACCGGCTGTCGCCGCATACGCCATCACACGCTCATACGCTTACGCAAACTGGTACACACAACTTCCGACGTCATGCCCCGCGAAGGCGGAGCATCTAGTACTCCGAGCCGTTCGTGGCAGTTTCTACTGCCGGCGATTACTGGATCGCCCGGTCAAGCCGGGCGATGACAGTGAGGCTCGGGTACGACAAAACTCAATACGCGTTCTCGTTCTTGGTCAGCAGCGAGATCGGCGTCTTCAGGAGAATGACGAGGTCGAACAGCACCGACCAGTTCTCGATGTAATAGAGGTCGAACTCGACGCGCTTCTGGATCTTCTCTTCGTTGTCGATCTCGCCGCGCCAGCCGTTGATCTGGGCCCAGCCGGTGATGCCGGGCTTGACGCGGTGGCGGGCGAAATAGCCGTCGACGGCTTCGTCGAACAGGCGGCTCTGGAGCTTGCCCTGCACCGCGTGCGGACGCGGGCCGACCAGGGAGAGGTTGCCGGAGAAGACCACGTTGAAGAGCTGCGGCAGCTCGTCGAGGCTGGTCTTGCGGATGAAGCGGCCGACGCGGGTCACGCGCGGATCGTCCTTGGTCACGACCTTCGAGGCCGTCGGATCAGCCTGGTGATGGTACATCGAGCGGAATTTGTAGACGTCGATGCGCTCGTTGTTGAAGCCGAAGCGTTTCTGGCGGAACAGCACCGGGCCGGGGCTGTCGAGCTTCACCGCCAGCGCCACCAGTCCCATCACCGGCAGGGCCGCGAGCAGCGCGAGACCGCCGACGAGGCGGTCGAACAGCCATTTCATCACGAGGTCCCAGTCGGTGATCGGCGCCTCGAACACGTCGAGCGTCGGGACTTCGCCGAGATAGGAGTAGGAGCGGGGACGGAAACGCAGCTTGTTGGTGTGGGCGGAGAGGCGGATGTCGACCGGCAGCACCCAGAGCTTCTTCAGCATCTCCAGGATGCGCGTTTCCGCCGAGATCGGCAGCGCGAACAGCACGAGATCGACGCGGGTGCGGCGGGCGAACTCGACGATATCGTCGACCTTGCCGAGCTTGCGCGCACCGGCGCAGGTGTCCAGCGCGCGGCTGTCGTTGCGGTCGTCGAACACGCCGAGCACGTGGATGTCGGAATCCTCCTGCGCCTTCAGTGCCTCCACCAGCTGCTCGCCGTTACTGTCGGAGCCGACGATGATGGTCCGGCGATCGAGCCGGCCCTCGCGTCCCCAGGCACGCACCAGCGAGCGCAGCACCAGGCGCTCGACGAAGAGCGCGCCGAGCCCGAGGACGTAGAAGGCGGCAAGCCACAGCCGCGATATTTCGCTGCCGAACTTGGCGAAGAAGGAGATGCCGATGAACAGCAGGAAAACGAACGACCAGGACGAGATCATCCGCGTCATCTGCCGGAGTTGACCGCGGAACAGCTGCACCTGGTAGATGTCGGCGGCCTGGAAGCAGACCACGGCGGCGACCGCGACGGCGAGGATCTCTGCCGGATAGTCCCAGCTGAAGGAGCCGGCTAGCGGCATGACGTAGCCGACATAGACCGCGATGCCGATCAGGCTCAGCAGCGCGAAGTCGGCAAGGCGCACGATGCCGGTGATTACGATCGGCGAATAGGCGCGGGCGACCTTCTGGTTGACGACGTCGAGCGCGGCGGGAGAGAGCCGGCGGCGGCGCTCCACAAAGGGCTGGTCAGCCAGCTTCGCCGCGGCACCGGTCGCGGCATCGAGCATCGAGCGTGCGTTGAGCGGTTCCACGGGCGTCCACGTCCATTCCAAAAACCCGCGGCGCAGCATTGCACCCGGGCGAGCATCCCCGGGCACTTCGTTATCGGACAAATCGGAAGAATCTCTAAAGCGACCTTAAGGATGGTTAATGATTGGCGAATGCGTCGCGATAGCCCGCGATCACGCCGTCAACCATCGCCTGCTGGGAGAAATACGCGGAGATGCGCTCGCGCAAGGCGGAGGCGCGCTGCGCTGTCGCCCGCGGATCGGCGAGTGCGGCCGCAATCGCTTCCGCCATCGCCTCGGCGTTGCTTGCCGCGAACAGGGCCGGGCTCTCCGTGCCGAAGATCTCTGGAATGCCGCCGACGCGCGCGGCGATCATGGGAATGCCGGCCGCGCCCGCCTCGATCACCACATAGGGCATGGAATCGCCGCGCGAGGGAACGACCAGCAGCCGC
This sequence comes from Bradyrhizobium sp. WSM2254, assembly GCF_000472645.1. Lineage (NCBI taxonomy): Bacteria > Pseudomonadati > Pseudomonadota > Alphaproteobacteria > Hyphomicrobiales > Nitrobacteraceae > Bradyrhizobium > Bradyrhizobium sp. WSM2254. The sequence goes on along the minus strand of NZ_AXAB01000049.1, from coordinate 56,789 downwards.
CCCTTGGAGAAGCCGTAGCGTGCCTTGACGTGGCCGATGAAGCGGATCGCGCTGGAGAGGCCGAGCCTATCGACCTGCGCCTTCAGCGCGGCCGTCTCCTCGCCGTCGCCGCCGAGCGTGAGGGTGACCTTCTTGCCGCCTTCGTGCAGGCGCGCCACGGCATCGACCAGCAGATCCGCGCCCTTGATGTGCCTGAACTCGCCGACATAGCAGAGGTCAGTGGCATCCTCGGTGGTGACAACAGGCTCGAATTCCTCCGGCGTCACGCCATTGAAGACGCAATGCACCACGCCCTTGGGCGTGCCGACGATGCGCTGATAGGTGTCGCGGGCAAAGGCGCTCTCGAACAGGAACAGGTCGGTCGCGCCCATCAACGACCGTTCGAGCCGCGCGTAGAATTCGCCTTTCACGGTGTTGAGTGGATAGTGCAGCGAGCCGCCATGCGGGGTGTAGATGCGGATGGTGTCGTCGGTGCGCCGCCGCATGCGGATGAAGGCGCCGGCCTTGGCGCCGTGGCCGTGCATGACGTCCGGCTTGAGCTTTGCGATCAGTCGCCGCATCCGCAGCCACACCAGGACATCGTCGGGCGACGGCTCGCGGCGGATCGCCATGCGGTGCATGCCGAGCTTCAGCCGCGGCGCGAGCTCGGTCAGCGTCTTGTCGGCGCGCTCGCCGCCGGTGAGGCTGTCGGCGAGAATCCCGACATGATGGCCGCGATCGACCTGGCCGTTGGCGACGTCGAGGATGTGGCGAAAGATGCCGCCCACGGGTGCGCGCACGGCGTGCAGGATGCGGAGCGGCCGGTCGGGAGAGGGGGGCATGATCTGAACCAGCGCTCGACGGCAAATGCCGAACAATTGTCGAAATATCGAGACGGATTAAGAGGCCTCGTGGTTAACAAACGGTGACGAGCGCGCGTGCGCTGATCGCGGGATTGCCCGATTAACCCAGCGGCAACCTTAATGGAGTGTAATCGCTCCGGTTGAGGTAGCTTGGCGGCGTTGCCCTGCGGGAGTATTCGATGCGTTTAGCGTTCTGGCGTGCCGGCAAGGTCAAGGCGGTGGTCGAACGGGCTGTTTCGAAGTCCAAAGCCGAAGCCAAGCCCGAAGCCAAGTCCAAGGTTGAAGCAAGGCCTGCGCCTGTTGTCACCCGGCAGGCGTCCGGCGAATCCGGCGACATCGATCTTCACGCGCTCGGTGCCGCGCTTGCGCGCAAGCGCGGCTGGATCATCGTGCCGACGGTGCTGGCGCTCGTCGCCTCCGTCGCCGTCGTCAATCTCGTGACGCCGCGCTACAAATCCGAGTCGCGTATCCTGATCGATGGCCGCGAGAACGTGTTCCTGCGTCCGAACAGCGACCGCAGCAACGAGGAGCGGCAGGCGCTCGACCCCGAGGCCGTCACCAGCCAGGTCCAGCTCGTGCTGTCGCGCGATCTCGCGCGCGAGATCATCAAGAAGAACAAGCTTGCGGAGCGGCCCGAATTCGATCCGGTGCTGCAAGGCATTTCACCGCTGAAGTCGCTTGCCGCGCTGATCGGCATCGGCCGCGATCCGTTCTCGATGACGCCGGAAGAGCGCGTGCTGGATGCTTATTACGAGCGTCTCCAGGCCTATGCCGTCGACAAGTCGCGCGTGATCGTGATCGAATTCCAGTCGGCTGACCCGGATCTCGCCGTGCGCGTCGCCAATTCGATCGCCGACGGCTATCTCGTGCTCCAGCAGAATGCGCGCCAGGACCAGGCGCGCAATGCCAGCCAATGGCTCGCGGGCGAGATCGAGAATCTGCGCAAGAAGGTTTCCGACGCCGAAGCCAAGGTCGAGGACTTCCGCTCCAAGTCGTCACTCTTCGTCGGCACCAACAACACCACGCTGTCGAACCAGCAGATGGGCGAGGTCAACACCCAGCTCAACAACGCGCGCTCGATGAGGGCAGATGCGGAATCCAAGGCGCGGCTGATCAAGGAGATGCTCCAGAGCGGCAAGCCGATCGAGGCGTCCGAGGTGGTGAACTCCGAGCTGATGCGGCGACTGTCCGAGCAGCGGGTCACGCTGCGGGCCCAGCTCGCCGAACAGTCGTCCACGCTGCTCGGCAATCACCCGCGGATCAAGGAGCTGAAGGCGCAGCTCGGCGACCTCGACAACCAGATTCGCGACGAGGCGGCCAAGATCTCCCGCTCGCTCGAAAGCGATGCGCGCATCGCCGGTGGCCGGGTCGATGGCCTGACCACGAGCCTCGAGCAGCTCAAGAAGCAGGCGACGTCGACCAACGGCCAGGACGTGCAGCTCCGCGCGCTCGAGCGTGAGGCCAAGGCGCAGCGCGACCTGCTGGAGACGTATCTTGGCAAGTATCGCGAGGCCAGCACCCGCGAGACCATCGACACAGCACCGGCGGAAGGCCGCATCATCTCGCGCGCCGTCGTCTCGAACACGCCGGCCTATCCGAAGAAACTTCCGATCGTGCTGATCGCGACGATCGCGACGCTGCTGCTCTCGTCCGGCGTCGTCGTTACCGGCGAGCTGTTGCGCCAGACCGCGCCGCGCGCCGTGGCTGTCTTTGCTCCGGCGCAGGCGCAAACGCAGGCGGCGGTTCGCCAGGAACCGTTCGTCCAGCCTGTGATCGAGCCGGTCGTCGAACCGGTCATGGAAGAGCCCGCGCCGCTTCAGCCGGAGATGACGGCCGATGCCGGTGTCACCGAGTTTGCCGAGATCGGGCATCTGGCCGACAGCCTGCGCGCCGCGTCGGCAAAAAAGATCACCGTGCTCGGCACCGCGTCAGGCGAAGCCGTCACGCTGTCGGCGCTGACGCTGGCCCGCCACCTGGCGCGCGATGCGCGGGTGGTCGTGGTCGATCTCGCCGCGTCCTCGCCGACGATTGCCGCGGTGTCCGTCGATGCCTCGGCGCCTGGCCTTGCCGAACTGATGCAGGGCGAAGCCTCGTTCGCCCAGGTGATCACCCGGGACAAGCTGTCGCGGCTGCATCTGGTGATGGCCGGCCGTCCCGGCTTCGACCGCAGCCTGCTGCAATCGCCGCGCGTGACGCTCGCGATCGACGCGCTGCTGCGGGCCTACGACCACGTGCTGCTCGATGCCGGCAGCGCCTCCGACCTTCCGGCGGAGCTGCTGACCGCCAATGCCCGCGCCGTCGTGGTGCCCGATGCGTCGATGGAGCCGGATGCGCGCACGCTGATGTGCGACCAGCTCAAGGCCGTCGGCTTCAGCGAGGTGACGATGCTGAGCAGGCCGGTGCAGCCATCGGATGCAATGGACACGCCGCGCGTGGTGGCGGCGTAGGCCTTTTACTCTCTCCCGCTTGTGGGAGAGGGTGCCGAGCGAAGCTCGGCGGGTGAGGGCTCACTCTTCGCGAGTTCGGAATCGTAGGGTGGGCTAAGGCGCACTTGCGCCGTGCCCACCACCTTTCAACGATTGCGGCAGAGGCGGTGGGCACGCTTCGCTTTGCCCACCCTACGCTACTACGAAGTCTACCCGAACGCCTGCCGCAGCCGTCGCGCCAGATCGAACAGCATCTGGTTCTGCTTCACCAGCCGCTTGCCGTGGCTGACCGAGGACATCGCCATTGCCGCAAGCTTGCCGCGCGAGGTCAGCGGCACGAAGCTGTCGAAAATGTCCTCGTCGTCCTTGCAGAACATCCGCTTGTACTCGTCCGAGCCGATGCCGAGGTCGAGTGAGCGGTAGCCGCGCTCGGCGTAGCGGTCGATGATGTAGCGCATCAGGATCAGGCCCGGGCTGTAGCGGGCGTGCTCGGACATGGTGTAGGTGTTGAACATCATCGAGAAGCGCTGGCCGTCGGCGACGCCGGCGAAGATCGCGATCACCTCGTCGTCGCATTCGAGCGCGTGGATGTCGATGACACGGCCTTCGCCGCGCGGCGACAGGCAGGCGCTGCGAACGAACTGCTCGACGCCCGGCTCGGCGAAGACGTCGGGCAGTTTCTGTTCGGCCATCCGCACCGGCTTGACGCGGAAGAACCAGTCGAGCAGGCGGGTGACGTCGGCGTCGGTGGTGGCGAGGTGATAACGATAGCCGGCGAGCGCCTGGAGCTTCTTCTCCTTGCTCTTGAGGCGGCGGCGGAACGAGTTGCTGATCCGCGATGCGGGCGGGCCGCCCGGCTCCATCACCAGCAGCGGGCAGCCGTTGATCGCACTCTGCCGCGGCAGCAGCGCGAACGGGTTCCGCTGCTCGTCCCAGCGCAGCGGCTGCTGCGTCAGCGAGAGCACGTCGACATGCTCGCGCAGCGGCGCAAGCAGCGCGTCGAGATCGGCGGCGACGGCCTGTGCCGCGAACTCGGCGTTCCACAGCCCCATGTTGTAGGTCGTATGCTTGCCGCCCATGAAGCAGGCCGTGCGCACCCCGTGGCCTTGGCGCAAGGAGAGCGGCAACAGCACCAGCGGCCTGCGCTCGGCGTCGCGGGCGATCACGATGAAGGGGCGGGCGCCATCGCGGCCGCCGACCAGCCGCTGCCAGGGACTGAGCAGGTCGAAGCGCTGGTAGGGCGTGAAGAGGTGGCCGCTCTCCTCGAAGGCGCGCCAGACCGGCTCGGCCTCGCCGGGATCCCGGACGATATCGACATGCGCGATACGGCTCGCTTTCGACCGCGCTGGCGCTTCTGCCGTCCGGCTTTGCATCGCCGCAGCCATGGTCATTCGCGAAACCTGTCGAGAAATCAAAAATGTACGTATTTCGGCCTGTGGCCGACCTTTGCAAAGAAATGTCAACAAAGGGTAATGACAATGGACGAGGGAACGGGCCGCCGGCGAGCGCGAAGGTGGGATATTGGCATCCGACGACAGATGGCTGGAACGGCTGCGCCTCGAGCTGACCTGGTTCACCGGCCAGGCTGCGCTGCGCAGTCGTGGGGCCGGCGCCATCCTGCGCTTTGCGCACGTGCGGCCGCGGCGGCGCGGCGGGTTTCAGCCGCTGCGCGAGGACGAGATCACGCCGCAATTCCTCGACCGTGCCATTCGGGCGCTGAAGCGCTGGAACTACGACATTCTCGGCATGGACGAGGTCTGCCGGCGTGCGGTGACGCTGCCGGAGAAGCGGCGCTTCGTGGCGCTCACCTTCGACGGCGCGCCTAAGGATCTCATCACGTTCGCCTATCCGGTGCTGACCCGCCACGCCGTGCCGTTCACGATCTATGTGCCCACCGCGTTTCCCGATGGCGTCGGGGAAGCCTGGTGGCTCGGGCTCGAGCAGGTGATCGCGCGCGAGAGCCGCATCAGCCTGATGATGGGCGAGAAGGAGCAGCGCTTCACCGTCACTGATAATGCCGAGAAGCGGGCGTTGTTCTCGCATCTCGAGAGCTGGCTGCGCTCGCTGCCGCCGGCGGATGTGTCGGCTGCGATCGCCGATCTCTGCACGCGCTACCGGATCGATCTCGTCAGGCTTTCGCGCGAGGCGTCGATGGATTGGGAGGATTTGGCGAAGCTTGCGGCCGATCCACTCGTCACGATCGGCAGCGCGACCGTGAACTATCCCGCTCTCGCCAACATGAAGGACACGGCGGCGCTGCGCGAGATGACGATGGGCAGGGTGGTTGCGGAAGCGGCCTTTCACCGCGAGATCAGGCATCTCGCCTTTCCGTTCGGCGATCGCGCCTCGTTCCGGCGCAGCCACGTGGTGATGGCGGAGGAGGCGGGCTTTGCCAGCGCGGTGTCGACCATACCGGGCATCGTGGATGCGGAAGGGCGAACCAATCTGCGCGCGCTGCCGCGGATTTCCTGGGACGGCCGGGTGCGCTCGCTGCGCATGCTGCGCGTGCTGGTGTCGGGAATTGCCTTTGCGCCGGTGAAACCGACGGGCAGCGCGACGTAGCAGCGTTACGTCGACTTGGCGCGATCAGGCCGCTGCATCCAGCTCACGATCGGCATCGCCGGCAGCACCCAGCCCATGCCGACCACCACGTAGTAGATCGCCTGCCGCCAGCCGGATTCGGCGATCCACGGCATCTGCGCCAGCGCCATGCCGAGCAGGGCCCAGACCGTGGCCAGCACCAGGAGCAGGATGGCGCCGAGGAACTTGCGGGTGCGGATCGTCATGACGGAATGCTGCGGCTTTCGCGTAACTTGCGCTGCGGGAGCGGGGGACTATAAGGGGCACGCAATCCGGTTCAAGCCTCTTGGTTCAAGTCTCTTTGGCACAAGGTTTGGTTTCGCCCTGAAATGACGACGAATTCCGCCCCGTCCGAGCCGTATCGCGCAGTGCGCTGGTGGCTGATTTCCGTGGCCGCGCTGATCGCGCTGATGGTGCTGGTCGGCGGCGCGACGCGGCTGACGGAATCCGGTCTCTCGATCGTCGAATGGAAGCCGGTGACGGGCAGCCTGCCGCCGCTCTCGGAGGTGCAGTGGGCCGAGGCGTTCGAGGCCTACAAGAAGATCCCGCAATATCGCGAGCTCAACGCGGGCATGAGCCTGTCCGAGTTCAAGGAGATTTTCTGGTGGGAGTGGAGCCACCGGCTGCTCGGCCGCTTGATCGGCGTCGCGTATCTCTTGCCGTTCCTGTTCTTCCTGTGGCGCGGTGGCCTGTCCGGTGAGTTGAAGCGCAGGCTGTGGCTGCTGTTCGCGCTCGGCGGGCTGCAAGGAGCGGTCGGCTGGTGGATGGTGGCCTCGGGTCTCACGGAGCGGGTCGAGGTGTCGCAATATCGGCTGGCGACGCATCTGGTGCTCGCGCTTCTGATCTTCGCCGGCATCGTCTGGACGGTACGGCGACTGGCCGACCGGCCGAAGATCGCAGGTCCCGCGCGGCTGCGGTTCACAAGTGCGCTGCTGCTCGTCGCGACCTTCGTGCAGATCTATTTCGGTGCGCTGGTCGCCGGCCTGCGCGCCGGGCGCGCCTACAACACCTGGCCGCAGATCGACGGTGCGCTCATTCCCTCTGCCGAGCGGCTGTGGTTCGAGACGCCGTGGTGGCGCAACATGTTCGACAATGTGCTGACGGTGCAGTTCGAGCACCGCATGACGGCCTATGCGCTGTTCGTGCTGGCGGCGCTGCACGCGTTCGATGCGGTGCGCTCGCGCGCAGGTTCAGCTGCGAGCGGCGCGCTGTGGCTGTTCGCGGCGGTGAGCCTGCAAGCGCTGCTCGGCATCCTCACGCTGCTCAACCAGGTGCCGATCGGGCTCGCGCTCGCGCACCAGGCGGTTGCGATCGTGGTGCTCACGCTTGCGGTGATGCAGGTGGAACGGCTGGCCTCGCGGCAGTCTGCGCAAGCCCAGCCGCGCGCGTTCCCGGTCAGTCAGCCCGGCTGACCACCATCGGCCCGGCTGATCAGCAATAGCCGTAGACGCCGCACGCGTAGGGCAGGCGCCAGAAATAGTCGACCTGCTTGCCGCCGTAATACGAGCCCTGATAGTCGTAGTCCCAGGGGCGGCCGTAATAGCCCGGCAGCGTGTGAGAGCCGGGCAGGAGCGGTGTGCCCGGCAGATTGCGGATGTAGCTGCCGATGCCATAGGCCGGCGAGATCAGGGCATCCGGATCGGTCTCCACGTAGACCTGTGGCGCCTCCTGCGGCGGCGCGGCGGCCTGCCGCTTCGGCGTGGCGCGAAGATCGGCGGCGAGCGCGCTTGAGAGCGTCAGCATCGCCGCAAGGGCAGGCAGCATCCAGCGCAGCATCGTCGGCTCCGAATCAAAGGGCGATCCAAAGACGATGTATGCGGCAGATGTGGTTAATGACTGTTAACCGGATCTGTGCGGCGCCTGGACAAATCTCACCGGCCGTCATTCCGGGGCGGCTCGCAGAGCCGAACCCGGAATCCAGAGATGAGCATATGACGTCGAGGTTCCGGGTTCGGTGCTTCGCACCGCCCCGGAACGACGAGGAAGACTACCCGCCCAGCGCCTGCTCCAGGTCCGCGATCAGGTCTTCCTTGTCCTCGATGCCGATCGAGAGCCGCACCACGTCGGGGCCGGCGCCGGACTTCACCTTGGCGGCGTCGTCGAGCTGGCTGTGCGTGGTCGAGGCCGGATGGATCACCAGCGAGCGGGTGTCGCCGACATTGGCCAGATGCGAGAACAGCTGCAGCTTCGACACCAGGCTGACGCCTGCGTCATAGCCGCCCTTGAGGCTGAAGGTGAACACGGCGCCTGCGCCCTTGGGCGCGTATTTGCGCGCTAGCTGGTTGTACTTGTCGCTGGCAAGGCCCGCATAGCTCACCGAGGCCACCGCCGGATGGCCGGCGAGGAATTCGGCGACCGCCTTGGCGTTGTCGCAGTGCTTCTGCATGCGCAGCGGCAGCGTCTCGATGCCGGTGAGGATCATGAAGGCGTTGAACGGCGACAGCGCCGGCCCGAGGTCGCGCAAGCCGAGCACGCGGCAGGCGATCGCGAAGGCGAAATTGCCAAAGGTCTCCTGGAGGCGGATGCCGTGATATTCCGGCCGCGGCTCCGACAGCATCGGATATTTGCCGCCCGCCGACCAGTCGAACGTGCCGGCATCGACGATGATGCCGCCGAGCGAATTGCCGTGGCCGCCCAGAAATTTCGTCAGCGAGTGCACGACGATGTCGGCGCCGTGGTCGATCGGGCGGATCAGGTAGGGCGAGGCCAGCGTGTTGTCGACGATCAGCGGCACGCCCGCCTTGCGCGCGACCGTCGAGATCGCCTCGATGTCGGTGATGCTGCCGCCGGGATTGGCGATGGACTCGATGAAGATCGCCTTGGTGCGCGGGGTGATTGCGCGCTCGAAGCTGGCGATGTCATCGGAATCGGCCCACACCACGTTCCAGCCGAAGCTCTTGAACGCATGCGTGAACTGGTTGATCGAGCCGCCATAGAGCTTTCGTGCGGCGATGAACTCGTCGCCGGGCTGGAGCAATTGCTGCAACACCACGACCTGCGCGGCGTGGCCGGAGGCAACGGCCAGCGCGGCCGTGCCGCCTTCGAGCGCCGCAACGCGCTCTTCCAGCACCGCGTTGGTGGGGTTGCCGATGCGGGTATAGATGTTGCCGAACGCCTGCAATCCGAACAGCGAGGCGGCGTGGTCGGCGTCGTTGAAGACGAAAGAGGTCGTTTGATAAATCGGAGTCGCGCGCGCACCGGTCGTCGGGTCGGGCTGTGCACCGGCATGCACGGCGAGGGTTGAAAATCCCGGAAGGCGATCGCTCATTGAGGGCGTCCTGTTCTTGTGGTCTGAAATCGCGCGGCATGCTGATCGGCGCCGCTGCTGGCGTCAAGGCGCGACTTCACAACGGAATGATCGTGCTGCGTATTGTCGCGTTCGCGAAACGAATCCTTCGCAGTTGCGTCAGCTTTGCTCGCTCTTGTTTTTGGCGGCACGATCGGATGCCGCGGTATCGCCACCGCCGACGCTCATCCGATTGAGGGATAGCCGCATGCCTTGCGTCGGCGCCGGCGCGCGCTTGGAGCTGAGCGTGCGCGAATTGACGCCCATCCAGGAGATCTCGGACGACAGGCGGCCATATTCGATCTTGGGGCAGCGGTTCATCACGACCTTGATGCCGGCCGCTTCCGCCTTCGCCGCCGCAACGTCGTCACGCGCGCCGAGCTGCATCCAGATCACCTTCGGCAGCGGATCGAGCCTCAGGGCTTCCTCGACCACGGGCATGATGTGGCTGGAGTTGCGGAAGATGTCGATCATGTCGACGGGACGGCCGATGTCGGACAGCGAGGCGACGAAGGGCTTTCCGAGCAGCTCCTTGCCGACATGGCCGGGATTGACCGGAATCATGTCGTAGCCACGCTGCGCCAGATATTTGAACGCGAAATAGCTCGGCCTCACATTGACCGGCGAGGCGCCGACCATCGCGATCGTCTTCACGCTGTTGAGGATGGCGCGGATGTAATTGTCGGGATAGGCGTCGTGGTTCATCTTTTTCTTTCTCTGACCCTCATGGTGAGGAGCGCGGCACGCGCGTCTCGAACCATGAAGCCACAGTCGGGCCTCTATCCTTCGAGACGCCGCGTTCCGCGGCTCCTCAGGATGAGGAGTTGACTATTCATCCCGCCATGTCGGCGCACGCTTCTCGATGAAGGCGCCGATGCCTTCCTCGGCGTCGCGCGCCATCATGTTCTCGGTCATCACCTCTGCCGCATAGCGATAGGCGTCCGCAAGGCTCATCTCGGCCTGGCGATAGAACGCCTCCTTGCCGAGCTTGACCGTGTAGGCGGATTTCAGCGCGACCTGTTCCGCCAGCGCAATCGCGGCGCCGCGCTCGGTACCGGCTGCCACGACGCGATTGACGAGCCCGATCTCGCGGGCGCGGTCGGCCGGGATCGGCTCGCCCGTCAGCAGCATCTCCATCGCTTGCTTGCGCGGCACGTTGCGTGACAGCGCCACCATCGGCGTCGAGCAGAACAGGCCGATGTCGACGCCCGGCGTGGCGAAGCTCGCCTCTTCCGAGGCGATCGCGAGATCGCAGCTTGCGACGAGCTGGCAGCCGGCGGCGGTCGCGATGCCCTGGACCGCGGCGACCACGGGCTTTGGCAGATGCACGATCGCCTGCATCATCGCGCTACAGGCGTGCATCATCTCGGCGAAGAAGGCGCGGCCGCGATCGGGATCGGCCCGGCGCGCGGTCAATTCCTTCATGTCGTGGCCGGCGGAGAAGGCCGGACCGTTGGCGGCGATGACGGCGGCACGGATGCGCTTGTCCTCGGCAATTGCGTTGAAGCTCGCATGCAGCTGGCCGATCATCGCCTCCGACAGGCTGTTGCGCGCGGCGGGGCGGTTCAGCGTGAGCACGGCGACGGTGCCGACGATCTCGCGCAGCAGGATCGGCGGTTCCGGGGAGGGGGTGCGGGCGGGCTGGACGGACATTGAAGCGTTTCCAGTTGGATTATTGCAATTGGATGATGCAGATAACCTAATGTAACAGCGGACGTGAAGCGAGGGCGAGGCGGAGCATGGCGTTAGCGAAAATGAGCGTGGCGGAGGTCGAGCAGTTTCTCCGCGGCGAGTTTCCCCAGGCCTTCAGCGGCGACGACATCACGATCGAGAGCGCGGACGGCCAGACCTGCCTGCTGCGCCAGCGCTACAGCGAAAGGATGCTGCGGCCGGGCGGAACCGTGTCCGGCCCGACGCTGATGGCGCTCGCCGATTTCGCGATGTACGTGGTGCTTTTGTCCGCGATCGGGCCGATCGGGCTCGCGGTCACCACCAATCTCAACATCAACTTCCTGCGCAAGGGCCAGCCCGGGCAGGACGTCCTGGCCGAGGCTCGGCTCCTCAAGCTCGGCAAGCGGCTGGCGGTCGGGGAGGTGAACCTGCTGTCGGGCACCTCGCCCGATCCGATCGCCCATGTCACCTCGACCTATTCCATTCCAAATGTTTGAGCTTTTAGCAGGTAATATAGCACCATATTTTTAAGCTATTGATTTTACGTATGTAATTTCCGTCTTCGGGCATTGACCGTTGCGCGTCTCTTCTCTAGAAAACCGCGCAGTCCGGTGCGGTGTTCGCGCCGATATCTCCCGTCCACGGAAACTCCGATATGAAAACCTTTTCGGCAAAGCCGGCTGAGGTGACGAAGAAGTGGGTGCTGATCGACGCCAAGGGTCTGGTCGTCGGCCGTCTCGCCACCATCGTCGCCATGCGCCTGCGCGGCAAGCACCTCCCGACCTACACCCCCCACGTTGATTGCGGCGACAACGTCATCATCATCAACGCGCAGCATGCGGTCCTCACCGGTCGCAAGCGCGAGCAGAAGACCTACTACAAGCACACCGGCTATGTTGGCCACGTCAAGGAGCGCACCGCGCGCCAGATCCTCGAGGGCAAGCATCCCGAGCGCGTGCTCGAGAAGGCCGTCGAGCGCATGATCCCGCGTGGTCCGCTCGGTCGCGTGCAGATGGGCAATCTCCGTGTCTACGGCGGTGCCGATCATCCGCACGAGGCGCAGACGCCCGAGAAGCTCGACATCGCCAAGTTGAACCGCAAGAACACGAGGGCCGCATAACATGGCCGAATCCATTCAGTCGCTCGACCAGCTCTCGCAGCTCAAGACGGCGGCGGCGCCCGACGCGCCGAAGCACGAGAAGAAGGTCGACAAGTTCAACCGCGCCTATGCCACCGGCAAGCGCAAGGACGCGGTCGCCCGCGTCTGGATCAGGCCGGGTGCCGGCAAGGTCACGGTCAATTCGCGTGAGGTCGAGGTCTATTTCGCCCGTCCCGTGCTGCGCATGATGATCGAGCAGCCGTTCTCCGTGGCCCAGCGTTCCGGCCAGTACGACGTGATCTGCACCGTCGCTGGCGGCGGTCTGTCCGGCCAGGCCGGCGCCGTCCGTCACGGCATCTCCAAGGCGCTCACCTATTTCGAGCCGGAGCTGCGCACCGTGCTCAAGAAGGGCGGCTTCCTCACCCGCGACTCCCGCGTGGTCGAGCGCAAGAAGTACGGCAAGGCCAAGGCCCGCCGGTCCTTCCAGTTCTCGAAGCGTTAATCGCTTCGATCACATTCGCCGCGAAAGCGGCTTCAATGAGATGCAAAAGGGTGCTGATTTCAGCGCCCTTTTTGTTGTTCGTTTGTATGCAAATTGACGACGTGTTTCCCGAAAACTTGCGGCCGCGTGAAAACCTGAATGGAACCCGCGGGAACCTAGCGTCGCATTCGGAAGGGCGCGCAAATCGGCTGGGCCGATCGCGTAACTGCTATGTTTTCAAGGGGGCCGACATGATGTCGCTCGATAGCATCACGCTCTATTTGGTTGCCACCATGGTCGCCGCACTGCTCGGCGCCATGATGGTGTTCTTCGGTAAGCAGGAGAACAGTCCTGCGCTGAAATGGTGGGGCACCGCCTATCTCCTCGGCGCGGCCTCGGTCGCATTGTGGACGGCGGCAGGCGACAGGCTGGGGCCGCATCTCTATCTGGCATTAAATGCCGTCGGCTTCGTTGCCTGCGGCATGGTGTGGAATGCGGCGCGCGTCTTCCACGGCCGCAAGCCGAACTGGCCCGGCCTCGTGCTCGGCGCGCTCGCCTGGGCCGCTGCCGCGACGCTGCTCGATCCCGCGGCGTCGATGCTGCGCATGATCATCGGCGCCGGCATCGTCTCGGTCTACGCCGCGCTGACCGCGAGCGAGCTCTGGGTCGAGCGGCGCAAGAGCCTGCAACGGCGCTGGCCGGCCTTCGTGGTGCCGGTGATGCACGGCTGCGTGCTGATGCTGCCGATCCTGCTCGGCAGCTTCCTGCGCCCGCACGATGCCGGCTTCTCCTCGAGCATCTGGGTCACCGTGTTCGCGGTCGAGCTCGTGCTCTACGCGGTCGGTACCGTGTTCGTGATCTTCATGCTGGTGTCGGAGCGTACCGTCACTGCGCACCGGACCGCCGCGTCGACCGATCCCCTGACCGGCATGCTCAACCGCCGCGGCTTCTCGGAAGCCTGCGGCCGCGTGATCGACCGCGAGGCCAAGGCCGGGCGTCCCGTGACCGTGATGATCTTCGACATCGACCACTTCAAGTCGATCAACGACCGCTTCGGCCATCCCGCCGGCGACGAGATGCTGAAACTGTTCTCGACCGTGGTGGTCAGCAATCTGCGCATGACCGACCTTTCCGGCCGCATCGGCGGTGAGGAATTCGCGGCGCTGCTGCCGTGTTCGCTGGAGGAGGGCGTGCTGGTTGCCGAGCGCGTGCGCGAGGCGTTCGAGACCTCCGGCATCGTGGTCGATGAAGGCCCGGTGGACACCACCGTCAGCATCGGCGTGGCCGGTGGTCCGGCCGGCACCGAGCTCGAGGTGCTGCTGGCCTCGGCCGACACGGCGCTCTACCAGGCCAAGCGCGGTGGCCGTAACCGCGTCGAGGCGGCGGAGGAGCTGCCGCTGTCGCTGGAGAACTGGCGCCGCCAGAGCGCCGCGCGGATCGGCGCGCCGCAGGCGCGTCCGGCCACGGCTTGAGGCAAAGGGCCCTGCGGTAACCCTCTGTTTACCATTCGATCCCTACCATTCCGGTCATGGAATCGATCCGTCGACAGACCCCGCAGACCGCCCTGATGTCGCTCGAAGCCCAAGCCGCCTCGGCGCGAGGCGGCTTCGCTTGTCTGTTCTCGACCGCAGAGGAATACGAGACGGCGCTGATCACCGAGCGCCGCGCCCAGGGACGCTACACGCAGAGCCGCAGCTATTGGCCGCTCGTGCTGTTCGTCGGTTGCGCGCTCGTCGTGGCAGGCATCGTTCTGCTGTTCGCCTGACAGACCTGCAGTTTCCGGCCAGCCAGGGCGCCGTTTCGGCGCCTTTTTCTTTTGGGCGGGGTGCGGTAGACACGCCCATCAAGCAAGAAGGGTGGAAACTGATGATCACCGAGATCGCGCAAATCGACGTCAAGCCGGGCAGCGAGAAGGATTTCGAGGCCGCCGTGGCCAAGGCCAAGGCCGCGTTCGGCCGCTCCAAGGGCTTTCACGGCTTCGAGCTGCACAAGTCGATCGAGAAGCCGCAGCGCTATCGTCTGATGGTGAAGTGGGCGACGCTGGAGAACCACACCGTCGATTTCCGTGGCTCCGAGAACTTCACCGAATGGCGCGGCCTCGTCGGCCAGTATTTTGCCGCGCCCCCCGAGGTCGAGCACACGGAGACCGTGCTGGCGACCTGAGGGGCCTCTATTTCAGGCGCATGATCTCCGCGCAAACGCGTTCAGCGTTTGTCGCGAGGGAAAACCGCGGCACACTTTGCGCTAACGCGGCCCTTCGGGTCCGGATCATGCTCTAAGCCGCCCCTGCCAGAGGCGGCGCCTCATATGTCTTGAAATGGTCGATCATGACCTTGGCGATGGCGACCAGTGGCAGCGCCAGCGCCAGGCCCCAGATCCCAAAGACGACGCCGAGCAGGATCTGGAACGCGAACAGCGTGGCCGGCGGGATGTCCAGTGCCTGCCGCTGCAGGATTGGCGTCAGTACATAGCTCTCCATCGCGTGCACGCCCATGAACAGGAGGAAGGCCGACAGTGCCGGAATCCAGCCCGAGGCGAGGCTCGCGAGCACCACGACGACGCCGGCAATGATGGCGCCGACGGTCGGAATGAAGGCGAGGAGGCCCGCCTGAATCCCCAGGATGAACGAGCCCGGGATGCCGATGATGGCAAGCCCGATCCAGGTCACGACGCCAACCGCAATCATCACGACGATCTGCGCGATCAGCCAGCGTTCCAGCGTCTCGCTGATGCGGTCGATGATCAGGGTGACGCGGGTGCGATGCCTCGCCGGCGCGAGGAACAACAGGCCGTCGTGATAGACGCTGGGCTGGGCGGCGAAGGACAGCCCCAGGAACAGCACGATGAAGATGTTTCCCACGCCGTGGATGGTGCCGAGCAGCAGCTTGAAGGTCTGGCTCACGATCGCTCCACCGCTGGAGGCCAGCGCGCCGGCGCCGGGCAAGGGACCGCGCGGGGGCGCTGCGGGTGAGGATGTCGAGTCCGATGCCGGATTGGCCGAGGCGTCAGACGCAGCGTTGCCGAGATCGAAGAAGCTGGTGTCGATCCCGTGGTTTTCCAGGAAGGTCTTCACGTTGCCGATCTGCGACTTGATGGTCTTGCTCAGCAGCGAGGCCTGCTCGGCGATGGTGGCGCCGCCGAGATAGGCGACGCCTGCGAGCAGCACCGCAAGCACGACGCAGACGATCGCGAGCCGGACCGGATGCGGCAGGTGCACGCGGCGGCCGAGCGCGTTGGTCAGTGCGTTGAGGGCGACACCGAGCAGCATGCCGGTGAAGATCAGCAGCAGGGTGGTCGCAAAATACCAGGTGAAGACCAGCATCGCCGTGAACAGCACGACGCCGATGCCGCCGACCGAAATTGCCCAAGCCAGATCGGTGCGGGTCGTGGAGCGTTGGTCTGCGAGGATGGTCACATCATGTCCTTTTCGGCGGCTGCGGGCGGGGCACTCTTTCGAGAAAAGCGCTTCCGATCAAGACCGCGTCAACGCGCTGGTTTGACGCTGCCGCGCGAACGGTGCAGAGCGATGAGGACAGAACAGGTGGGGGGCGCTTGAGTTTCATTAGCAAGTGGGTCGGTCTGCTCGGGCTTCTGGCGGTGATCGTGATCGGCGACCAGATCCGGATCAGCCGGCCCGGCCACAAATATCGCCTCACGGTCGAGGCGACGACGCCTGACGGGATCAAGACGGGGTCCGGCGTTCTGGCTGTCGTGCCTGACCGCAACTATAACCGCGGCGGCCGCACCACGATGCGCGGGGAGGCTGTGTTCGTCGACCTCGGCCGAGGAAAGAACCTGGTGGCTTTGCTGGCGCATCAGCAGGGCGGCAAGCTCGACCTCGACGACATCAACTACGTCGCACTGCGTGCTTATGGCGCTGCGCGCGGCAACCGCGTCTCGTTCAACGATATCAGCCGGCAGGCCGGCATTGTCCCGGTGCAGGGGGAGCTGATCCCGGTGCTCGTCAGCTTTGGCGATCCCCGAGATCCCCAGACCGCGCGCCCTGTCGCCGGCGACCATGCGGATACGGTTCTGGGCGACGGCTACGCCGTCCGCGGCCTCACCGCCGAGGTGGTGCCCAACGGCTTTTGGCCGATCGATTTCGGTGGCGTGCTCGGGGAGCCCGTGACGCGCGGAATCGAGGCGAAATTGCCCTGGTTGGGCGTGCCCGGTGAGGCGGCGGCGACTGCGCTGAAGGCGGCCGGCCTGCCCGTCGTGGGGACAACCGAGGCCCGGGAGGCATTTGCGCGAAAATAGCATTGCCGTCCCGCGATCCCTTCTGTTGAATTTGTTCCACCCCAAGGGCATGTTTGGAGAATCTTCTCACGCGGGAGGTCGGAACGGGAGATGAGAAAGCCGGTCGTCGGCGTGATCGGGAACGCCCATCGCGTCGAAAATCGATTTCAGGTCCAGATGGTCGGCGAGCGCAATTTGCGCGCTGTGGCCGAGGTTTCCGGCGGCCTGCCGATGATGTTTGCGGGAGCGCCCGACATCACCGATATCGGCGCGCTGCTCGACGTGGTCGACGGGATCGTGCTCACCGGCGCCCGCGCCAACGTGCATCCGACCCGTTTCAATGTCGACCCGTGCGAGCGGCACGAGCCCTACGACATCCACCGCGACGAGGTGGCACTGGCGCTCTCCGTTGCCTGCGTGTCCCGCGGCATTCCGCTGTTCGGGATCTGCCGCGGCCTGCAGGAGATGAACGTCGCCTTCGGCGGCTCGCTGCATCCGGAGATCCGCGAAATCCCCGGCCGCATGAATCACCGCATGCCCAGGCTCGAGAACGGCGAGATTCATCCCGATCCGACCGTGGTGTTCGCCGACCGTCACGACGTCGACCTGACGCCCGGAGGCGCCTTCGCACAGCTGCTCGGCTGCGAGAAGATCAGGGTCAATTCGCTGCACGGCCAGGGCATTCTCGATCCCGGCAAGCGCGTGCTGATCGAAGGCGTCGCCGAAGACGGCACCATCGAGGCGATCCGCATCGCGGAAGCCCCGACCTTCGCGCTCGGTGTGCAATGGCACGCCGAATACGACCCCCAGCGCAATCCGATCAACCGCAAGCTGTTCGAGGCGTTTGGTGAGGCGATGGTCGTACGCCAGCGTGCGACCGCGTAGCGCGCATCGTGCGGCGGGGAAGGCGTGCCCCGTTTGATGAGCAGGCGGGATCGTTCGAACCGCTCTTGAGGTTGCGATCCCTGGCGGTTGACCGCGCGTCAGCCGTGCGTGAAGTCGCCGGGTCTTAGTCCGAGCGCTTTAACGGCGACTTCCGGAAGCGGTCCATATGCTTCGACCCGCTCATTCGGGGCCATTATGGCTGCGATGATCGCGGTGGCCCTTGCCGGATCTCCTTCGGCCACAAAGAAAACCGAGCGGACGGGCGCGCCGCCGCCCAAAGGTTCAGTTGTCACCAGCACAACCTGACCATTTGCCATTGTCTCCTATACCTCCGTTACGACCTCGTTTCCATGATCGTATGGATCGACCGCCACCAAAGTGGCGGTGCAGCAGCGATCGGCGCGCCGGAGCTAATCCTCCAGTGGTATTGCATCGTGTCGGCACAAACGCCACCTGACTGAGTTGTAGAAGGCACAATCGCTCCGGGAGTGAGAGCGTGGCCAGCCGAAGGGTAAACCTGGACCTTCCCGTCATCGCGCGCTTCGAGGTACGTCGTCGCAACTACCTTGCGCCGGACGGCTCGATCCAGCGGCCGCTGCCTGCCTTCGCCTCCGACGCCAAGCGTCTGGTTGCGCTTTACCGGTCGATGGTGCTGCTGCGCCTGTTCGACCGAAAGGCTGTTGCATTGCAGCGCACCGGCCGGCTTGGGACTTACGCCGTTTCGCTCGGTCAGGAGGCTGTGTCGGTCGGGATTGCCAGTGCGATGCGGGAGGACGACGTGCTGTTGCCGTCCTATCGCGACAATGGTGCGCTGCTCTGGCGTGGCGTCAAACTGGAGGAGATCCTCCTGTTCTGGGGCGGCGACGAGCGCGGCAATCAGTTTTCAGGACCGGTTCACGATTTCCCATTTTGCGTTCCGGTCGGCTCCCAGGCGCCGCATGCCGCCGGCGTCGCCTATGCCCTCAAGCTTCGCAAGGAATCGCGCGTCGCCGTCTGCCTGTTCGGCGATGGCGCCACCTCGAAAGGTGACGTCTACGAAGCGATGAACTTTGCCGGCGTGCATAGATTGCCGCTCGTTTTTGTGGTGGCCAACAATCAATGGGCCATCTCGGTACCACTACGTCTGCAGACGGCTTGCGAAACGCTGGCCCAAAAGGCGATCGCCGCAGGCTTCACCGGTGAGCAGGTCGACGGGAATGACGTGGTGGCGGTGCGCGCCGCGGCTGAAGAGGCCATTGCCGCCGCCCGTGACGGCAATGGTCCTCGCTTCATCGAGGCGGTCACCTACCGGCTCGGTGACCATACGACCTCCGACGACGCAGCGCGCTACCGTTCGGCCGAGGAAGTCCAGGCGCGTTGGAAGGAAGAGCCGATCGCGCGGCTGCGGGCCTATCTCGTCGCCCAGAAGATGTGGGGCAAGGCAGAGGAGGAGCAACTCGCCGCCGAATGCCATGAGCACGTCGAGGCGGCGGCCGAACGCTATCTGGCAACCGCACCGCGCCGCCCGGAAACGATGTTCGATCACCTCTATGCCGATCTGCCCGAGGTCTATGCCGCGCAGCGCCGCGAACTCGCGGGAGAGCACGATGCCTGAGGCGACGTTGGTGGAAGCCATCAATCTGGCGCTCGGACGCGCGATGCAGGATGATCCCGACGTTGTCGTGCTTGGCGAAGATGTGGGCGTCAATGGAGGCGTATTCCGCGCCACTGCAGGCCTGCAAAAGCGCTTTGGACCGGAGCGCGTCCTCGATACGCCACTTGCCGAGCTACTGATCAGCGGGCTCTGCGTCGGCATGGCGGCGCAGGGGCTGAAGCCCGTGGGCGAGATCCAGTTCATGGGGTTCATTTACCCTTGCCTCGACCAGTTGGTGAATCACGCCTCGCGATTGCGCAACCGGACTCAGGGACGGCTCACCTGTCCAATGGTACTGCGCACGCCGCACGGGGCCGGCATCCGCGCGCCCGAGCATCATTCCGAAAGCACCGAGGCGATGCTCGCCCATATTCCCGGCTTGCGCGTCGTCATGCCGTCGTCGCCGGAACGCGCCTATGGACTTCTCCTTGCCGCCATCCGCGACCCCGATCCCGTGGTGTTTCTGGAGCCGACGCGCCTCTACCGCGCGGCCAAGGGCGAGGTCGAGGACAATGGCGAAGCCTTGCCGCTGGATGTCGCCTTTGTCTTGAGGGAGGGGCGCGACCTCACGCTGATCAGCTGGGGCGCCATGCTGAAGGAGACCATGGCTGCAGCCGATGCGCTGTCGACTGACGGGATCGCCGCCGAGGTCATCGATCTCGCCACGCTAAAACCCTATGATGAAGACACCGTGCTCGGTTCGGTCGCAAAGACCGGCCGCTGCGTGATCGTGCACGAGGCGGCGCGCACCGGCGGATTCGGCGCCGAGATCGCCGCGACGATCGCCGAGCGCCGCCTGTCGTCGCTGCTTGCGCCAGTCACCCGCGTCACCGGCTACGACACGATCGTCCCCATGGCACGCCTTGAGCAATATTATATGCCTTCGGTCGAACGCATCGTGACTGCCGCCCGCAAGGTCTGCCAGTTCAGCTAGATTGCAATGGAATCTTGGCCCATGCGCCAGTTCACGCTGCCGGATCTTGGAGAGGGGCTTGAGGAGGCGGAGATCGTCAGCTGGTATGTCGGCGAAGGCGATCACGTCGTCACCGATCAGCCGCTCGTTTCCGTCGAAACCGACAAAGCGGTCGTCGAGATCCCGTCGCCGTCGAGCGGGCGCATCGCGCGCGTGTTTGGCACCAAGGGCGATATCGTGAAGGTCGGCATGCCGCTCGTCGAATTTGCCGAGGGCGCCGAACAGGACACGGGCACCATCGTTGGCGAACTCGGCGGCGACGAGGCCGCGCGGGCGGCAACGATCGCTACTGCACAACCGGCCGGACCGCAGGTGTTCCCCGCGGTCCGCGCGCTCGCGCAAAAGCTCGGCGTCGCGCTCGAGCTCGTCGAGGGCACTGGTCCCGGCGGTACCGTTACGCGGGCCGATGTCGAGCGGGCTGCCAAGGGCACGTCCGACACGGGGCCTGCCGAGCCGCTGCGCGGGATGCGGCGCGCGATGGCGCAACGCATGGCGGCATCCCATGCCGAGATCGTCCCCGCCACCGTCACCGACGAAGCCGACATCGACGATTGGCGGCAGGGCGAGGACGTGACGATCCGCCTCGCGCGGGCGATCGCTGCCGCCTGCAAAGCCGCCCCAGCGCTCAATGCCTGGTACAATTCAGGTACGGGAGAACGGCGGCTGATCGACCGCGTCGATCTCGGGATCGCCGTCGATACCGAGGGTGGCCTGATTGTTCCCGTGCTGCGCAATGTTGCCGCGCGCGAGGTATCCGACTTGCGGGCTGGCCTCGATCGCCTGCGGGCGGACGCCATCGCGCGCGCGATACCTCCGGAAGAACTGCGCGGCGCCACGATCACGCTGTCGAATTTCGGAATGATTGGAGGCCGGTTTGCCAATCTGATCATCGTGCCGCCGCAGGCGGCAATCGTAGGTGCTGGCCGAATCTCGGAACGGGCGGTCGCGCATCGGGGCCAGCTCGCGGTCAGGCGCCTTTTGCCGTTGTCGCTCACCTTCGACCATCGTGTTGTGATGGGCGGCGAAGCCGCGCGTTTCCTGGTTGCACTCAAGTCGGATCTCGAGCGGGCTTCATGAACCGCGCGACTGCACCGCAGGCAGCAAAAGTCTCTCGACCGACCTGCACCATTGCACTGCACAACGACGCGCGTGATCCCTCATCCCGATCCGGGCATTGAGGTTCCGAAGCGGAACACCATATCTTCGGCAAGGGAGCCCTTGCCGTGCAGATCATAAAGGCGGCCCTCGTTGCGGCGATCGGCATCGTCGCTTTGTCCTGTCTCCTTCCCGGCTCAGCGGAGGAGAATCGCCGTCTTGCACTCACTGTCACGATCGATGGAGCCATTGGCCCGGCGTCGGCGAGTTACGCGAAGGAGGCCTTGGTCAAGGCAGGCGAACGACACGCCGAGATCGTGATTCTGAGAATGAATACGCCCGGTGGTCTCAACTCCAGCATGCGCGAGATCATCGCGGATGTGCTGGCCTCGCCGATCCCTGTCGTCGGCTACGTCGCCCCCTCCGGCGCCCACGCGGCGAGCGCGGGGACCTATATCCTTTATGCGACCCACATCGCGGTGATGGCGCCGGGCACCAATATTGGCGCCGCGACGCCGGTGCAGATTGGCGGGCCGCTGCCGGGACTTCCGAGCGGACCAGCGGACAAGGATGGCAAAGACAAGAAGGACGAGCCGAAGGACGCGATGACGGCGAAGGTGACGAACGATGCCGTCGCCCTCATCCGCAGCCTCGCCGAGCTGCGTGGCCGCAACGCGGACTGGGCCGAGAAGGCGGTCCGTGAGGCCGCCACGCTCTCCGCCAACGCCGCGCTGGAGGCTCATGCCATCGATCTCGTCGCGCGCGATCAGGCCGAATTGCTGAGACAGCTCGATGGTCGCGTGGTCGAAGTTGCAGGCGGCAAGACGCAACGGCTGGTGACGAAGGATGCCGTCGTTGAAGCCATCGATCCCGGACCGATATCCCGCTTCCTGGCGGTGATTACCGATCCGAACGTGGCGTTCATTCTCCTGATGGTCGGCATCTACGGCTTGATCTTCGAGTTCATGTCTCCCGGTGCCGTCGCCCCCGGAGTCGTCGGCGCGATCTGCCTGCTGATCGGCCTCTATGCGCTCAATCTGCTGCCGATCAATTATGCCGGTCTCGCCCTGATGTTGGTTGGACTCGTGCTTCTCACCATCGAAGCCTTCAACCCGACCGTGGTGATCGGGCTCGGAGGGATCGTCGCTTTCGTGCTGGGCGCGCTGATGCTTTTCAGGGGCGAGGCGCCGGGCTACCACCTGTCGTGGTGGGTGATCGGCATCACTGCGGCTGTGTTCGTTGGCTTTGCGCTCGTCGTGCTTGGTTCGCTCCGGCGCGTCGGTAGGGCTCCTGCACGGGTCGGCGCGCAGGCCATGCGCGGCTTGCCCGCCGAGGTTCTCGACTGGAATGGGAACGAAGGTCATGTCTTCGCCCATGGTGAGCGCTGGCAGGCGCGCGGCGCCGAAACGTTCAAGCCCGGAGAGAGGGTCGAAGTCGCCAACATCATCGACCTGACGCTGCTGATACGGCGCGCACCAACAGGCGAGGGAGGTACGTCATGATGCTGGAATATCTGACTTATGCGGCGCTCGCGTTGCTTGTCATCATGTTCCTGTCCCAGGCTATTCGAATCCTGCGCGAATACGAGCGTGGCGTCATCTTCACGCTCGGCCGCTTTACCGGCGTGAAGGGCCCGGGCCTCATCATCCTGATTCCGATCGTGCAGCAACTCGTGAAGGTGGATCTGCGGGTGATGGTGCAGGTCGTGCCGCCGCAGGACGTGATTTCGCGGGACAACGTCTCCGTCAAGGTCAACGCCGTTCTGTACTTCCGCATCGTCGACCCCGAACGGGCCATCATCAAGGTCGGCGATTACATGGCCGCCACCAGCCAGCTCGCCCAGACCACCTTGCGCTCGGTGCTCGGCAAGCACGAACTCGACGAGATGCTGGCCGAGCGCGACAGGTTGAACGCGGACATCCAGGAGATCCTCGACAAGCAGACCGACGTCTGGGGCATCAAGGTCACCGGGATCGAGATCAAGGACATCGATCTCAACGAAACCATGGTGCGCGCGATTGCCAAGCAGGCCGAGGCGGAGCGGTTGCGGCGGGCCAAGGTGATCAATGCGATGGGCGAGCAGCAGGCTGCCGAAAAGCTCGTCGAGGCCGGCCGGATTCTCGCGCAGGAGCCTCAGGCGATGCAGCTACGTTATTTCGCGGCCCTGCATGACATCGCGGGCGAACGGTCGTCGACCGTCGTCTTCCCGCTGCCGATGGGCCTGCTCGACCATTTCTTGCCGCGGCGGGACAACCCGTAGCCATAAGCGGCGGGATGACCCATCTTCGGCCTCAATGGGCGTATCGAATGTCGATCCCTACTTAAACGGAGAACAATTCGATGACGAAGCCTACCGCCAGTCCGGCCGGCCGCCGCCAATGTCGGACATTCATGCTCACCGTTCCGTTGGTCGCCCTCGCACTTTGGTCGTGGGGGATCGGTGCGGCGCAGGCCGCGGAGCCGGGCAAGGACGCTTCGGCTGCCAGTCTGCCACGCATTCTCGTGCTTGCGACGGGCGGCACCATCGCAGGCCAGGCCGACCCGCGTGCGACCGGCGCGTACAAATCCGGCCAGATCACCGGCGAACAGCTGATGCAGTCGGTGCCAGGGCTGGACAAGCTCGCAAAGCTGAACGCCGAACAGATTTCGTCGATCGGGTCCCAGGACATGAACGACAAGGTCTGGTTTGCGCTGGCCCGCCGCATTCAGGAGGCCTTCGACAAGAACGAGGCCGACGGCGTCATCATCACCCACGGCACGGATACGCTGGAGGAGACCGCGTTCTTCCTCGACAACGTGGTGCGCGGCGACAAGCCGGTGGTGATCGTCGGCTCGATGCGGCCGGCCACTGCGGTCAGCGCTGATGGCCCAGGCAATCTCTACGAGGCGGCGCAGGTCGCCGCCGATCCGCGCTCGCGCGGCCGCGGCGTGATGGCCGTGCTGAACGACAAGATTCAGGGCGCGCGCTCGGTCACCAAGACCAACACCACGAGCATCGAGACCTTCAGCTCCCCCAATGACGGCCCGATCGGCTATGTCGACACCGCGGGCGGCATCCGTTTCATGGGCCAGGCTGCCGGTCTCAAGCGCGCGACCTATCAGCTTCCGGCGGGCGAGCAATTGCCCCGCGTCGAGATCGTCTACTCGCACGCCAACATGGACGCCGTTCCGATCGAGGACGCCATTTCCCACGGCGCCAAAGGCATCGTGCTGGCCGGTGTCGGTGACGGCAATACGTCGAAACCGGCCCTCGATGCGCTCGAAGCGGCCGCCAAGAAGGGCATCCTCATCATCCGCTCCACGCGGGTTCGGTCCGGCTTCGTCACGCGGAACGTCGAGGTCGACGATGACAAAAATGGTTTCGTCGTCTCCGAGGACCTCAATCCCCAGAAGGCGCGCGTTCTCGCCCAATTGCTGATCGCGAGCGGCGTGACGGGTCCGGCCGAGCTCCAGCGGGCCTTTACGGCGACGTGGTGATCGGACCCATGTGGGTCCTGCTGATTCCGGCAAGGGCCGATCACAAACGAAAAGGCGCTCCTCGCGGAGCGCCTTTTGCCTGTCGCATTCAGTTCGGGCCGCTTAGCCCGAATAGTACATGTCGAACTCGACCGGGTGCGGGGTCATTTCGAAGCGCTCGACTTCGGTCATCTTCAGCTCGATGTAGCTGTCGATGAAGTCGTCGTCGAACACGCCGCCGGCCTTGAGGAAGGCGCGGTCCTTGTCGAGGTTCTCGAGCGCCTCGCGCAGTGAGCCGCACACCGTCGGGATCTGCTTCAGCTCTTCCTTCGGCAGATCGTAGAGATCCTTGTCCATCGCCGGACCCGGATCGATCTTGTTCTTGATGCCGTCGAGGCCGGCCATCAGCATCGCGGCGAAGCCGAGATAGGGATTGGCGAGCGGATCGGGGAAGCGCACCTCGACACGCTTGGCCTTCGGCGAAGCGGTGTAGGGGATGCGGCAGGAGGCCGAACGGTTGCGCGCGGAGTAGGCGAGCAGCACGGGAGCCTCATAGCCCGGGACCAGACGCTTGTAGGAGTTGGTCGACGGGTTGGTGAAGGCGTTGATCGCCTTGGCGTGCTTGATGATGCCGCCGATGTAGTGGAGGCAGGTCTCCGACAGGTCGGCGTATTTGTTGCCGGCGAACACCGGCTTGCCGTCCTTCCAGATCGACTGGTGCACGTGCATGCCCGAGCCGTTGTCGCCATAGACCGGCTTCGGCATGAAGGTGGCGGTCTTGCCGTAGATGTGGGCGACCTGGTGGATGCAGTATTTGTAGATCTGCAGATGGTCGGCCATCAGCGTCAGCGTGTCGAACTTCATGCCGAGCTCGTGCTGGGCGGAAGCGACCTCGTGGTGATGCTTCTCGACCTTGACGCCCATCTTGGCCATGGCGCCGAGCATTTCCGAGCGCATGTCCTGCACGGAATCCTGCGGCGGCACCGGGAAGTAGCCGCCCTTGGTGCGGACGCGGTGGCCGAGATTGCCACCTTCATATTCGGTGTCGGTGTTGGTCGGCAGCTCCGAGGAGTCGAGGCGGAAGCCGGTGTTGTAGGGGCTGGAGGAGAAGCGCACGTCGTCGAACACGAAGAACTCGGCTTCGGGACCGACGAAGACGGTGTCGCCCACGCCCATCGACTTCACCATCGCCTCGGCCTTCTTGGCGATGCCGCGGGGGTCGCGGTTGTAGGGCTCGCCCGTGGTCGGCTCGAGCACGTCGCAGGTGATGACCATGGTGGTCTCTGCGAAGAACGGATCGATCGTCGCGGTCACCGGATCCGGCATCAGGCACATGTCGGACTCGTTGATCGCCTTCCAGCCGGCGATCGAGGAGCCGTCGAACATCGTCCCTTCGGCAAATATGTCTTCATCGATCATGCTGACGTCGAACGTCACATGCTGCCACTTGCCGCGCGGATCGGTGAAGCGCAGGTCGACGTACTTGACGTCGTTGTCCTTGATCGATTTCAGGACGTCTTTGGCGGTCTTCATGCATACCCCTTTTGGCTCTGCGGGTCGGTTTCCAGATGAGCAGGATTATTCTCGCTTTTGGCGAGTTCGCGCGCGACCGCACAAACGAATTCAGGCCGCCGAAGCAGCCTTATTTCTTGTCAGAGTGTCGCAAAATGCGGGATAGCACCCGGCTCAGATAGCGTCCAGCCCGGATTCGCCGGTTCGGATGCGGATCGCCTCTTCGATGTTGGAGACGAAAATCTTGCCGTCACCGATGCGACCGGTCTGCGCGGCGCGGCGGATCGCGTCGATGGCGCGCTCGACCAGATCGTCGCCGATCACGATCTCGATCTTCACCTTCGGCAGGAAGTCGACGATGTATTCTGCGCCGCGGTAGAGTTCGGCGTGGCCCTTCTGCCGGCCAAAGCCCTTGGCTTCGGTGACAGTGATGCCCTGAAGGCCGACTTCCTGAAGCGCTTCCTTCACCTCGTCGAGCTTGAACGGCTTGATGATGGCTTCGATTTTCTTCACTGCGCGCCTCCCGGCATTTCGATCAAATAGCAACGTCTCGTCAGGATGCGCTTTTCTCACGCACGATCTTGTCCTCGCTATGCCGGGATCCCTGACCAGTCCGGCACCAACGGCCGGTCACACCCTGATAGACGTCAGTGAGCACGACGAACCGAAGCGGCTTCCTCGAAAGCAGGGTCTATGCCAAGTTGCAAATGCCCTGATTATTGGAGCGTTATCAGCCTTTTAACGAGCATCTCTGATAGGTGGAGCCGACCGGCCCAAAATACCGAAGACTACGAAATAGGCAAACGGTTCAATCTATGTGCAAATCGACGTTCCGCCGGTCGGATCGGCACGGAAGATGCCTGCTGAAGAGGCGTTTGTACAGGGAAGTGGCATGGAAGTTCTGACCAACGCCGAAATGCAGCGCGCCGACCAGCTCTCGATCGCGGCCGGCACGCCCGGCTTCAAGCTGATGCTGAGCGCGGGCCAGGCGGTCGCTGAGGCCGCCCATGCGCTGGTGGAGGAGGGGCCGATCCTGATCGTGGCCGGCCCCGGCAACAATGGCGGCGACGGTTTTGTCGCAGCCGCCGAGCTCGCCGCCCAGGGCCGCGAGGTCTCGGTGATCCTGATGTGCGAGCGCGACCAGCTCCAGGGCGATGCGGCCTCCGCCGCGCGCGGCTGGAAACACCCGGTGCTCCCGTTCAATCCACAGGCGATCGGAAAGCCGGCGCTGATCATCGATGCGCTGTTCGGTGCGGGCCTCAGCCGCACCGTCGACGGCGAGGCGCGCGCGATGATCGAGGCGATCAACGCCAACGGTGCCTTGGTGCTTGCGGTCGATCTGCCGAGCGGCATCAACGGCACCAGCGCCGCCGTGCTGGGCGCTGCAGTCAACGCCACCGAGACCGTCACCTTCTTCCGCAAGAAGGCGGCGCACCTGCTGCTGCCGGGGCGGATGCATTGCGGTCGCGTGCGCGTTGCCGACATCGGTATCGATGCACAGGTGCTGGACGAGATCAGGCCGCAGACCTTCGAGAACGATCCGGATTTCTGGGGCGCGGCCTTTCCGGTGCCGCGGATCGACGGCCACAAATATGCGCGAGGGCATGTGCTGGCGGTCTCGGGCGACGCAGCCGCGACCGGTGCGGCGCGGCTCGCCGCGCGCGGCGCGTTGCGGGCCGGTGCCGGCTTGGTGACGCTGGCGAGCCCGCGCGATGCGCTCGCGATCAATGCGGCGGCGCTGACTGCGGTGATGGTTCGCCCCGTCGACACCGCGATCGAGTTTGGCGAGCTGCTCGGCGACAAGCGCTACAACACCTGCATCATTGGCCCCGGCACGGGCGTCGGCGATCGCACCTGCGATTTCGTCCACACGGCGCTTACCGCGCAACGACACCTGGTGCTGGACGCGGATGCGCTGACGAGCTTTGCCGCGAATCCCGAGCGCCTGTTTGAATCGATCAAGTCCTCGCAGGACAGTGCGGTGGTGCTGACGCCGCACGAGGGTGAATTCCCGCGCCTGTTCTCCGATCTCAGCAACAAGCATCCCGGCCGCTCCAAGCTCGAGCGCGTCCGCGCCGCCGCCGAACGTTCCGGCGCCGTGGTGCTGCTGAAGGGGCCGGATACCACCATCGCCGCGCCCGACGGCCGTGCCACCATCGCCGCCAACGCGCCGCCCTGGCTGGCCACAGCGGGCGCCGGCGACGTGCTCTCCGGCGTCATCGCAGGGCTTTTGGCGCAGGGTGTGCCGGCCTTCGAAGCCGCCAGCATCGGCGTGTGGATGCATGGCGAGGCGGCAAGCGAGGCGGGGCCGGGGCTGATCGCGGAAGATCTCACCGAGACGCTGCCGGCCGTGCACCGGCGGATCTATAATGCGCTGGGGATCGAGTACTAGTGCTGAGGCAGCTCGCGCTGACCGACATGGGCGCGGCCGCGCAGGTCCATCGGATCGCGTTTGACCAGGCGATGCCCCGGCTCGTCGGGCTGCACACGCCGGAGGAGGATCGCTGGTTCTATCGCGAGCATATTTTCAAAACGTGCCGCGTGTGGGGCCGCTTCGACCAGGACGCACTCAGCGGGCTCATTGCCTTCCGCGATGGCTGGGTCGAGCAGCTCTATGTCCTTCCCGCTGCCCAGGGCCGCGGTGTTGGCACCGAGCTCCTCGATGTGGCCAAGCGTGCCTGCGAACGGCTGGAGCTCTGGACCTTCCAGTGCAACGAATGCGCGCGACGCTTCTACGAGGCCCGTGGATTCGCGTTGGTCGAGCAGACGGACGGGGCGCGGAACGAGGAGAAGGAGCCCGACGCCCGCTACGTCTGGGCGCGCGCATAGCTCACTCCACCGCGTACCAGCGCACCAGCCGCGGCGCGGCCCAGTCGGTCACGACGGATTCGATCAGCCAGCGTCCGGGTGAGGTCGCCGCGAACGCGATCCGCTGGGTCTGGCCGGGCTCGACCGCGAGCGTGTCGAGCCAGTAGGGCTTCCAGCCATCGTCGAGGCGGTCGAGCAGGCGGAAGTGGTGGCCGTGCAGATGGAAGACGGCGGTGAGGGGCGCGGGGTTCTTGAGGGCCAGCACGACGGTGCGGCCGGTCCTGGCGCGGAAGGCGGGCGCCGAGGCGGCCGAGAAATTCGCAGGCCGCGCCCAGCCAGTATCGGCTGCACCGAGCGCGACATCGAACCGCAGGGCGCCTCTGAGATCGAGCTGGTCGGGCAGGGCATTCGCAGGGAGCGGCTGTGGCGGCGACAGCGGCGCGCGCCGCTCCATCGTGCCGGAGATCGTGAGGTTTCCGATCGGGCGGGCCTCCTTGCCGTCATGCAGCTGAAAGGGGGCCGATGTGGCTGCATCAACAAAGGCGTCGGCACGCGCGCCGGGAGCCAGCACCAGGGCGCCATTGCGCGCCGGGAACGGTTCGGCCGGCTGTCCGTCCAGAGCCATCACGCGGACGTCGTGACTTTCCAATTTGATTGCCAGAACAGTGCGTTGGGAGCCATTGATAAAGCGCAACCGCAGCCGCTCATTGGCCGCGGCTGAGAGTTCGCATGAAGTCTGCCCGTTGATCGTATAGAGCGGGGTCGTGTCCTTCGGGTCACGGCCCGGGGGCAGCGCTGTCCCGTCCGGCCGCAGGCGCCATTCCTCGATCAGCAGAACCTCGTCACGATCGACGGCGATGCGGCTCGTCTCCTCCGCGATGATCGGAAGTGGGCGCGCCGGTTGCTTCAGGCCGTCCTCGAAGAGACGAAAGTCGGTCAGCAGGGTACCGGCGTTTGGTATTGAAATAATTGAAGTTTCAGTCGCATCCGGCGCGGTCGGCGCGCGCCCCCGCAGCGGGTCGGCCGCAGCCGGGCCGTTGATGCCGTACCAGACTGGCGCAAGTGGCACAGGCAGGTCGTTACGGAACACCACCTCGCAGCGGTCGCCACGCTTGAGATGGACGCTCCTGGTATGGCTTACGGCGGCCAGCTCCCAGACGGGTGTAGGCGGCTGACCCGGCCTCAAGGCCAAGGTCGCCAGGCGGGCCTGGAGGGCGAGCTGGGCAGTCACGGGTGGGGCTGCGCCACCGGCCATCAACCCGGCCGCCGAGGCTCCGAGGCCGCCAAGAAGGCCGGCCAAAACCTCACGCCGATTGGGGTCAATGATCCGCGGTTTCATGGCCCGATCCGGACCACGCCGCGCTGGATAAGTCCAGCCATCGTGCCTACTTGAAGCCTGCCGCCATCAGGCCATTTTTTTGCTGCGAACAGTCAGGCGCATGCTATAAGCCCGGCCGCCCGCGGCATCGCGGCCGGTCTTGATGCAAATTCACGCGGGCGTGGCGGAACTGGTAGACGCGCTGGATTTAGGTTCCAGTGACGAAAGTTGTGGGGGTTCGAGTCCCTCCGCCCGCACCAAGCGCTTTCAGCGTTTGCACGGATTACCGAAGGGCCTCGCTTCGTGCGGATGTTTTCCGTCGGGAGCAGGGCTCTGATGAACCACCGGCATTGAGGCGTTTGCCTCGCGCCGGATCGATTAATGACAGCGTCCCGACGCATGCGTGCCGGGACCGAACGAGAAGAAGATTGGACGCCATGCAGGTCACAGAAACCCTCTCGGAAGGTTTGAAGCACGAGTTCAAGATCAGCGTTCCCGCGTCTGATCTCGACGCCAAGGCCGGCGCCAAGCTCGTCGACCTCAAGGACAAGGTTCGCATCAACGGCTTCCGTCCCGGCAAGGTGCCGGTCACCCATCTCAAGAAGGTCTATGGCCGCTCGGTGATGGCCGAGACCATCGACCAGACCATCCGCGACACCAACACGCAGCTGTTCTCCGAGCGCGGCTTCCGCCTCGCGACCGAGCCGAAGATCACGATGCCGAGCGAGCAGGCCGAGGTCGAGGAGCTGCTGAGCGGCAAGACCGATCTGACCTACACGGTCGCGATCGAGGTGGTGCCGTCGATCGCGCTCGCCGACTTCAAGACGTTCCAGGTCGAGAAGCCCGTGGCTGACGTTACCGACTCCGACGTCGACGAGGCGATCAAGCGCATCGCCGACAGCAACCGCGGCTATACCGCGAAGGCCGAGGGCGCCAAGGCCGAGTCCGGCGACCGCGTCACCGTCAGCTTCAAGGGCACCATCAACGGCGAAGCCTTCGAGGGCGGCACCGGCGAGGGTATCCAGGTCGTGATCGGCTCCAACACCTTCATCCCCGGCTTCGAGGAGCAGCTCACCGGCATCGGCGCGGGCGAGACGCGCACGCTGAAGGTGTCGTTCCCCAAGAACTACATGAACGACAAGCTCGCCGGCCAGCCGGCCGAGTTCGAGACCACCGCAACCTCGATCGAAGCGCCGCAGGACATTGCGATCGACGACGAGTTCGCCAAGACGCTCGGCCTCGAATCGCTGGACAAGCTGAAGGAAGCCGCGCGCGAGCGTCTGGTTGCCGAGTTCGCGGGTGCGACGCGCCAGCGCGTCAAGCGTGCGCTGCTCGACCGTCTCGACGAGGCGCATCGCTTCGAGGCGCCGCCCTCGCTCGTCGACGAGGAGTTCAATCTGATGTGGAACTCGGTCAAGGCCGAGATGGACTCGGCCGGCAAGACCTTTGCCGACGAGGACACCACTGAAGACAAGGCGAAGGAAGAGTACCGCAAGATCGCCGACCGCCGGGTGCGGCTCGGCCTCGTGCTCTCCGAGATCGGCGAGAAGAACAAGATCACCGTGACCGACGACGAGGTCGGCCGCGCCGTGATCGAGCGCGCTCGTTCGATGCCCGGCCGTGAGAAGGAAGTCTGGGACTATTACCGCAGCAACGCCCAGGCGCTGGCCCAGCTCCGTGCACCGATCTACGAGGACAAGGTCGTCGACTTCATCCTCGAGCTCGCCAACGTGACCGAGAAGAAGGTCTCGCGCGAGGACCTCTACAAGGACGACGAGGCGGAAAAGACCGCGGCCTGAAGGCTTTGAGACAGTCTTCTATTAAGGATGATCAGCGGAAGGGCCCGGCTAGCCATGTGGCTGGCTGGGCCTTTTTGCGAGAATCAGCTTCAAGTGCCCGGCGGATTAAGCCTTAATTCGCTCCGCACTTGTCTGGCGCGAATTGGGCTATATCTGTCGGTACACACTGTACCCAAATTACTACGCTACCAACTTCCTGCATCACGGGCGTCCATCGGCCTTCCGGCAAATCCAGCCAAACTGGCAGCCAAGAGTGGCGATGTCCGCCTCCGAAAACCCTAGGTGACTCATGCGCGATCCGGTTGAAACCTACATGAACCTCGTGCCCATGGTGGTCGAGCAGACCAACCGTGGCGAGCGCGCCTACGACATTTTCTCGCGCCTGCTGAAAGAGCGCATCATTTTCCTGACCGGTCCGGTCGAGGACGGCATGTCGACGCTGGTTGTCGCGCAGCTGCTGTTCCTTGAAGCGGAAAATCCGAAGAAGGAAATCTCGATGTACATCAACTCGCCGGGCGGCGTGGTGACGTCGGGCCTTGCGATCTACGACACCATGCAGTTCATCCGCCCGCCGGTCTCGACGCTGTGCACGGGGCAGGCGGCTTCGATGGGCTCGCTGCTGCTCGCCGCCGGCGAGAAGGACATGCGCTTCTCGCTGCCGAACGCGCGCATCATGGTGCACCAGCCGTCTGGCGGCTTCCAGGGTCAGGCCACCGACATCATGCTGCACGCGCAGGAAATCCTGAACCTGAAGAAGCGGCTCAACGAGATCTACGTGAAGCACACCGGCCAGACCTACAAGACGATCGAGGATGCGCTGGAACGCGACAAGTTCCTGACCGCCAACGACGCCAAGGAGTTCGGCCTGGTCGACAGGGTCATCGACAAGCGCGCCGAAGAGCCGGCAGCAGCGAAGACCCAGTAGCACTACTGGTCGGCAACGGCGATCCCTCGGGGTCGCCGGGGACCTCCAGGGGAGCGTTCACGTTTAGAACTCGTGTGCGCATCGCAAAACGCCGTTTTGTGCCCTGCGACAGGCTGAAAGTTCCGCTTTCGTGCTTGTTTTTCGTGGCAATCCAGCAACGCCGGGGTGATTTCGATCACTTCGCCCGTGCCAAGACCTGAAATCACGGTATTGTCACGGGTAGCCGGCGAGCCCCGATTAGCGAATTCTTGATAGTCGGGTGACAGCATGGTTGGCTACGAATGATCCGCTATGATCGCGGAAGAATCGAGTGACCGCGATTCGCACGGGATGTAACGCGTAGGGTCTTTTTTGGTACGGAATTTGCTCTATTTGAGCTTCATACCGACCGGTGTGTCGGGATGGAGCGATCGAGCGGAACGGGATCGAACCGCGGACGGAGACATGAATGAGTAAGGTCGGCACGAGCGACTCCAAGAACACGCTATATTGCTCGTTCTGCGGCAAGAGCCAGCACGAAGTCCGCAAACTGATCGCGGGTCCCACGGTCTTCATTTGCGACGAGTGCGTCGAGCTTTGCATGGACATCATCCGCGAGGAGAACAAGTCCTCGCTGGTCAAGTCGCGCGACGGCATTCCGACGCCGAAGGAAATCTGCAAGGTGCTGGACGATTACGTGATCGGCCAGAGCCATGCGAAGAAGGTCCTGTCGGTCGCGGTGCACAACCACTACAAGCGCCTCAACCACCAGACCAAGCACAACGACGTCGAGCTCGCGAAGTCGAACATCCTGCTGATCGGTCCGACCGGTTCGGGCAAGACGCTGCTCGCGCAGACGCTCGCCCGCATTCTGGACGTGCCGTTCACGATGGCGGACGCGACGACGCTGACCGAAGCCGGCTATGTCGGTGAGGACGTCGAGAACATCATCCTGAAGCTGCTCCAGGCCGCCGACTACAATGTCGAGCGCGCCCAGCGCGGCATCGTCTACATCGACGAAATCGACAAGATTAGCCGCAAGTCCGACAATCCCTCGATCACGCGCGACGTGTCGGGTGAGGGCGTGCAGCAGGCGCTGCTCAAGATCATGGAAGGCACGGTGGCTTCGGTCCCGCCGCAGGGCGGCCGGAAGCATCCGCAGCAGGAATTCCTGCAGGTGGATACCACCAACATCCTGTTCATCTGCGGCGGCGCCTTCGCGGGCCTCGAGAAGATCATCTCGGCGCGCGGTCGGTCGACCTCGATCGGCTTTGGCGCCCAGGTGCTCGCGCCGGAGGACCGCCGTACCGGCGAGATCTTCCGTCACGTCGAGCCTGAGGATCTGCTGAAGTACGGCCTCATCCCCGAGTTCGTCGGCCGTCTGCCTGTCGTGGCGACGCTCGAGGATCTGGACGAGACCTCGCTGAAGAAGATCCTGACCGAGCCGAAGAACGCGCTGGTGAAGCAGTATCAGCGCCTGTTCGAGATGGAGAACATCGAGCTGACCTTCGCCGACGAGGCGCTTGGCGCGGTCGCCCGCAAGGCGATCGAGCGCAAGACCGGCGCGCGAGGCCTGCGTTCGATCCTCGAGGCGATCCTGCTCGAGACCATGTTCGACCTGCCGGGTCTGGAAGGTGTGGAAGAAGTTGTGATTTCGCGCGAAGTCGTGGAAGGCACGGCCCGTCCGCTCTACATCTACGCCGATCGATCCGATCGTGCCGTCGAGAACGCCAGCGCCTGATTTGCGGCGCTGGAACGCTCCAATCGTCCTGAGAGGTGACGGCTGCGGAATGCATCTCCGCAGCCGAGTTTGCGTCGCTTACCCGTGTGCGTAAGCGCCTGATGGCGCGCGTTTTTCAATGACTTGACACCCCCCGGGTCGATAGCCACCTAATGTCGGCGGCGAGCGTGAATTCTCTTCAAGATTCGCCTCAGTTCCGATCCGGCAAGCCCGGTCCGCCCTTCGAATGGTAGACCGGTTTTGTGGATCACCTCGGCACCTTGTGGCGGTTGCGCATGAGCATGGCGGGCTGCGTGCAAGGGGGCAAAGCAAAAGGAAAAGGCCATGACTAATCCAAAACCCCGGCCAACCATCGTCCATGGCGAGACGCACGCTTATCCCGTGCTTCCCTTGCGCGACATCGTCGTCTTCCCGCACATGATCGTGCCGCTCTTCGTCGGCCGCGAGAAGTCGATCCGCGCGCTCGAAGAGGTGATGAAGAACGACGCGCTGATCATGCTCGCAACGCAGAAGAACGCGTCCGACGATGATCCGGCGCCCGATGCGATTTACGAGACCGGTACGCTTGCCAGCGTGCTCCAGCTCTTGAAGCTTCCCGACGGCACCGTGAAGGTGCTGGTCGAAGGGCTCGAGCGTGCGCGCGTGCAGAAATACACCGATCGCGCCGACTACTATGAAGCGACCGCCATTGCGCTGGCCGACACCGATGCGAAGTCGGTCGAGGCGGAGGCGCTGGCGCGCTCGGTCGTGTCCGACTTCGAGAGCTATGTGAAGCTCAACAAGAAGATCTCGGCCGAGGTCGTCGGCGTCGTGCAGGCGATCACCGATTTCGCCAAGCTCGCCGACACCGTCGCCTCCCATCTCGCCGTCAAGATCGCGGATCGCCAGGGCATCCTGGAGACGCTGTCGGTCACCACGCGCCTCGAGAAGGTGCTGGGCCTGATGGAGAGCGAGATCTCGGTGCTCCAGGTCGAGAAGCGCATCCGCTCGCGCGTCAAGCGCCAGATGGAGAAGACCCAGCGCGAGTATTATCTCAACGAGCAGATGAAGGCGATCCAGAAGGAACTCGGCGACGACGACGGTCGCGACGAGCTCGCCGATCTCGAAGAGAAGATCTCCAAGACCAAGCTCTCCAAGGAAGCGCGCGAGAAGGCGCAGCACGAATTGAAGAAGCTGCGCCAGATGTCGCCGATGTCCGCGGAAGCGACCGTCGTGCGCAACTATCTGGATTGGCTGCTGTCGATCCCGTGGAACAAGAAGTCCAAGGTCAAGAAGGACCTGGAATCGGCGCAGGCCATCCTGGACTCCGATCACTACGGTCTGGAGAAGGTCAAGGAACGCATCGTCGAGTATCTCGCGGTGCAGTCGCGCGCCAACAAGCTGACGGGACCGATCCTGTGCCTCGTCGGACCTCCCGGCGTCGGCAAGACCTCGCTCGGCAAGTCGATCGCGAAGGCGACCGGGCGCGAGTTCGTGCGCGTCTCGCTCGGCGGCGTGCGCGACGAGGCCGAGATCCGCGGTCACCGCCGCACCTATATCGGCTCCATGCCCGGCAAGATCATCCAGTCGATGCGGAAAGCCAAGTCGTCCAATCCGCTGTTCCTGCTGGACGAAATCGACAAGATGGGCGCCGACTTCCGCGGCGATCCGTCCTCGGCTTTGCTCGAGGTCCTCGACCCCGAGCAGAACGGGACCTTCAACGACCACTATCTCGAGGTCGACTACGATCTGTCCAACGTGATGTTCATCACAACCGCGAATACGCTCAATATTCCCGGCCCGCTGATGGACCGCATGGAGATCATCCGGATCGCGGGCTACACCGAGAACGAGAAGGTCGAGATCGCGCGCAAGCATCTGATCCCGAACGCGGTGTCCAAGCACGGCCTGGACTCCAAGGAGTTCTCGATCGACGACGACGCGCTGCTGCTGCTGATCCGTCGCTACACCCGCGAAGCGGGCGTGCGTAACCTGGAGCGTGAGCTCTCCACACTCGCCCGCAAGGCGGTGAAGGAGCTGATGATCTCCAAGAAGAAGTCGGTCAAGGTCACCGAGAAGTCTCTCGAAGAGCTGCTGGGTGTGCCGAAGTACCGCTTCGGCGAGATCGAGAGCGAGCCGCAGGTCGGCATCGTCACCGGCCTTGCCTGGACCGATGTCGGCGGCGAGCTGCTGACGATCGAAGGCGTCATGATGCCCGGCAAGGGCAAGATGACGGTCACGGGCAACCTGCGCGACGTGATGAAGGAATCGATCTCGGCGGCGGCGTCCTACGTCCGCTCGCGCGCGATCGTCTACGGCATCGAGCCGCCGCTGTTCGACCGGCGCGACATCCACGTGCACGTGCCGGAAGGCGCGACGCCGAAGGACGGTCCGTCGGCGGGCGTGGCGATGGCCACCGCGATCATCTCGGTGATGACCGGAATCCCGGTCCGCCACGACGTCGCGATGACCGGCGAGATCACGCTGCGCGGCCGCGTGCTGCCGATCGGCGGTCTGAAGGAGAAGCTGCTGGCTGCTGCCCGCGGCGGCATCAAGACGGTGCTGATCCCGGAGGACAACGCTAAGGATCTCACGGAGATTTCCGATGCGATCAAGGGCGGCATGGAGATCATCCCGGTCTCGCGGCTGGATGACGTCGTCGCCAAGGCCCTGGTGAAGAAGCCGGTGCCGATCGTCTGGGAAGAGGACACCAAGGTGACGGTGAAGCCGGACGGCGACGAAGCCGCCGGCGGCCTGACCGCTCACTGATCTCCAGCGAAAGATGATAAAACGGCGCCTTCGGGCGCCGTTTTTGTTTTGAGGCAAGGGAACGATGGCGATGCAGATCGACGGGCAATGCCATTGCGGGCAGATCACCTTTGAAGCCGAGATCGACCCCGAGGCGGTCTCGATCTGCCATTGCCGGGACTGCCAGACGCTGACGGGATCGCCGTTCCGGGTCACCGCGATCTGTTCCGCCGGCGACGTCAGGCTCACCGGCGGCACGCCGAAAATCTACGGCAAGCGGGGCGACAACGGCCGGATGCGCTTCCAGCATTTTTGCGCCGATTGCGGTTCCCCGCTGTTCACCAGCGGCGAGGGCGACCAGGCCGATGATTGGGGCATCCGCTGGGGCAGCATCCGCCAGCGCGACGCTCTGAGGCCCAGCCGGCAGATCTGGTGCCAGTCGGCGGCGGTCTGGATCGACGCCGTGCCGGCGCTGCCGGGGAGGCCGGGGGATTGATGTTCCGTACTTGCCCACCGAGGGCGGGTAGGGATAAAGAGGCGGCGAGGGGCGGTTAGCTCAGCTGGTTAGAGCATCTCGTTTACACCGAGAGGGTCCGCGGTTCGAATCCGTGACCGCCCACCAGATACGCTTGCTGATGCGGTCTATCCGGCCATCCGCGTCGGGTTATGTGATCCCTGGTCAAGGGAATGCTTCCAGGAGCGAAGGTGTCGTGATGGCCTACATGATGACGAAGACATCCCGTGGCTAAGGCATATATCTTCGGTGCGGGTGGCCATGCGCGCGTGATCGCCTCGTTCCTCGATGTAGCGCCGGTCTTTGTCGTTCGCAGCCTGGACGGCCAGGCGGCGCTGCCGGGAAGCATGATGTCCGAGGACGAGTATTTCCGTGAGCTCCCGCTCGGGGATGCCTACCTCGGAATAGGAGCCAACGCGGCGCGCGAACTCTGTGCATCGCGCTTGCGGGCAGCCAAGGTGAATATGCCGCCGTGCATCGCTCCGACAGCCTTTGTCGCGAAGGATGCCGAAATCGAGAGCGGCGCCGTGATCGGGGCCGGTGCTGTCATCGGCTCCAGAGCCCTGATCGGGCGCGACACGATCGTCAACACCCTTTCCAGCGTCGACCACGATTGTGCTCTCGGTGCGCTGTCCCAGGTGACGGTCGGCGTGACGTTCGGCGGCGGGGTCAGGGTTGGCGCCAATTGCTTCTTTGGCATGAAGAGCGGCGTCCTTCCGAACAGGATCATCGGCGACAATGTTCAGGTCATGGCTGGCAGCCTGATCAGTACCGATGTCGAGCCGAATGTCATGATGGGCGGAAATCCGGCGCAGCTCGTCAAGCGCATCGCTTGAGGCCCCGCGATCGGCGCGGGCCGCCGGCTTGCGGAATATGCACCATTACGAAGCGTAAACGGCGCGCGAGTGCGTGCGATGAGGTTCCGATGCAACAGCCCAGCGGTGACGCGCAGAACGCCGACCAGATCGCCTATTGGAACGGACCGAGCGGGCAGCGCTGGGCCGACCGCCACGCGGCGCAGGAGCGGCTACTCGGACCGATCGCCGATGTCCTGATCGCACGGGCCAAGCCGAAGCCGGGCGAGCGCGTCATCGACGTCGGCTGCGGCTCCGGTGCGACGACGGTTGCGTTTGCAAAGGAGGTGACGCCGAACGGATTTGCGCTCGGGCTCGACGTCTCCGATCCGATGCTGTCGCAGGCACGTGCGCTGGCGCCGAATGGCCTTCCGCTCGAGTTCGTGTTGGCGGATGCGACGGTCCATCCGTTCGAGCCGGCGAGCTTTGATCTGCTCGCATCGCGGTTCGGCGTCATGTTCTTCGCCGATCCCATCGCGTCCTTCACCAATCTTCGTCGTGCGCTGAAGCCGTCCGGGCGGCTTGCCTTTGCCTGCTGGCGCGAGCCGAAGGAAAATCCCTGGATGATGGCGCCGCTGATGGCGGTCTACAAACACGTGCCGAAGATGCCGCCGGTCGGGCCGGAGGAGCCGGGCCCGTTCGCCTTTGCATCGGAGGAGCGCGTGACGCGCATCCTGAAAGGTGCAGGCTTCGTCGATGTGGCAATGGAGCCGCACAATCTCGCGATGGATGTCGCGATCGGCGGCGGTCTCGATGCGGCCGTCGAGGGCTCGCTCCAGATCGGGCCCGCCAGCCGTGCGCTGCAAGGGCATCCGCCGGAGACGTATGAGGCCGCAAAAGCCTCGATCCGCGAGATGCTGGCGCCGTTTTTGAAGGGACAGTCGGTGGCGCTGCAGGGCGCGATCTGGATCGTGACGGCGAAGGCGGCGTAGGCGCGCTGTTCAAACGCCGCTGTAGCGCAAGCTGCGCGACCACATACTCAGCGTCGTCCCGGCGAAGGCCGGGACCCATAACCACAGGGAGAAGTTGTAGCGCGACGCTGACAACTCCAAGTCTTCGCCAAACTTCTCCCTGTGGTTATGGGTCCCGGATCTGCGCGCGCTTGAGGCGCGCTTGTCCGGGACGACATCGGCAGTTGAAGCTGAGCAAATGCCGCCTCACACCACATCATCCGGCGCCAGCGCACAGCCATTGTCCGGATGCGTCTCGATCTGAAGCGTGGTGTGGCCGATGCGGAAGGACGCCTTCAGCAGTTGCGCCGTCTCCATCAGGAACGCATCGCCGCTACCTGCGGGCATGACGAGGTGGCAGGTCAGGGCCGTCTCGGTGGTCGAGATCGGCCAGACGTGAAGATCGTGGATGGCGGTGACGCCGGGCCGTTCCTGTAGAAAGGCCCTGATGGCGGCAAGGTCGGTGCCCTTGGGGGCGGCCGCCATCGACATGTCGATGGAGCCGCGGAGCAGGCTGGTCGTGCTCCAGAGGATGGTGGCGCAGATGACGAGGCTGGTGACGGGATCGAGCCAGAGCCAGCCGGTCCAGATGATCAGCGCCGCCGAGACCACGACGCCGAGCGAGACGGCGGCGTCGGCGGCCATGTGCAGATAGGCGCCTTCGATGTTGATGTCGTCCTTGCGGCCGCGCGCGAACAGCATGGCGGTGAAGCCGTTGACGAGGATGCCGATGCCGGCGACCACCATCACGGTCACCCCCGCGACCGGCTCCGGCTCGCGCAGGCGCAAAATCGCCTCCCAGCCGATCGCGCCGGTCGCGACCAGCAGGAACACCGCGTTGGCCAGTGCCGCCAGGATGGTCGAGGCACGCAGGCCATAGGTGAAGCGGCCGCGCGGCGCGCGCCGCGCCGCGATCGAGGCGCCCCACGCCACGACCAGGCCGAGGACGTCGGAAAGATTGTGCCCGGCGTCCGCAAGCAGCGCGGTGGAGTTGCCGATATAGCCGTAGACCGCCTCGGCCACGACCAGCGCGACGTTGAGCGAAATGCCGATCGCGAACGCCTTGCCGAAACTGGCGGGGGCATGGACATGCGCGTGGCCAAGACCGTGATCATGGCCGTGGTCGTGACCATGGCCATGATCATGGGCATGGCCGGCATGGTCATGATGATGGCCGTGATGGTCGTGGCTGCCCAAATCTAGCGCTCCCCGGAAGCTGCCAAATCAGGCGCCATTGTAGGCGTTTCGGTAGCCCCGTCACGCCGGAACAGCACGTAGAGCGCCGGCAGCACCAGGAGCGTCAGCACGGTCGAGGAGATGATGCCGCCGATCACCACGGTCGCAAGCGGCCGCTGCACCTCGGCGCCGGGGCCTGTGGCGAGCGCCATCGGCACGAAGCCGAGGGAGGCGACGAGCGCGGTCATCAACACCGGGCGCAGGCGGGTCAGCGCGCCCTCGCGCACGGCCTCCGCAATGGGACGTCCCTCGCTGCGCAGCCGCTCGATAAAGGCGATGATGACGAGGCCGTTGAGCACGGCGACGCCCGACAGCGCGATGAAGCCGACGCCGGCGCTGATCGACAAGGGAATACCGCGCAGCAGGAGCGCGGCGACGCCGCCGGTCA
This sequence comes from Bradyrhizobium sp. WSM2254, assembly GCF_000472645.1. Taxonomy (NCBI): domain Bacteria; kingdom Pseudomonadati; phylum Pseudomonadota; class Alphaproteobacteria; order Hyphomicrobiales; family Nitrobacteraceae; genus Bradyrhizobium; species Bradyrhizobium sp. WSM2254. The sequence goes on along the minus strand of NZ_AXAB01000049.1, from coordinate 15,375 downwards.
GCGCCAGCGGCACGCCGGAGAACACCAGCGCCGCATCCGCCGCCGATCCCATGCCCATGAAAAGCAGCAGGAACACCAGCAGCAGCGCCACCGGTACGACGATGGTCAGTCGCTTGGTGGCGGAGACCAGCTGCTCGAACTGTCCGCCCCAGCCGATCCAGTAGCCGGGCGGCAGCTTGACCTTCTCCGCAACGACGGCCTGGGTCTCGGCGACGAAGGAGCGCAAATCGCGTCCCCTGACATTGGCCATCACGACGACGCGGCGCTTGCCGTTCTCGCGGCTGATCTGGTTCGGGCCGGGTGCGATCTCGATTGCCGCAACGGAGGACAGGGGGACGTAGCGCAGTGCCGTTCCCGATGCCCCCGGCCAGGCGGTCTTGGTGACGGCCGCGGTATCCTCGCCCGGCGGCAGCGGGATCGGCAGCGACTTGATCGTGTCGGGGTTGGCGCGCAGGCTCTCCGGCAGCCGCACCACGATGTCGAAGCGGCGATCTCCCTCGAACAGCTTTCCGACCGGCTTGCCGCCGATCGCGATCTCGACCAGGTTTTGCACCTCGCTGAGGCTGAGGCCATAGCGCGACAGCGCCTGACGGTCGAGCCTGACGGTGAGGATCGGCAGGCCCGCGACCTGTTCGGTCTTGACGTCCGCGGCGCCCTCGATGCCGCGGACCACGCCGTTGACCTGCTGGGCGATGCCGGCGAGCACGTCGAGATCGTCGCCGAAGATCTTGACGCCGACGTCGCTGCGAATGCCGGCGATGAGCTCGTTGAAGCGCATCTGGATCGGCTGGGTCATGCCGTAAGCCGAGCCGGGCAGGGTGTTGGCGGCGCGCTCGATCTCCTCGATCACTTCGTTCTTCGGCTTGGCGGGATCGGGCCATTCCTCGCGCGGCTTCAGCGTGACGTAGGTGTCGGCGACGTTCGGCGGCATCGGGTCGTTGGCGATCTCGGCGGTACCGATCTTGGAGAAGATGGTGGCGACCTCCGGAACCTGCTTGACCGCCGTCTCCAGCCGGAGCTGCATGTCGACGCTCTGGGTCAGGCTGGTGCCGGGAATCCGGATGGTCTCGATGGTAATATCGCCTTCATCGAGGCTCGGAATGAATTCGCCGCCCATGCGCGTCGCGGCGAAGACGCTGCCGGCGACGATCAGCAGCGCGCCGAGTGCGACGCTGCTGCGGTAGCGGACGGCGCGGTCGAGCAGGGGGACGTAGAGCCGCTTGGCCGCCCGCATGAAGATGTTTTCCTGCTCCGAGACCTTGCCGGTGACGAAGATCGCCACCGCGGCCGGGACGAAGGTGATCGACAACAGCGCCGCGCCCGCGAGCGCCATCAGCACGGTCAGGGCCATCGGCGTGAACATCTTGCCTTCGGTCCCCGTCAAGGTCAGGACCGGCAGGTAGACCACGGCAATGATGAGCGTGCCGAACAGGCTCGGCTTGATGACCTCGCTGGCACCAGTGCGGATCGTCGCCATCCGTTCCTCGAGCGACAGCAGCCGGCCACGCCGGTGCTGCTCGGCGGCGAGCAGCCGCAGGCAGTTTTCGACGATGATGACCGCGCCGTCGACGATGATGCCGAAGTCGATGGCGCCCAGACTCATCAGATTGGCGCTGACCTTGCTCTCGACCATGCCTGATATCGTGAACAGCATCGACAGCGGGATGACGCAGGCCGTGATCAGCGCGGCGCGGATGTTGCCGAGGATCAGGAACAGCACCGCGATCACCAGCGCCGCGCCCTCGACGAGGTTCTTCTCGACGGTCTGGATGGTGGCTTCCACGAGATGCGTGCGGTCGTAGACGGCGCGCGCGACCACGCCGTCGGGAAGCGATTTCGCGATCTCCGTGAGCCTCGCCTTCACGCGCTGGGCCACGGTGCGGCTGTTCTCGCCGATCAGCAGCATGGCGGTGCCGAGGACGGTCTCGCTGCCGTTCGTGGTCGCAGCGCCCGAGCGCAGGTCCTGGCCTTCCTGGACGTCGGCGACGTCGCGGATACGCACCGGCACGCCGCCGCGCGAGCCGATCACGACGTCGCGGATCTCCTCGATATTGGCGACCTGGCCGGGCGCGCGGACGAGATATTGCTCGCCGTTGCGCTCGATATAGCCGGCGCCGACATTGGCGTTGTTGGCGGCCAGCGCCGTCATGATGTCGCGGAAGCCGAGCTTGTAGGCCATCAGCCGGCCGGGGATCGGCAGGACGTGGAATTGCCGCTCATGACCGCCGATCGAGTTGACCTCGATCACGCCGGGGATGGTGCGCAGTTGCGGCTTGATGATCCAGTCCTGGATGGTGCGCAGTTCCGTCGGCGTGAACTCGGCGCCGGACGGCGACTTCGCGCCGGCCTTGGCCTCGACCGAGTAGACATAGATCTCGCCGAGCCCAGTCGAGATCGGCCCCATCGCGACCTCGGTGCCTGCAGGCAGTTGGTCCCTTGCCTGCTGGATGCGCTCGTTGACGAGCTGGCGCGCAAAATAGATGTCGGTGCCGTCCTGGAATACGACGGTGACCTGACTCAGACCGTAGCGCGAGATCGAGCGGGTGTAGTCGAGCCTGGGCAGGCCGCCCATCGCGGTCTCGATCGGGAAGGTGATGCGCTGCTCGGCTTCGAGCGGCGACAGGCCCGGCGCCCGCGTGTTGATCTGGACCTGGACGTTGGTGACGTCGGGCACCGCGTCGATCGGCAGGCGGGTGAAATTCCAGGCGCCGAAGGCGCCGGCCGCGAGCGCGAACAGGACCACGAGCCATCGTTGACGAATGGAGAAGGCGAGGAGGGCGTCAATCATGGTCGGCGTCTCCCTTGCCCATCTCCGCCTTGACCACAAAACTGTTCTCGGCGACGTAGCGCTCGCCGACGGAGAGCCCTGCGCGGATCTCCACGAATTTCGGATCGGAGTCGCCGAGCTCCACGGGGCGCGCCTCGATCTTGTCGCCGTCCTCGCGGACGAACACGATGGTCCTGTTCTCCAGCGTCTGGATCGCACTTCGGCGCACGGCAACTGCGACGTTGCGGGCGGCGAGGATCAGCCGCGCCGTGACGAACAGGCCGGGGCGAAGCCGGCCATCGGGATTCGGCAGCACCACGCGCGCCAGCGCGGTCTGGGTCTCGCTCGAGCCGATCGGCGCCATGTAGGAGATCGCGCCCTTGATCTCGCCGCGGCCATCGTCGGGATCGATCAGCACCTCGTCGCCCAGGCGGACGCGCCGGAGGTCCTGCCGGTAGATCGACAGATCGACCCAGATGCTGGAGAGGTCGGCGACGACGAAGGCCGGTTTCTGCTCGGAGGCGTATTCGCCGAGCGAGATCTGCCGCTCGATGACGGTGCCGGCGATCGGCGCCTTCAGCTCATAGACGGTGAGGCTCTGGTTGCTCTCGATCGCAGCGAGCAGGTCGTCCCTTGCGACCCTGTCGCCGATGCGCTTCTGGATCGATTTTGCAATTCCGGGAAAGCGGGGTGTGACCTGAACGACCGCCTCCTGGTTGGCGCGCAGGATGCCGTTGAAGGCCAGCGTGTCGGTCAGCGTGGCGCCCGCGGCCTCCGCCAGCGTCACGCCGGCGGCGGCCAGCTTGACGTCGGATATGCGGATGCGGTCGGCGCCGTGCTCGTCCTGCTCGACATGGTCGTTCGGTTTCTCCGGCTTCTTGTCGGCGGCATGCTCGGTCGGTGCGACCCTGACCGGTGCAAGCATGGCGTAGCCATAGGCACCGAGCGCTGCGGTGACGATCGCGACGAGGATGGTGGAGGATGTCTTCATCGTGCGCCCTCCCGGGCCAGTGCAAAGGGATTGCCGACGAGACCTTCGATGGTCGCCACCCCGGCATGGAAATTCTGCAGCGCCTCCTGCTCGCGCAGCCGCGCCTGCGCGACGCTGGCCTGGGCATCGAGCACTTCGAGCAGGGTGAAGCGGCCCTGGCCGTAACCTTGCGCGATCGCGTCCGCAGCCTCGGTGGCCTTGGGGATGGCGGTCTCGCGCAGCACGGCGAGCTCGCGCAGCGAGCCCTGGAGCGAGTCATAGGCGCGGCCCGCAATCACGATCAGCGTGTTGCGGTTGGCCTCGCGCTCGGCCCTGGTCTTGGCGAGGCTTTCCTGCGCGGAGAGGATGTTGCCCTGGTTCTGGTCGAACACGGGGATCGGCACCGAGACGGTGAGGCGCGCCGCATCGTCATTGGTCTCGTTGAAATGGCGCCAGCCTGCCGCGATCCGCACGTCCGGATAGGGCTTGAGCCGCGCCATCAACAGTTCGGCATTGCGCTGGGCAAAGACCGCCGTCCAGCGCACCAGTTGAGGATTGGCATCGATGGCGGCGATCACCGCCTGGAAGGAGGGCGGGCGTCCCGTGGTGTCGAGCCGGCCGGAGACCTCGCCGAATTTCGCCGCTGGATCGCCCATCAGCACCGCCAGCTCGCGCCGGGCACTCGCCAGCGTCGCCTTGAGGCGTTCGCGATCGGCCTTGACCAGCGCGGAGGCGACCTCGGCGCGGCCGGTCTCGGCCGGGGAGGAGGCGCCGGCCTCGACGCGGCGGCGGAGCAGCGGCGTCAGCCGGTCGATCGCGACAATTTGCTCGTCGAGGATCTGGATGCGCCGCTGCGCGCCGAGCACGCTCAGGAATGCGATCGCGGTCTCCGACAGCACCTCCAACCTGACAGCTTTGCGCTGGATCGCGGCGACCTCGATGCCGGCCTGTCCGGCCGCGATCCTGGCGTCGCGCTTGCCGAACAGCTCGAAGGCCTGGCTGATCTGGAGCGTGGTCTCGGCCGATCGCGTGCCGCGATAGATGCCCGACCCGAATGAATTGTCCTGTTCATAGGACAGTTCCGGATTGAGAAGGGCGCCGGCCTGGATGCGTTGTCCCGTGGCAATGCCGACGTCGCGCTCCGCCGCCGTCAGGCGCGGGCTCGCGGCCAGCGCGCGCGAGAGCGCTGCGCGCATCGTCAGCGTCTGGGCGTGTGACGTCAGCACCAGGGGTGGGCTGATGAGAATAGCCGTCGCGCACGCGATGCGCGCGGCCAGTCGCCTGCAAAACATGAACCGAACCTGTGAAGGAGAACCGGTGGGCGCGATGGGCGCCCGGCTGATCCGTTCAGGTCAGGTGCTTGGGGGGAGGAGAGTCCGTATCGGGCGCGATGCCGGCGAGCGCCGGCTGCCGCTGTGGGACCGGCGCGGCCATCACTTCGGCCGCGGCTTCCGGTTGCACCGGTTGCACGACGGCGAGGGAGAAGCAACCGTGGCAGTGATGGCCGGCAAGCGCCTTGTGATCGCCATGGCCGGCCGCGCCGTCTTCGAGCATCGAGGCGATCTCCGAGCCGCCGGACGGGCTGGTCACGTCGATGTCATGCGCGCCGTGGAGCGCGCCCGAGAGCAGATACATGACCGCGACGAACACAGCCACGAGCCCACGCCAGTTGCGCGTGTAGCTCCGTCTGAAGGGCCGGCGGTTCAGGACCACGAATTCATTCTCGCTGTCGGTTCGGCTGGCCTAACATGGCGGCGGGAACAGTGTCGACCCGCAATAATGTTACGTGTGGGGAACTCAACGTCGCAGCCGCAGCCGCAGCTCACGATGCGAACTGCGACCGGCTCGCAACATGCGGCGGTGACACGTTCATTCGGCGGCCTCCGGAAGCTGCTCCGACGCGATAACCCCATCGCTGGTACGCAGCCCAAAGCCCTTCACCAGACCGAAGATTGCGGGGATCACGATCAGCGTCAGCAGCGTCGACGAGATCATTCCGCCGATCATGGGCACGGCAATCCGCTGCATGATCTCCGATCCCGTTCCGCTGCTCCACATGATCGGCAACAGGCCGGCCATGATCGCAACCACCGTCATCATCTTCGGGCGAACGCGCTCGACCGCGCCTTCCATGATCGCCTTGTCGAGATCGTCGCGGGTCAGGGCGCGGCCCGCGCGTGCGCAGCGCGCTTTGGCCTCGGCGAGCGCCTGGTTGAGGTAGATCAGCATCACCACGCCGGTCTCTGCCGCCACGCCCGCGAGTGCGATGAAGCCGACCGCGACCGCGACCGAGAGATTGAAGCCGAGCCACCACATCAGCCACAGTCCGCCGACGAGCGCGAAGGGCAGGGAGAGCATCACGATCAGGGTCTCGGTGATCGAGCGGAAGTTGAGATAGAGCAGCAGGAAGATGATCAGCAGCGTCACCGGCACCACGATCTTCAGCCGCGCGGTGGCGCGCTCCAGATATTCGTATTGTCCGCTCCAGACCACATAATAGCCTGATGGGAACTGAATGCTCGCCTGCACCGCGGCCCGCGCATCGGCGACATAGCCGCCGAGATCGCGGTCGCGGATGTCGACATAGATGTAGGTGGCGAGCTGTCCGTTCTCGGTCCGGATCGAGGTCGGCCCGCGCGCCGGCGTGACGCTCGCGACCTCGCCGAGCGGAACGGCGCCGCCGCCCGGCATCGGCACCAGGATGTCGCTGGCGATCGCCTTCGGATTGTCGCGCAGGTCGCGCGGATAGCGCATGTTGACGGTGAAGCGCTGCCGGCCCTCGACGGTCGTCGTCACCGTCTGGCCGCCGAGCGCGGTCGCGATCGTGTCCTGAACGTCCTGCACCATGATGCCGTAGCGCGACAGCGCCTCGCGGTCCGGCGTGATCTCGAGATAGTAGCCGCCGAGGCTCCGCTCGGCATAGGCCGAGGAGGTGCCGGGCACCGCCTTGATCACCTGCTCGATCTGCCGGGCCAGTCTGTCGATCCCGGCGAGATCGGTGCCCATGACCTTGATGCCAACGGGGGTGCGGATGCCGGTCGAGAGCATGTCGATGCGGGCCTTGATCGGCATCGTCCAGGCGTTGGAGACGCCCGGAAACTGCAGCGCCTTGTCCATCTCGGCGATCAGGCTGTCGATGGTCACGCCGGCGCGCCACTCGTTCTTCGGCTTGAGGTCGACGATGGTCTCGAACATCTCCGACGGCGCCGGATCGGTCGCGGTGGCCGCGCGACCGGCCTTGCCGTAGACCGAGGCGACTTCGGGAAACGAGCGGATGATGCGGTCCTGGGTCTGCATCAGCTCGGCCGCCTTGGTCACGGAAATGCCGGGAAGCGTCGTCGGCATGTAGAGCAGGGTGCCTTCGTTGAGGTTCGGCATGAACTCGGAGCCGAGCCGGCCGGCCGGCCAGATCGAGGCTGCGAGCACGCCGAGCGCGAGCAGGATTACCGGGATTCTCGCCCGCAGCACGCCTGATATGACCGGCCGGTAGATCCAGATCAGGACGCGGTTGATCGGGTTCTTGTGCTCCGGGATGATCCTGCCGCGGACGAAGATCACCATCAGCGCCGGCACCAGCGTGACCGACAGCAGCGCCGCCGCCGCCATCGCAAAAGTCTTGGTGAAGGCGAGCGGGCTGAACAGCCGGCCCTCCTGCGATTCCAGCGTGAAGATCGGCATGAAGGAGACGGTGATGATCAGCAGGCTGAAGAACAGCGCCGGGCCGACCTCGGCGGCGGCCTCGATCAGGATCGCCACCCGCGAATGGCCGGGCTCGGCGCGCTCGAGATGCTTGTGCGCGTTCTCGATCATGACGATCGCGGCGTCGATCATGGCGCCGATCGCGATCGCGATGCCGCCGAGGCTCATGATGTTGGAGCCGATCCCGAGCAGCTTCATCGCCCCGAACGCCATCAGCACCCCGACGGGGAGCATCAGGATGGCGACCAGCGCGCTGCGGACATGCAGCAGGAACACGATGCAGACCAGCGCCACCACGATGCTCTCCTCGAGCAGCGTGTGCCTGAGCGTCTCGATCGCGGCCTTGATCAGGTTGGAGCGGTCGTAGACCGGAACGATCTCGACCGATTTCGGCAGACTGGTTGCGATCTCCCTGAACCGCTTCTTGACGCTCTCGATCACGTCGAGCGCGTTCATGCCGAAGCGCTGCAGCACGATTCCGCTTGCCACCTCGCCCTCGCCGTTGAGTTCGGCGATGCCGCGCCGCTCGTCCGGCCCGAGCTCGACGCGGGCGACGTCGCGCAGCTTGACCGGCGTTCCGTTGCTCGTCTTCAGCACGATGCTGCCGAGGTCGTCGACGCTTTTCAGATAGCCCTTGCCGCGGATGACATATTCGAACTCGGAGAGCTCGACGGTGCGGCCGCCGACGTCGGCATTGCTGGCCCGGATGGCGTCGCGCATCTTCTGCATGGTGATGCCGAGGTCGCGCATGCGCTGCGGATCGAGGATGACGTTGTACTGCCTGACGAAGCCGCCGACGCTGGCGACCTCCGCGACGCCTTCGGCCTTGGCGAGGGCGAATTTCAGGTTCCAGTCCTGGATTGTCCGTGTCTCGGCGAGGTTCAGCTCCTTGGACATCACGGCGTATTGGTAGACCCAGCCGACGCCGGTGGCGTCAGGGCCGATCGTTGGCGTGACGCCGGCCGGCAGCCGTGCCGCGGCGCCGTTGAGGAATTCGAGCACGCGCGAGCGGGCCCAGTAGATGTCGGTGCCGTCCTCGAAGATGATGTAGACGAAGGAGACGCCGAAGAAGGAGAAGCCGCGCACCACCTTCGACTTCGGCACCGTCAGCATGGCGGTGGTGAGGGGATAGGTGACCTGGTCCTCGATCACCTGGGGCGCCTGACCCTGATATTCGGTGTAGACGATGACCTGGGTGTCGGAGAGATCAGGAATGGCGTCCAGCGGCAGATGGAGCAAGGCATAGAGGCCGGCAGCAGCAGCAAAGCCGGTGCCGAACAGCACCAGCAGCAGATTGCGGGCCGACCAGGCGATCAGGCGGGCGATCATTGCTGGGCTCCTTCGGCAAAACCCTTGAGCGCCGCCTTCAGGTTGCTCTCCGCGTCGATCAGGAAGTTGGCGGACACGACGACGGGCTCGCCATCGGCGACACCCTGCCTGACCTCCACGTATCCCGAGCCGCGATGGCCGGTCTTGACCTCGCGCGGCTCGAACCGGCCCTCTCCTTTGTCGACGAAGACGGCCTGCCGACTGCCGGTATCCATCACCGCACTCTCTGGGACGGTCAGGACCGGTTCGCCCGTCCCGGTGTCGATCCCGGCGTCGACGTACATGTCGTGCAGCAGCGCGAGGTCTGGGTTCGGCAATTCGACGCGGATGCGCGCGGTTCGGGTCTCCTTGTTGATCTCGGGATAGATCACTTCGACCCTCCCCGAGAATTCGCGGCCCGGAAAACTCCGGGCCCGCACGGTAGCCAACTGACCTTTGGAGATCATGCCCAGATCGCGTTCCGCTACGTCGATCAACGCCCACATCACCGAGTGATCCGCGATCCGGAACAGCACGCCGCCCGGCTGCACGCGCATTCCCTCGATCGCGCTACGCTCCAGGACGATGCCATCGCGTGGCGCAGTCCACTCGACGGAGGTCGGCACGTTCCGGCTTTTCTCGATCGCCGCTATGGCGACTTCCGGTACGTCGAGGTTGATCAGTCGCTGACGGGAGCCGCGGCCGTAGGCCTGGTCACCGCCCGTCGTCCTGGACGTGATGGTGGCGAGATATTCGGCGGCCGCCGACACGACGGCGGGGCTGTAGACCTCCATCAAAGGCTGCCCCTTCACGACGTGGGAGCCGGTCGTCACGTTGGCGACTTTCAGGATGAAGCTTTCGGACCGCATCGAGATGACGGAGACTCGCCGCTCGTCGAGTTGAATGACGCCGGGGGCACGGACCATCGTGCGGATCGTGCGGAGCGCAGCGGGCTCGGACCTGACGCCCGTACGCTGGATCCTGCCCGGAGATAGCCGGACGGAACCGTCGTCGCTATCGTCGCCTTCGTAGACAGGGATATAGTCCATCCCCATGGAGTCCTTCTTCGGCACCGGCGAGGTGTCGGGCAGACCCATTGGGTTGCGGTAGTATTTGACCTTGCGATCGCCCTTGGCCTCGGCCGCAGCCATCACCGCGGGCTGCTCGGGCTCATCAAAGCTTATGTCCGCGCCCGCAGGCACGGCACGATAGTCGCGGCCGTCCGCCGTCTTCTTCGACGTCAGCGAATAGAGCGGCTTGCCGTCCGGGTCCTGATAATAGATGGGCGTGCCCGTATCCGCCGCGTTCGCGGCGGATACGAGTTGGCCGACGTCGGGCTGTGGCCGCAGGACGCCGGCGGCGAACAGCGCGAGACCTGCCGCTGCGACGATCGCAGCGGCAGTGCCGATGAGGCGGGTGCGGGTCATTTCTCGGCCGTGACGACGAGCTTGTTTTCAACGGTGCCGGTTTCGCCCTGCACCTTGGCGCCGAGCGAGAGTTGCCAGCGGCCAGCCATTCCGAAGGTCGCCTTGAACCGGTATGTCCCGGGCTCCGTGCCCGGCATCGCGGTGACTTTGGTGGCCATCTCCTGCATGCCGTCCGGGGCCATGTCGAGCCGGCTGGCAAAGATCACCGCGTCGGACACCGCCTTGCCGGTGGTCTTGTCGACCAATCGCACCGTCACGATGCGATCGGCGCCGGCCTTGACGGTCGGCTGCACGAGCTGGAACTCGTAGTTCTTGATTTCGGCGCGTGCGGCACCCGCAAACGCGGCGGCGATCAGCACGGCCATGGCGGCACGCGCGACGTTGGACACTGTCATGATTTCAATTCCTCGATGGATCGGTTGGTACCGCCATGACCGCGCGCCCCAGGGGACAAGCAACAAGACGGCAGGCAGCGATGCGCGCGCCGTTATCGACGCGCACATTCATCCGGCGCTTGGGCGCCGGTCAGACGATCGATCGAGGTGGATGATCCGGAGGTGGACGGGTAAGGCCGTCGGCAATGGTATCATCGAGCGGCCGGAGCAGCTCGAGCGCACGCGGATCGAGAGTTGCCGTCACGACCGCCGGCCCAGCCTGCAACACCTTCAACATGCAGATCGCGAGGAGAGGGCAGTCCTGGCATTGCTTGCTGTCTTGCTGATCGGGACAGCAAGGCATGTCGGCCGACATGTCTTGCGCGTCGGTCATCTGCATGTCGCTGGCCGTCGACTGTCCTGCCGCCGCTGGCGTCACCAGCGGCGCAACCATCAGCCCCGCGGTCACGAGGACCGCGAGCACGAGCTTGAGGGTGCGACGCGCAATCATGGTGCGACACTCTCACAGGGGGGCAACGCTGGAAAGCCCCCCGGTTCACAAGTGTGCGAGCGGGGCAGTCCGGTGGTTAACCGTCTCAAACGATCACGGAGTACCATGTTATTCGGCAATCCTAGCGGGATTTCGGCCCTCCCTGATAGCGCCATCCGGATGCGCCGGCGGTCGGCGCAGTCGAGGGCAGGGATTCGCGATCATAGGCGAACGCGGAGGTCGGGCCGCGCAGGACAGCCGCTCCGGATTGCGTGGTTTGCCTGGCCTCATTCGGCCAGTAGCTCCTGTCGGAAATCGTCGAGCCCGCTTGGGCGGTGGCGGACGCGGCCGCGAGAAGCGTGAGTGCGAGAAGGCTCTTCGTCAACATAATTCCGGCTCCATCATTTTGCGGAAGCGCCTCTGTTGCGCTTCTACTGAGGAGTTCGGAGCCATCCCCGCGATGGTTACAGGCTCACGCCGACGTGAGTGCGGCCCTACCATCGCAACAGCCGGGGTCCCAACAATGCGCCAGCGAGAGTGCACAGCACGATCGTACCGCCATACCAGAGCGCGACGAAGGGCAGCGAGTCGTCGGTGCAGTGAAGTGCATAGGCCATCGCGCTCACGCCACCTGCGACGAGCCCGCTGAAGGCGCCCGTACGGACCAGATTGGTCGGAGCCGCCTGCCGCACGGCCCAGATGACGACGGCAAAGGGGACGACCGCGATGATCGGAATCGAGATGAGGCATTCGAGCCATTGATCGCCCATCACCATCCTGTCCCAGTGTGAGCTCGGCGCCTGCCCGAGGCTGACGCCTGCAAGCACCAGGATCGCCACAAATGGCAGAGCGGCGAGGCCCGGGGATACTTTTCGTTCCCCACCAGGCCGCGCCAGCCGCGCCAGATAGACCGACGCGGCGCCTGCGGTGCCGATCGCGAACGCAAACTTCAGGAGCAGGAAAATCAGGGGGCGTGGCGCGGTCAGGTCGGTGCGGACACCGAATGCAAAAAACGTCAGCCCGATCGCAACGGCCATTCCAACCACAAGCGCAATGCCGACGCTGCGGTTGACCAGCCTCCGGTTGACCGGTTCGACACCCGCGCTGAGCGCGGTGATCAGCTCGTCCGTCTTCATGTTTGCGTCCTCTGTGCGATCAACGCTGCCAGGGCTTTCAGCCCGCGGTGAATATTGACCTTCACGCCCGATTCCGAGATGCGGCACCGCTGCGCAGCTTCAGCAACGCTCAGCCCATCGAGTTTCACGGCCTCGATCGCGCATTGCATCTTTTCCGGAAGGTGCTTGAGCAACCGCCTGAGATCAAAGTTGCTCTCGGCGCTAAGGTGATCGTCATTCGCGATGACGTCGCCCGCCTCATCGATCGGCACATCGGCAACCGAGGCCCGGTTTCGGCGCAGGAAATCGATCAGCTTGTAGCGCGCGATCGCGTGCACCCAGGGTGTCAACGGTTCTGCGGGATCGTAGGTGTGACGCTGGATGTGGATCGCCAGTACCGCCTCCTGAACCAGATCCTCGGCTTCCGTGGCACCTCGGCCTATTCTCGCGAGCTTACCTTTGTAATAGGCGCGCAAATGGCGGCTCAACCGCTCCAACAGCAGCCGATGCGCAGCCGCATCGCCGTCCTGGCTGGCAAGCATCAGTGCCTTCAGCTCTGTTTCCGGAGACGTCATACTCACATGGCTATAGTTCGGTCGTATTGCCGACTCGGTTACAGTCGGTTTGCAAGATTCTCATTTTTCTCCTCCAAGGGAGACGGTGCGAGGGGCCGATCGCGTGGTCCGCAACGCGGACTGAGATGGCTTGTCGGACTAGAGGTCTAGGCAGTTGTGGAACCACGCCTAGAAGTTCGCCATCGTTGCGGGCTCGTGGTAAAATCGCACGCCCGAGAGGAGCCTGGAATGCCTGAAGAGACTTGCTGCTCACACGACGCGTGCTGCGAGAAGGCCGCCAAGCCCCGGGTAGAGGAAGTCGCCACGTCGGGCTGCGCCGACTGCTGCTCGGAAGGCGTTCCGGTCTTCGACGGGCTTGATCCGCGATACAAGCGCGTGCTGTGGACCGTCATCGCCATCAACGCGACGATGTTCGTGAGCGAAATGGCGGCGGGCCATTTGGCCGGCTCGCAGGCTCTCAAGGCCGACGCTCTCGACTTCCTGGCCGATACAGTCACCTACGGCTTGAGCCTTTCGGTCATCGGTGCAAGCCTCAAGACACGGGCCACCGCCGCACTGTTCAAGGGGTTGTCGCTCAGCGCGATGGCAGCCTGGGTGTTCGGGTCAACGGTCTATCAGACCGTGGTCCTGGGGCTTCCCCGTGCGGAGCTGATGGGAGCGATGAGCTTGGCCGCGCTGGCGGCGAATCTGACCTCGGTTCTCTTGCTCGCGCGCTACAAGGACGGCGATGCCAACGTGCGGTCGGTATGGCTCTGCTCGCGCAACGACGCGGTCGGCAATGTCATCGTGATGATTGCTGCCGTTGGCGTGTTCGGTACCGGGACGGCATGGCCTGATCTGGCGGTTGCCGCCGTGATGGCGGGAATCTTCCTCACTTCGTCTCTGCAAATCCTGCGGCAAGCGTGGGCGGAGTATCGCGGCGGCCCAGCTGCCGCGACTGCCTGAGGGTAAGCCAGTCCCGGGAGCAATCCAGACGCGGAAAGGCCCCAGCCCGGGGCTGACCGGCTGAGGCCTTTGTGCTCACAATCTTCATCCTTGGGACTTGCATCACCAACGCGCCCCGCGCCGGCTCGTTCCGTGGGGCATGGAATTAATTTGCGCCCGTCATCGGGTCGTCCGTGAAGAATGCAGATCGACCTGAGAGATAGGCAGAAGTTGTCTCGATAAAGTATTCGATTTTGCAGGAAAGCTGGGTGTTGGGCCGCGCTTTCTTGCGTTTTGGGATTTTGGTTTCGAGCGATTCGTGATTCCCTGATGACGGGTCATCGGCATTAGGGAAGGCGATGAGCAAACCGCGGGATGATCGCCAGAAAGACCTGTTGCTTCCGGCCCTCGATCAAATCATCGACATGGGCCACCCGCTGGTGCGGTTGGCGGCGCTGATCGACTGGAAGTTTCTGGATGACCGCTTTGGTTCGGTGTGCCAAACCGGTCCGGGGCAGCCTGGCCTGCCGACGCGGCTTGTCGCCGGCCTGTTCATCCTGAAGCACATGCACAATCTCTCGGATGAGGTGCTGTGCGCCCGCTGGATCGAGAACCCCTATTACCAATACTTCTGCGGCGAGTTGAGCTTCTGCCACCGGCTGCCGTTCGATCGATCGTCGATGACGCGCTGGCGCCAGCGGCTCGGCGAGGAGCAGCTCGTCGCGTTGATCCAGGAAAGTCTGTCGGTGGCGCACAAGACTGGCGCCATTGGTCCCAAGGACCTGGAGCGAGTGGCGGTCGATACCACGGTGCAGCCAAAGGCCGTTGCGCATCCGACCGACGCGCGGCTGATGCATCGGGCCATCACCAAGCTCGTCGGGCTCGCCAAGCGCAACCGTGTGCCGCTGCGCCAGAGCTATCTGCGCCTGGCGAAGCGCGCCGCCATCATGGTCGGCCGCTATACCCACGCTCATCAGTTCAAGCGCGCCCGGCGCCAACTCAAGTTCCTGCGGACGCGGCTTGGCCGGATCATCCGCGACATCCGCCGCAAGATTGATGGCGATGCGGCGCTGGAAGCTCGCTTCGGCCCGCTGCTCGCTCTGGCGCAGCGGGTGCGCACCCAGGATCAGCATCAGCGCGGCCCCAAGGTCTATGCGTTACATGCCCCGGAGGTCGAGTGCATCGGCAAGGGGAAAGCCCGTGCGCCTTACGAGTTCGGCTGCAAGGTCAGTATCGCCACCCCCGTGACGTCCCCGAAGGGCGGACAGTTCGTGCTCCATGCCAAAGCGCTGCACGGCAATCCGTTCGACGGGCACACGCTCGGCCCCGTGGTCGCCGACATGGAGAAGCTCACCGGCGTGGAGGCTCGCCGCATCCATGTCGACAAAGGGTACCGCGGCCACAACCACCCGCACCGGCTCAGGGTCTGGATCTCGGGGCAGGTCCGCCGCGTCACGGCTTCCATCAGGCGCGAGATGAAGCGTCGTGCGGCCGTCGAGCCCGTCATCGGCCACGTCAAGGCCGAGCACCGCATGGACCGCAACTATCTCAAAGGCCGCGTCGGCGACCGCATCAACGCCGTCCTCGCCGCGGCCGGCTACAACTTCGGCCTGCTCCTGCGGTGGCTCGCAGAACTCTTGCGTGCCATCATCCGGGCCTTCGCCGAAACTGTCCCGGCTCAAAAGATCGCTTAAATCAGCGGTCGTCCGCGTTCTTCACGGAGGAC
>NZ_AXAB01000048.1:0-79537 GCF_000472645.1 Bradyrhizobium sp. WSM2254 | reverse complement strand
CCCGGCCATGACGAGTGGAGAGAGTTAGCTAGGAAAGCCACGCCCATGTCCGTCCGCATCGTCGACGTCCGCGAGATCACCAAGCCGATCTCCTCGCCGATCCGCAACGCCTATATCGACTTCACCAGGATGACGACGAGCCTCGTTGCCGTCGTCACCGACGTGGTGCGCGACGGCAAGCGCGTCGTTGGCTACGGCTTCAACTCCAACGGCCGCTACGGGCAGGGCGGCCTGATCCGCGAGCGCTTTGCCTCGCGCATCCTGGAGGCCGATCCGAAATCGCTGCTGGATGCGGCCGGCGACAATCTCGACCCCGACAAGGTCTGGGCCGCGATGATGACCAACGAGAAGCCGGGCGGCCATGGCGAGCGCTCGGTCGCGGTCGGCACCATCGACATGGCGGTGTGGGATGCGGTGGCGAAGATCGCCGGCAAGCCGCTGTTCCGCCTGCTCGCCGAACGTCACGGCGTCAAAGCCAATCCGCGCGTGTTCGTCTACGCCGCCGGCGGCTACTACTATCCCGGCAAGGATCTCTCGATGCTGCGCGGCGAGATGCGCGGCTATCTCGACCGCGGCTACAACGTCGTGAAGATGAAGATCGGCGGCGCTGATATCGACGAGGATCGCACCCGCATCGAGGCGGTGCTGAAGGAGATCGGCAAGGACGCGCAGCTCGCCGTCGACGCCAACGGCCGCTTCAACCTGGAAACCGGCATCGCCTACGCCAAGATGCTGCGGGATTATCCCTTGTTCTGGTACGAAGAGGTCGGCGATCCCCTCGACTACGCGCTGCAGGCCGCGCTCGCCGAATTCTATCCCGGCCCGATGGCGACAGGCGAAAACCTGTTCAGTCACCAGGACGCCCGCAACCTGATCCGCTACGGCGGCATGCGTCCTGATCGCGATTGGCTGCAATTCGACTGCGCGCTGTCCTATGGCCTGTGCGAATACCAGCGCACGCTCGAAGTGCTGAAGACCCATGGCTGGTCGCCGAGCCGCTGCATCCCGCATGGCGGCCACCAGATGTCGCTCAACATCGCCGCCGGCCTCGGCTTAGGGGGCAACGAGAGCTACCCCGACCTGTTCCAGCCCTATGGCGGCTTCCCGGATGGCGTCCGCGTCGAGAACGGCCACATCACCATGCCGGATCTTCCCGGCATCGGCTTCGAGGGCAAGTCGGATCTCTACAAGGAGATGAAGGCGCTGGCGGAGTAGTATTGGAGCGCGAAGGCCGCGCTAGCTATTCAGTGTCGTCCCGGCGAAGGCCGGGACCCATAACCCCAGGGAGGAGTTATGGGGCGAACTGGCAACTCCGAATCTTCGCCAAATCCAATCCTGTGGTTATGGGTCCCGGCCTTCGCCGGGACGACGCTGAGGAGGCAGCTCGCATCTCGCGCAACGCATCCTCAAACTCCGCTGTCATGCCTCGCCTAGTGCGCAATTGCGCACGGGGTCGTCACCCCGCCACCGCCACCTGTGTCGCCACCATCGGCTGCCGTACACCATACATCAGCGTGCGCCATAGCCATTCGATCGGGCCGTATCGGTAGTGGCGCAGCCACCATGCGCTGAACAGCACCTGTCCAGCGTAGACGATGATGCCGATGGCGAGGGCCTGGGTGATGCCAAGCCGCCCGAACAGACCAAGGCCGTAGCCGTAAAATATCCAGCCGAAGATAAGGGATTGTGCGACGTAGTTGGTGAACGCCATTCGGCCCAACGGCGCGGCCCAGCCAAGCAGCCTCTTGCCGTGCTCGAAACTGGCGATGCCAAGAATGGCGGCGCCATAGCCCAGCGCCAGCAGGATGGTGCCAAGTGGCTCCCTGCCGATATGGATCAATGCGGCGCCAAAACCGATGCAGAGGGGCGCGATGACGAGCAGGCCACGGACATTCTGCAAAATCCCGCTGCGCCACGCGAGCGCTCCGACAAGAAACAGCCCGATCGTGCGCAAAAAGACGAACGCGTGCAGAGACGCGATGAGAGGAATTTCGCGGAGACGGAACGCGAATACGTCGAGGAGGCCGCCCGTCGCATAAATGCGATTTGCATCCATGACGTCCCGCCAGATCGCAGCCCTGCTGGGAAACAATCCAGCCGGCGGAAAGGCCTGCATTGCCAGGTACAGCGCCAGGAACGCCAACGCGGAGAGCGTCAGTAGCCAGCGCGGACCAGACAGGAACGGCAGCACGATGAACCCCGCCAAAGCATATTCGGTGAGGATATCGCCGTTCCAGATCAGGCATAGGTGAATGACGCCGAACACCAGCAGCACAGCGAGCCGGCGCATGAGGAGCGAAATGCGGCGCCCGCTGTTTGTCAGCCGATCGAATTGAATGGCAAGGCCTGCGCCGAACAGCAGCGAAAACAGCGCAAACGCCTTGAGTTCGACGGCCTGTGTCAGGACCGTTTCGATGGCGCGATCGACCGGCGAGGCGAACGTCTTGGGGCCAAGAAATTGCTCGAAGATCGAAATGCGAAACTCCATGACGAGGTTGATGGCCATGACGCCGAACAGGGCGACGCCGCGCAACACGTCGATAGCGTCAATTCGCTCCGTAGCATTTGTTGGCCGGGGAGATGCGGCGCCATCGGAAGTCATTGCGGTATGAATTCCAATCGCGCCTTGGCGTATTTCGTCCTCTTACGACAACCGCATGTCCAGCAGCCGCCGGCCTTCGCCCTTCAAGAGCTTCTTTACTGCGCTCGACGCCACGACCTCGCCGTCATTGGCATAGGCTTCGTGGTTCTTCTCGATGTCGTCGAGGCGGTAGAGGTAGTTGACCATCACGCCGGCCGATTCCCGCACGCCCTTTGGCGAAAGGTCGCCGAGCCAGTTGATGCGCTCGAGCCGCGCGCCGTTACCGAGATGGAAGCGGGCGACGGAATCGATCAGCTTGCCCTTCGGCGTGCGCGCCTTCAGGAAGTAATAGGCCGCGAGCGGCTCGATCACGGCGCGTAGCAGCGCGGTCGTCTCGGGGTTCTCGAACCATTTGGGATCGTCGAGGCGCTTCAGCACCTCGCGGTCCTCGTCCGAGAGCGGCAGGTCCTTGTCCTGCTTCACCCATTGCATGAAGCCCGGCACCGGCGACAGCGTCACGAAGGTGTCGAGTTTTGGCGTCTCGCGGCGCAGCTCTTCCACCACCTGCTTGATCAGGAAGCTGCCGAAGGAGATGCCGCCAAGCCCGCGCTGGGTGTTGGAGATCGAATAGAACACCGCGGTGCGCGCGCGCTCGATCGGCAGATGCTGGCGGTCGACCGCGAGCAGCGGCGCGATCGCGCCGGGGATCGTTTCGGTCAGCGCCACCTCGACGAAGATCAGGGGCTCGTCCACCATCGCGGGATGGAAGAAGGCGTAGCAGCGGCGGTCGACCGGATCGATGCGGCGGCGCAGATCGTCCCAGTCGCTGATCTCGTGCACGGCTTCATAGCGGATGATCTTTTCGAGGATGTTGGCCGGAGTTGACCAGTCGATCCTGCGCAGCACGAGAAACCCCCTGTTGAACCACGAAGAGAGCAGATGCGAGACGTCGCGATCGAGCGCGGCAAGATCGGTGTGCCCGTTCATCATGCCGAGCAAATCGGCGCGCATGTTGACGAGGTCGCCGGTGCCGCCGGGCGCGCGGTTGAGACGGCGGATCAGCTCCTGCCGCCGCGGCTCGGAGGCGAAGTGCAGCGAGCTCGCGTCTTCGTCACTGGGCCTGGCGCGCCATTTTTCGATCGCCTTGGACAGGCGTTCGCGATCGGGACCGAAATCGCGCACCAGGGCTTCGAAGAAGGCGCGGCGTCCTGCCGCATCCAACTCCTGGTAGATGTCGAGCACCTCACGCGCCATGGCAGTGCCCGAAGCTTCGCCACGACCGGACAGCAGCGCACCGCAGAGCTCGATCAGCCCGTCGGCATCGTGCTTGGTGTCGTCGGAATCCCCGCGGCGCAGCAGCGTGCGGCCGCGATCGGAGATTGTGGCGAGCAGGTCTGAGAAGAAGGCGTTGGCCATCTGGGCTTTTCGATTCCGGTTTGTGCGCTGCGGAAGCTTACACGGGATTTAGGCGGAAGCCGATCACAATCAAGCAGAGGAATTTTGTATCTTTCGTGGTGCCATGCGTTCCAAGCACGCTGTCATGTCCCGCCGGTGGCATTTGGAGAACGAGGCGGCTGCCTCACGCGCCGTCATTGCGAGCGCAGCGAAGCAATCCAGACTGCCGCCGCGGAAAGACTCTGGATTGCTTCGCTGCGCTCGCAATGACGAGGCGATAGCTACCCCTTCCCCGCAAATTCCGTCGGCGTCCGCCCCGTCACCTGACGGAATGCGGCCGAGAACGCCGGCACGCTGGCATAGCCGAGCTGGGTGGCGAGCTGCTTCACCGAGACGTTCGCATCCGTCGACAGCCGCTGGATCGCCGCGGCGATCCGGGCGCGCTGGCACCAGCTCTTGAAGCTCAGCTGCGTCTCCGTCGAGAACAGCCGCGACAGCGTGCGCGCGGAGGTTCCGACCTCGCGCGCCAGCGTGTCGATATCGTGCAGGCCGGTGGGGTCGTCGAGCACGATCATCGCGGCGCGCCGGCAGCGCGGCTCGCGCGGCAGCGGCACGAAGGTCGCGGAATCCTCGGCCTGGTGCAATTCCAGCATCACGAGGCGAACCAGCAGCTCGGTGCGCTCATCGGTGTTGCGCGCGTCGAACAGCGCCAGGATCGCCTGGTTGAGCAGCGGCGACACCCGCACCACGAATTCCCTGGTCAGGCCGTCATAGCGCTGCTCGCGCTTCAGCCAGGACAGGTCGAAATACAGCGTGCGCATCTCGATATCGGCGAGCAGGTCGAGGGCGTGCTCGAGCCCGGCCGGCACCCAGACGGCCCGGTCCGGCGGCACCAGCCAGCGTCCCCCTGGCGTCGTCACCTGCATCGTGCCCTTCGCAGCATAGATCAACTGCGCCTCGCGGTGCAGGTGCGGGTCGATCCGCATGCCCTTGGGATAATCGCGGGCGACCAGGTGCACGCCCGCGGGCGAGCGATGATTGCTCCGGACCGCCCGGAGGATTGGCGTTTCCACGACAGTCATTGGCAGCATCTCGTCATGCCCAGGACATATAACTCATTTCGGAGCAGGAGAGGATTCGTATGAACAGCCCCAGCCGGGTCATCAGTTTCGTCAACGCAGGCCATTTCATCGACCATTATTCGATGCTGATCTTCGCCGCCGCCGTGATCATCATGGGGCCGGCGCTCGGCATGGCCTATTCGGAACTTCTGCCCTATGCGACGCCGGGCTTTATCGCCTTCGGCGCGGGCTCGCTGCTGACCGGCTGGCTCGGCGACCGCTGGAGCCGCCGCCACATGATGCTGATCTTCTTCCTCGGCATCGGCCTCTCCATGATCGCGGTCGGCTTCGTGCAGACGTCGGCGCAGCTCGGCGCGGCGCTGCTGGCGATCGGAATCTTCGCCTCGATCTACCATCCCGTCGGCACCGCCATGATCGTGTCCTATGCCGACAGGCTCGGCCGCGAGATGGGGCTGAACGGCGTCTGGGGCAATCTCGGCGTCGCCTCCTCCGCGCTGGTCACCGGCGTGATCGGCCAGTATCTCGGCTGGCGCTTTGCCTTCATCGTGCCCGGCGTCGTCACCATCCTGATCGGCATCGCGTTTGCGATGATGGTCGTGCACGAGGACCGCAAGGGCTCGAAGCAGGCGGCGGCGCAGGCGCGCGTCGCCAAGCAGGACATGTGGCGCGTGATCCTTTCGCTGCTGATCGTCGTGATCGCGATCTCTACCACGTTCAATGCCGTCACCGTCGCGTTGCCAAAGCTGTTCGCGGAGCGGCTTGCCGATCTCACCAAGAGCCCGGCGCTGCTCGGCGTGATCGCGGCCTGCGTCTACGTATTCGGCGCGATGACGCAGTACACGATCGGCCGGCTGCTCGACCGCTATTCGCTGAAGACGGTGGCGCTGCCGCTGTCCTTCATGCTGGCCCCGTTCCTGTATCTTGCCGCGAGCCTGTCCAATCTGCCGCTGATCCTGGTCTCGATCGGCATCGTCATGGGCGCGTTCGGGCAGGTCACGGTCAACGACGCCATGGTCGGCAAGTACACCACGGAGGAGTGGCGCTCGCGTGCCTATGCGGTGCGCTATTTCGTCGGCTTCACCGCGGCGGGCGCTTCCGTCGGCTTGGTCGCCTGGCTCTACGAGCAGGGCGGCTTCGTCACCATGCTGCACGCCTTCGCCGCGCTCTGCCTGCTCGCGATCGCCGCCGCGCTGATCCTGCCGCGCGAGATCCGGACGCCGCAGGCGGCGTGAGCGATTGAGGCGGGCGGCTCGCGCCGCATCGTCATTCCGGGGCGTCGCGCAGCGGCGAGCCCGGAATCCATTTACCCGCAGCCTCTGCCGCCCGATGGATTCCGGGCTCGCGCCTGTCGGCGCGCCCCGGAATGACGGAAGAGACGCGCGCAGCTGCTCGCAATGACGGGGGATGAGGAGGCACGTCGTGCATGCCGCCCATGATGCCATTCTGCCGGTGTCTTGCCCGACGAGTCAAACGTCGGAGCGGCTGAAAAAACCCAACGCCGCCAATGCCGTCCTACTGTGCATGGGGTTGTTTTCGCGTTTTTTCGTTGGAGCGCGGCGAGCCGCAGCAGAAGCCTGGCTCGTGACGCGCTCGAAACGCGACCAGCGGTGCACCGGTCCTGACGTCGATCCTGTGGGCGCTACCCAGGTCTTGCATGAAGCGGCGATGCGACGTCGGCTCCGAGCATCGGCCCGATCGCCGCGACGGGAGGCAACATCGGCGCCGTCGCTCCCGCGGACCCGCCGGGCCCGACAGCCATCGCGCCGACGAGTTGATCGCGTGCGGCGCTGATGTCCGGCGCAAAGGCGAGGGCCACGTCGGCCAGTCGGCCGCTGGTACCGTCGGTGCGGGTAAACGAGCCCTGACCATAGATCGTCGAGCCATCCGGCAGGCGGCTCTGCACGCCATCGGAGGCGAGCGAGATCGCGCTCACGCCGGCTTCGACCAGCGAATTGAGCTCGCCGGGATCGCTGACGCCATTGCTATTGCGATCGCGCCATATGCCGAAGCGGCCGAAATCCTGATCCGGCGAATCGAGCGCGCCGTCGTGATTGGTGTCGAAGATGCCGAGGCCCTGGAGGTCGGTCCGGGCGCCGGGCGTCCACTCTCGCAATGCCAGTTCGCGGGTCTGGTCGACGGTGCCCGAGCCGTTGGCGTCGAATGCGAGCAGGCCATCGTCAGGCGCGGTCCAGGCAATCCGATTGGGCACGCCGTTGCCATCCGCGTCGAACGCGGCGCGGGAATCGTTCAAGCCGGTGATCCGGACGCCCTGCCCGGAAAGGTCGAGCACCACCGGCCCCATGTCGCCGCCGAACGAGCCGCTGCTGAACGAGTCGCCGCCGAAGCTGCTGTCGCCGAAATCGCTGAAGCCCGATGACGAGCCGAGACCACTGTCGAAGCTGCTGCCGGAACTGAAGTTGCTGTCGAGGCTCGAATTGAAGCTGCTGTCCAGGCCTGAGTTGAAGCTGCTGCCGATGTTCGAATTGAAGCTGCTGTCGAGGCTGGAGTTGAAGCTGCTGTCGAGATTCGAATTGAAGCTGCTGTCCAGGCCTGAGTTGAAGCTGCTGCCGAGATTCGAATTGAAGCTGCTGTCGAGGCCTGAGTTGAAGCCGCTGCCGAGGTTCGAATTGAAGCTGCTGTCGAGGCCGGAGTTGAAGCTGCTGCCGAGGTTCGAATTGAAGCTGCTGTCGAGGCCGGAGTTGAAGCTGCTGCCGAGGTTCGAATTGAAGCTGCTGTCGAGGCCTGAGTTGAAGCTGCTGCCGAGGCCCGAATTGAAGCTGCTGTCGAGGCCCGAGTTCAAACCGAGGGTGGCGCCGCCATTCAGGTTCGAGGTCAATCCGGTGTCGAGGCTGGAGCTCAGACCAAGGTTCGAATTCAGACCGGTGTCGAAAGAACCAAGGCCCGGGTCGATCCCGGTATTCAAACCGCCGTCGAGCGGCCGGCCGGTCGTGTCCAGCGACAGCGGCGAAGCAGGCGCCGCCGTCGTCACGCCGCCGAGATTGCCGTCAAAACCAATGGAGGTGGGGGTGAGCCCGTCAATTGCTTCCGGCTCCGCGTTCGAGGGCGCAAGGGACGAGCCGGTATTGGCAGGCGTATCCAGCGGCGCGTCCGATGCCGGCGCCGTCGGCGCCGCGGGAAGTGGGTTCGCCGTGGGGTCGGCAGGCAGTGCGTTCGGGTCAACGCCGGGCGTCAGCCTCAGCGTATCCAGCATCTGCTGACCCTGGGTCTGCTGATCCGCCATCTTGGAATCGACGTAGGCCTGCCGCCGCGCGTCGTAGTCGGCCTGGCTTTCCGCCTGGAAGCCGGTCATCGGATCGCTGAACGGCCCGCCGCCATTGCTGAGATCGAACTCGGCGGCGAATTGATCCGGCCAGGCCGGTGTCGGCGCGGCGGCCGCCGCCGGCGGCTGATAGCCGGTGAGGCTGTCGTAGAGCGACTTGACGCCCTTGTCGCCGAGGATGGCGCCGCCGATGCCGCCGACGATCGCCCCGCCCAGCGCGCCCCACGGTCCGCCAAGCGCGCCGGCTTCACCGAGCAGATAAGCACCGGTCAGTGAGCCGCCGAGGCGACCGCCGAAACCGGCGACCTCGTGGCCCGCTCCCAGCGTGTCGCCCTGATTGTACATTTGATAGGCGTTGTAGCCGGTGATCCCGGCGTCGGCAGCGAGGCCGACCGTTCCGAGGACGCCGGCGCCGGTGAAGATCTTCGATGCGGTCGGCGATTGGCCGATCACGCCGACGAAGTTCGGCGTGAACCGTCCGGTCGCAGCGCCGGTGATTTCCGCCGGAAGCTCGGACGCCGGAGCCCTCGTCAGGTCTGGGACGGACGCGCTTTCGCGCGCCGGCGAGGTGGCCGGCGAAAGCTCCGAAGACGCGGGGGCCTCGGGCAGCGCCGAACCAATCTCCGGCACCTCCGCAATGCCAGGCGCGCGCATCTCCGGCAGCTCCGTGGTTGTCGTCCGCACCGGCGCCTGATTGTCCGGGACAACCGGACTGTCCTGGATGATGGGAGCATTGTCCTGGACGATGGGAGCCCCGTCCGGCAACGGCGCAGGCTGCTCGATTTGCGGCAGCGCCGCCACGTCGGGCGATGTGACAGATGGGAGCGGCGCAAGATCGGGCGTTCCAATCGTTCCGAGACTTTCCGGGGCGGTCAGTCCCGTGGCGAAGGATCGCCCGGTCGCATTCTCGACCCCTTGCAGCAGCTCCGGACTGGCACCGGCTGGGCCAGTGGATTGTGTCGCCCCGCCCAGCGTGTAGCGACTGCGGCCGGCATCGTTCAGCGCGTTGGTGAGATCAGTCCGCCCGCTGGCATCGAGCGAGGCGCGGACGTCATCGACGTTGCGCACAAGATCGCTTCGTTGCGCTGCCGTCAGATTCGGATTGAAAGCATCCGCCTGGTTGAGCAGTTCATAGCGCGGAAAATCGACAAGCCCGTCGAGGCTCTCCGGTGTTGTAATGCCCTTGCTCTGCAGCTCCCCTCGCAAGTCATCAAAGAACGCCCGGACCTCGGCCGGGTCACCCGATAAAATCATCGGATCCCGGGAGTTCAACGGCACGCGTCCGCTCGACGTAACGTTCGAATCCGGAAGCAGGCCGGACAGCGCCATCCGCGAATAGGCCTGGATCGTATTGACGCGGCCGGCAAGCTCAGTGCTTTGCGCGGCGGTCAGCGGCACGCTGACATCGTATTTCGATGCCGCCGTGTCGAGCAGGCCCCGGATAAAATCGGTGTAGGCCGGATGCGAGCCGAGATGGGGGGTCTGGCCTCCCGCCAAGGCCGTCGCCACATCCTTGGGCAGCGCGATGCCGTTGGTGCTGAAGTCGTGCAAATCGACCGCCCCGCCGAGCTGCTTCAGGAACGGATCCTCGGACAATTGCAGCGGAATCCGGTGATGGGCCTGATAATCCGTGGGAATGTCGAGCAGACCGTTAAAGCCACGCACGGATTTGGGCATGATCAGGCCTCCGTTTTGGTGGATGGTTTTTCTGGTTTCAGGCCGGCCAACTTCGCCTTGTCGCGAATCTCTGCCAACGTCGGAAGCGGCTCCTCGCGCGTGCCGAGCCGTTCCGCCTGTACCCCGCGAACCTTGGCAGCTTTGAGCGCGGCCAGCAGCTTGTCGGTGACGAAGATCGACGCCGGATGCCACCTCGGCCGCCAGATCTGCGCGTCGCCTATGGCCGCGAGGTCGACATATCTTGGGCCCATCATTCGATTGATGTAGCCCTCGCGCAGCCAGTATTCCTCCGCGCTCATCGGGTCGGTTCGCTTTTGCTCAAGCGATTTCTCGACGGCCACCGGATCCGGTGGCTCCATTTTCATCGTGGCGTAATCGAAACAATCAATGCGCTTGAGCAAGTTGCATAAATGCCATTCGCCCGGCACCGCTGTGCCGTCTTCCCACTGCAGGGTGAAGGGGCGGAATTCGCTCTGCCCGGCTGCGTCGCGCTCCAGCACGGATTTCATTCCGGCGCTGACCACCGGCGTCCTGGCGCCGGTCAGGATCAACTCCGGGATCTGCTTGCGCGGCTTCGAGAGCAAGCGTGCCTCGGAGGGAAGCGGCTTGTCGTACCAGCGTTCAATCTCCGCTAAACCGACCGACGCCGTCAGCGGCACGTTCCAACCGGCCACTTGCACCACCACCGGCGTGCCGAATGGCCATGCCGGCGTGATTTCGTAGACCCGTCGTGGTGCCTTCGCCATCGCTGATGCTCCCCTAGGCCGCGGCAGGGACGGTAGCCTGCAACACCGGCAGTCCTTCGACGCGACGCGAGACTACGTGGTGGATCCGGATGCGATCGGACTCGCCGGCGCCAAGCGTGTCGCCGTCGCGCAGCACGGCGCCATGTTCGAGCACGTAGACGATGAGGCCGGCGACCTTGGTCACGATCTCGTTCGGGTCGGCGCCTTTGCCTTCGAACTCGATCTCCCGGCCGCCGAACGGCGTCAGGCCGAACGTGATCGCGCCGACGATCTGGCCGTCGCGGAAGGGATGAATGCTGACCCACAGCGGAAACGGAATGCGCGGATATCCGGCGAAGGCCTCGCGCGACAGCTGCTCCCAGCGTTCGGCGGAATGAGCAACGAGCCCATTCCACAAGACCGCAGCGGCCGGGATGGTCGCAATCAAGCCGCCGGTGACCGCGGTCACGGCGCGCGCGGCCTGGAGCTGCTGTGCAGGCGTCTCGGCCTGTCCGACTGTCGAGACCACGACGTGGGCGGCATGCCCGCCGAGGACCTCGAGCGCCGCCGGCCAGGTCGCGGCGGCGCGACGGCC
Source organism: Bradyrhizobium sp. WSM2254 (assembly GCF_000472645.1). Lineage (NCBI taxonomy): Bacteria > Pseudomonadati > Pseudomonadota > Alphaproteobacteria > Hyphomicrobiales > Nitrobacteraceae > Bradyrhizobium > Bradyrhizobium sp. WSM2254. The sequence goes on along the minus strand of NZ_AXAB01000048.1, from coordinate 68,202 downwards.
GGGCAAATCCCAGCTCTCGCGCGGGACCGGCATCGGCATGACCATCAGCACGATATTCTGACCGGCACAACGGATCACCGGCGCCGCTGCTCCCGGCGCCGCTCCGGGCAGGTCAATCTCAATTCCGGGATGTCGTTTGCGCAGCACATCGACGATCGCCGCAAGATCGAGGACGACGGGCCGCTCGAACAGCGCGAAGGCCAGGTGACGATCCATCATATCTACGTCCTCATGTGTCCCGCGTAGGGAATTGCCGGGAGGCTCGCGATTTCAAACCACTTGTCGTTGCGGTCGGCGTTCTGTCAGCGGGCCCCGGCCATTTATGCCACGAACGATGGCCGAGGTTGAGCCTAATCTTGTCACGAGCGGAATGGCCTATGTCTGAAATCCCGCTCGGTTCATTGTTTGAACATGACCTTCCTTCAGGAGTCGTTTCCGCCGTTCGGGATCATGCTTCAGGCGGCATGTTTCGGTAGCGCGTGCATGTCGCCGCCGAGCGTCGGAATCCCCGCGCCGGTCATCTGAGGCGGCGGCAATGTGGTCATGGCCGCGGCCTCCGGTGTCGCCGTCGCGATCGCCGAGGCAAGCTGGTCGCGCGCTCCGATGACGCCTGGGCTGAACGCCGCAGTTGCAAGGGCAGAAGAATGGACGTGGCCTGGCCCGGCACTGAGCGCGAAATCCGCCGCACTCGCGTGTGGCCCGATCCGGTTTGGCGATTCGTCCGTTGCGAGCAGGATCGCTTTGGTGCCGGCTTCGACCAGCACGCCGGTGGATGGTGGGGTTGTCTGTGCCCGATGGATCGTTGCGCCATTGGAGGCCGGCACGGCCGCGTCGGAGCTTGCGGCGTCGTTGGGATTGGCGTTGATGTGACTGGAGGCCTTGGCCGCGTCGTCAATCTTCAATACGTCGGCGTGTGCAGGCTTCGCATCGTCGTTCGCTGGCGCGTTATGGTGATCACCCGCTGCGGAATTGTGATGCGGGGCCGGGTCAAGGATGTTGTCCAGCGGCAGAACGTCGTGCGCCGGAGATATTGGATGGTCCGCATGCTGTGATGGGTTGACCGGCCCGGTCGATGGCGGATCCAACACGTCATTCGCCGCCGTGGTGCGGTCGGCAAGGGAAGTCGAGGTGGGCGCGTGTCGCGATGCCCGCGCGTCGCCGAGCAATGGCGCTGCGACCGGCCCGGACTGAAGCATGTCGCCAAGGCGCGAGGCCGAGGAGTCGGTTATGGTCAAGACCTGATCCTGGGCTGTGCCAATTGACGACACTCCGTCACCTGCCAAGTCACCTGCCAAGTCACCTGCCAAGTCACCTGCCATGCGCAGCTCGGTCGCGCCTGGCGTCGCGGCGCCCAGGGCAAGCGCGCTGACACCGCCATCACCCTTTAAGGGTAAGGCACGTCCACCGTCGGCGGACGTGCCCGTCAAGAATCTGTCATCAAACAGGTCGCTGCCGTTCGAAGGGTCTTGTTGCGATGACAGTCGCAACTGGCCGGTTGAAGCAAGTCGTACCCCCATCGCGGTCGTCTCGGGTGCGGAAGTGTTTGAACTGTCGCTCACTTCGTCCATCTGCGTTTTCTCCCACCGCCGCTTGCCAGCTATCACGCGATCTTATGACCCAACCGTCTTGGCTGACGAACGCGGGAAATGAAGGGCGGTTTCGTGAAATATCGATCTGCATGGAAGCCATGATCTGCTCGCGGTTCCTGCGGCCAATCGCGTCGGGTCAACGTTCATGGCCGGCGCCATGCAACGTCTCCTTGATCGGTGCCAGTACGAAATCGAGCACCGTGCGTCGCCCGGTCTTGATTTCGACCGCTGCGCTCATGCCCGGCATCAGAGGACGCAGTTCGCCATTGATCGGAATCTCCATGCTGGCGGGAACGAGTCGCGCTGGAAAGCGCAGGCCCTTGCCGTTCTCCTCCACCGCGTCCTTGCCAATCTGATCGAGCCTCGCCTCTACCGTCCCGTAGCGCGTGAACGGGTAGGCATCGATCTTCACTGCCGCTGCCTGTCCTTCGCGAACGAATCCGATGTCGCGGTTCTCGACATAGGCCTCGATCAACAGCGGCGTGCCGTCCGGCACCACGATCATCAGCTTGTCCGCGGTCGTGACCACTGCACCCACGGTATGGGTCTTGAGCTCCTGCACGGTGCCGCTAACCGGTGAGACCAGGCGCCGACGCTCGTCACGCATCTCCTCCTTGGCGATCTGCTGCTCCAGTTGGGTCGCGCGTTGCAACGCCTTGAGGCGTCGATCGGATGCGCCGGCGCGGAATTGGGTGAGCGTGCCGCGCTTGGTGGCCTCCAACGCGACGAGGTCGGCCTGTCCCTGCTGTTCCTGCTGTTGCAGGCTGATCAGATTGCCCTTCTTCTCGGTCAATTCCTGCTGCACGGCGAGAACCGGCGGCTTCGGGCCGTTGCCGCGCTCGAACAATCCCTTGAGCGCCTCATAACGCTCGGTGAGCAGCGGAATGACTTCTGCCAGCACATCCTGCTGTGCGCGCGCGGAGCGGATCGCTGCCTCACGCTGCAAGCGTTGCGCATCGATCGCCGCCATCGAGGCGTCGAAGCGGGCGAGCTCCTCGCGGGTTTGGTCCTGAACGGCCGTAGCGAGCACCGGGTTCGCGCCCTCGGGTGCGGTAAACCCGTCGACGCCGCGACCCGCCAGCAGGATGCGTGCGGCTTCGGCATCGAGCAGCGCCTGGCTGCGATCGTAGCGCAGGCTGCCGAGATTTGCCGACGTGTCGGTGGGATCCAGTTCGATCAAGGTGTCGCCCAGACGGACGTGGGACCCTTCCTCGACATGGATTGCCTTGACCACGGCAGTTTCCAGCGGCTGCACCACCTTGACCTGTCCGACCGGAACGAACTTGCCCTCGGCCACGGCGATGATGTCCATGTGACTCAGCCCCGCCCAGAACAGCGAGCCGGCGAGAAACCCGACAATCACCAGACCAGTGACGCGCCAGGTCGGCGACGGCGGCGTCTCGACAATCTCCAGCGCCGCCGGCAGGAAGGCACGCTCCAGCGCGTCGTGGCGTGCTGGCCGCGCGAATTGACGGACGAGCCACTGCAATTTCACGCGGCTTGCCCTCCCTGTTCATCGCCACGATCCGATGCTGACTGACGGACCAGCCCGGCATAGAAGCCGCCCTGGCGGAGCAGCTCCTCGTGGGTGCCCTGCTCGACGCAGCGGCCCCGATCCATCACCACGATGCGGTCGGCGTGACGCACCGCCGACAGACGGTGCGCCACGATGAGGACGGTGCGACCGCGGCACATCGCGCGCATGTTGGCCTGGATGATCCGCTCGCTCTCGTAGTCGAGCGCCGAGGTCGCCTCGTCGAAAACCAGGACGCGCGGGTCGGTGGCGAGCGCACGGGCGATCGCCACGCGCTGGCGCTGTCCGCCGGACAGGTTGGCGCCGCGCTCCTCCAGCACGGTGTCGTAGGCATGCGGAAGCTCGAGAATGAAATCATGCGCGCCGGCGAGCTTGGCGACCTGGATCACGCGCTCCAGCGACATCGCCGGATTGGCAAGCGCGATGTTCTCGCGCACCGTCCGATTGAACAGGACGTTTTCCTGAAGCACCACGCCGATCTGGCGCCGCAGCCACGCCGGATCGATCAACGCCACGTCGACGCCATCGACCAGCACCTTGCCGGCCTCGGGGATATGGAAGCGCTGTACCAGTTTCATCAGCGTCGATTTGCCGGAGCCCGAGCGGCCGACCACGCCGATCACTTCGCCCGGCGAGACCTTCAGCGAGACGTCCTCGAGCGCCGGCGGCGTGGCCGGCCGATAGCGGAACACGACGTGCTCGAACCTGATGTCGCCGCGCAGCAGCGGCAGATCGTGACGGACGCTGGCGCGCACCGTCTCGGCCGGCGTGTCGATGATGTCGCCGAGCCGCTCGATCGAGATGCGGAATTGCTGGAAGTCCTGCCACATCTGCGCGAGCCGGACGATCGGCTGGCTGACCTGGCCCGCCAGCATGTTGAAGGCGACGAGCTGGCCGATCGTCAGGCTGCCATCCATCACGGCCGAGGCGCCAAGCCACAGGATCAAGGCCATCGAGAGCCTGTTGATCAGCGCCACGCTCTGCGAGCCGACGGTGCCGAGACTGACGGTGCGGAACGAGGCGGTGATATAGCCCGCGAGCTGACGCTCCCAGCGCCGCCGCGCCTGGGTTTCGATCGCCATCGCCTTCACCGTCTCCATTCCGGTCAGCATCTCGACCAGCAGCGACTGATTCTGCGCCCCGCGCGCGAAACGTTCCTGAATCCGTGCTTTGAGGATCGGCGTCACGACGATCGAGACCAGGATGTAGAACGGGATGGCGGCGAGCGGAATCAAGGTGAGCATGGGCGCGATCAGCGCCATCACCGCGAAGAACACCACGGTGAAGACGATGTCGATGATCAGCATCAGTCCGGAACTGGTCAGGAACTGGCGGATGTTCTCGAGTTCGCGGACCCGCGCCACCGTCTGGCCCACCGAACGAGATTCAAAATAGGCGATCGGAAGGCCGACCAGGTGTCGAAACAGCTTGGCGCCGAGAATGGCGTCGATCCTGCTGGTGGTGTGGGCGAACAGGTAGGTGCGGATGCCGCTGAGCGTGATTTCCAGAACGGCCAGCCCGGCCAGCGCCATCATCACCACGGTCAGCGTGCTGACGCCTTTGTGGACCAGCACCTTGTCGATGATGACCTGGAAGAACAGCGGCGTTGCGAGCGCTGCGATCTGCATGAACAGCGAGACCAGCAGCACCTCGCCGAACACGCGCCTGAAGCGGACGATCACCGGCAGGAACCAGGTCATCCCGAAGCGCGCAAATCCGCCGTCGGCAGCTTCGCGCAAGGTGACGACGATGAGCCCGCCACGCCAGCGCGACGCCAGTTCTGCCTCGGTCCAACGTGTGGTTGGCTTGCCGATTTCCTGCACCAGCACGCCGTCCGGATCGACCCGCGCCAGAATGAAGAAGCCGCCATCCACCGCTTCGGCGATCGCCGGCAGCGGCGAACGCGCGAGCCGGGCAAAATCGGTCGTGATGTAACGCGCCTTGAACCCTTCGGCCTTCGCCGCCCGCAGCAGGTCGTCGCGGTCGGCGAACGCCCCGGGCTCGACATGTTCACGCCGCGTCTGCTCGACGTCGATGGGCTTTTCGTGGACCGCTGCAAGGATGGCAAGTGCGACGATGCCGGTGTCGATCACCGGCTTGGAGAAGTCGGCGGCTTCGGCAAGGCTGGCTTGGTCAGACATCAGCGCTCCAGAATCGGCGCACGGAAGCACCTTCAACGCGCGCGGAGCATTCCGGTTCACCCTCCGGACGAATTTTTCAACAACGCACGCGGAGCGAATGTGACACTTATTTGTCCACGAGCGCAGCGGACCTCGTTCGGCGCACCACGAAGGTCAGCTGGCGGTTCAGGTGCGCCGGTCGGCGGCCGAGATTGACTACGGTTTCATCTCCGCGGCCGGCTGCGCCTTCGGCACCTTCTTCGACGCCAGCCAGTTCTCGAACCGCTGCACCACCACGAAGAAGGCGGGCACGAACAGCACCGCGAGGCAGGTCGAGGCCAGCATGCCCGAGAACACGGTGATGCCGATCGACTTGCGGGCGCTGGCGCCGGCGCCGGTCGCGATCACCAGCGGCACCACGCCGAGGATGAAGGCGAACGAGGTCATCAGGATCGGGCGGAAGCGGGCGCGGGCCGCTTCGATCGCCGATTCCAGGATCGGCTTGCCGTCGCGGCCGTGCAGCTCGAGCCCGACCTCGACGATCAGGATGGCGTTCTTGGCCGACAGCGCGATCAGCAGGATCAGGCCGATCTGGCAGTAGAGGTTGTTGTCGATCTTCAGGCCGTTGAGGATCAGCATCGGCCCGATCAGCGACAGCGGCACGGCGAGGATCACCGAGATCGGCGCGTACCAGCTCTCGTACTGGCCGGCGAGCACGAGATAGACCAGCAGCATGGCAAGCCCGAACACCCAGTAGATCTGGTTCGAGACCGCCTTCTCCTGATACGACATCGCGGTCCATTCATAACCCGTGCCCTGCGGCAGCGTCTTGTCCGCGATCTCTTCCATCAGCTTCAGCGACTGGCCGGACGAGTAGCCCTGCGCCGGCAGGCCGATGATGGTCGAGGATGGATAGAGGTTGTAGAGGCTGATCAGCGACGGGCCGGTGGCCGGCGTGATCGTGGCGACCGTGCCGATCGGGATCATGTCGCCGTTCGAGTTGCGCACCTGCATGTTGGCGATGTCGCGCTCGGTGACGCGGAACGCCGGATCGGCTTGCGTATAGACCTGGAAGACGCGGCCGAACTTGTTGAACTGGTTGACGTAGGACGAGCCGAGATAGGTCGACAGCGCCGAGAACACCTGATCGGTGGTGACGTGCAAGGTCTGGGTCTTGACGCGGTCGATCTCGACGTTGAATTGCGGCACCGACGAGCGGAACGAGGACTGGACGCGCTGGAGCGCGCTCTGGCTCTGGCCATTGGAGACCATCGCACCGGTGATGGCTTGCAGCTTGGCGAAATCGCTGTTGCCGTCACGCAGCTCGACCTGCATCGAGAAGCCGGCGGCGTTGCCGATGCCCTGGATCGGCGGCGGCGGCAGCACGATGGTGCGGGCTTCCATGATGGTCGCGAGCTTGTCATTCAGTCCAAAGACCAACGAGCGCAGATCCTCGCCGGGCCCTTTACGGGCTCCCCAGTCCTTCAGGATGATGTAGGCGACGCCGGCATTGGCGAGGCTCGCGCTGTTGTCGAGCGCGGAGATGCCGGCGATGGTGATGACCTGCTGGACTCCAGGGGTGTCCTTGATGAGCTCGCTCGCTCTGTCGAGCACCGTCTGGGTTCGCTCCAGCGCGGCGCCGTCGGGCAGCTGGATGGCGGCGATCAGATAGCCCTGGTCCTCGATCGGCAGGAAGCCGGTCGGCACCCGCGACAGGCCGTAGCCGCCGATACCGATCAGCACCAGTGCGACCGCGACCGACACCGTGGCGTGCCTGACCAGGAAGGTGATCAGCCGTGTGTAGCCGCGCTCGATCCGGTTATAGACGTTGTTGAAGCCGCGATAGAAGAAGTTGCGCTGTTCCGGCGGCACCGCCGGCCGCAGCCACAGCGCGCATTGCGTCGGCTTCAGGGTCGCCGCGTTGATGGCGGAGAGCAGCGCGGTCGCCGCGATCACCAGCGCGAATTGCGAGTAGATGCGGCCCGTGAGGCCCGCGAGGAACGAGGCCGGCAGGAACACCGAGATCAGCACCAGCGTGATGCCGACGATCGGCGCGAACAGCTGGTCCATCGCCTTGATCGCGGCGTCGTGACCGTTCATGCCCTGCTCGATATTGTGCGCGGCGCCTTCGACCACGACTATGGCGTCGTCGACGACGATGCCGATCGCCAGCACGATCGCGAACAGCGTCGACATGTTGATGGTGAAGCCGAGCGCCGCCATCGCGGCGAAGGCGCCGATGATGGTCACCGGCACGGTCGTTGCCGGCACCAGCATGGCGCGCCAGTCCTGGAGGAACACAAGGATCACGACCAGCACCAGCAGGCCGGCCTCGATCAGCGTCATGTAGACCTCGTGCACCGAGGCCTCGACGAATTTGGTGGTGTCGAACGGCGTGTCGTATTTGATGCCTTCCGGAAAGCGCTTGGCGAGCTCGGCCATCTTCTTCTCGACCGCCTGCTCGACCTGGAGCGCGTTGGCGCCGGGCGACTGGAATACGCCGATGCCGGTGGCGGGCTGCTTGTTGAGCGAGAATATCTGGCTGTAGGTCTGCGCGCCGAGTTCGACCCAGCCGACGTCGCGCACCCGCGTGACGTCGCCGCTGGTGCCTGATTTGACGATGATGTTCTCGAACTGGCTGGTGTCGTCGAGCCGTCCATTGACGTTGAGCGTGTACTGGAACGCCTGGCCCGGCGGCGTCGGCGGCGCGCCGACCTGGCCGGCCGAGACCTGCTGGCTCTGCTGCTGGATTGCGTTGATGACGTCCTGCGGCACGAGGCCAAGGACTTGCAGCTTGTTGGGATCGAGCCAGACCCGCATCGAATACTGGCCGGCGCCGAACACCGTGACGTTGCCGACGCCGGGCAGACGCGAGAGCTCGTCGCGGATGTTGATGGTGGCGTAGTTGCTCAGATACAGGCTGTCATATCTGGAATCCGGCGAGGTCAGCGTCACGAACAGCAGGATCGAGGTCGATCGCTTCTGCACGGTGACGCCCTGGTTCTGCACCGACTGCGGCAGTTGCGCCAGTGCGCTGGAGACGCGGTTCTGCACCAGCACCTGCGCGAAGTTGAGGTCGGTGCCGATCTTGAACGTGACGGTCAGCGTATAGGTGCCGTCGGAGCCGCTGTAGGACTGCATGTAGAGCATGTCCTCGACGCCGTTGACCTGCTGCTCGATCGGCAGCGCAACGGTGTCGATCACCGTCTTGGCGCTGGCGCCGGGATAGCGCGTGGTGACCTGCACGGTCGGCGGCACCACGTCGGGATATTGTGCGATCGCGAGGTTGAACAGCGCGACGCCGCCGATCAGGATCATCAGCAGTGCGATGACGTTCGAGAGGACCGGCCGCTCGATGAAGAATTTTGAGATCATGGCCGGCGCTCCTACTTGGCAGACGCCTGCGGCTGTCCGATCTTCGTCACCTGCGGGTCGATCTTCTGGCCCGGGATCACCCGGAGCAGGCCTGCGATCACGACGCGGTCGTCAGGCTTCAGGCCGCCCTCGATCACGCGCAGGCCGTTGTCGACGGGCCCGATCTGCACCTTGCGCTGCTCGACGACGTTGTCGTTATTGACGACGAGGAGATAGCGGCCGCCCTGATCGCTGCCGAGCGCGGTGTCGGGAACGAGGAGCGCGGCCTTCTCCTGGTCGAAAGGCACGCGGACGCGGACGAAATAGCCGGGCAGCAGCACCCGCTTGTCGTTGGGCACGACGCCGCGCACGGCGAGCGTGCCGGTCGATGTATTGAGGGTCGGCGAGACGTAGTCGAGGTGGCCTTCATGCGGATAGCCGGTCTCGGTCTGGAGGCCCACCTGGACCGGCAACTGTTTGAGGTCGGCCACGGTCAGGCCGCGGCGGGCCGCTTCGGCGCGGATGCGCAGCACGTCCTGCTCGTTGACCGTGAAGTTCACCCAGATCGGGTCCAGCGCGACGATGGTCGCGAGCTGGGTCGGGGAGGAGACGCCGACGAGCTCACCGATCGAGACCAGATGCGCGCTGACGATGCCGTCGAATGGCGCGCTCACCTTGGTGTAGCCGTAATTGACCTCGGCGAGCCTGGTATTGACCTGGGCCTGCTGGAGACTGGCCTGAGCGTTGTCGCGGGTTGATGTCGAGGTGTCGAGGGTGGACTGCGAGACCGCCTGGCGCTGCACGAGCTCGGCCTGCCGCTTGAAATCGGCTTCGGCCTGCTTGACCGTGGCTTGCGCGCCGACCTCCGCGGCCTTCGCCTGCTCGACCTTGAGCTTGTAGGTCTCCGGCTCGATCGTGAAGAGCTGGGTGCCCTGCTTGACGAAGGTGCCGTCCTGATAGTCGATCGATTGCAGAAAACCCTGCACGCGCGCAACCAGGTCGACGCTCTTGATCGGGGCGGTGTTGCCGGTGGCTTCGACATAGCGCGTCACCGGGCGCTGTACCGGTGTTGCGACGTCCACCTTGGGGGGCGGCGGTGCCACGTAGGCGTTCTTGTCCTCGCAGCCGGCGAGCGCGATCACGGCGCTCGCGGCGGCCAGCGCCCGTCCGACATGTCTCCACGCTTCGTTGCGAGGGGCGAGAGATGCGGAATTCGCGCAGGTCATTCGGTAGCCCCCGATTGCTGTCTGTCGGTGCGGCAGGCTAGCAACAAATGCCCGGCCGTGGAACACCATAGCCATGGCAGTCACCGGCCTTGCACTGCAAACGGCGGTGTGGCCTTTGACAGGTTTGTCATGACAAACCGCTTTTCACCGCGCGCACGATCGACCAGAATTGTGTCAATGGCCGTGTCACGAAAGCGAAGCGGCCGGGACGAAGAGAAGAAGCCAGGAAGCCAAGAAGCCAAGAAGAAAAGGTGAGGAGAGCATGACATGCCCAGTTCGCTTCAATCGGCCCTTGCCGGTCTCCTCCTTGCAGCGGCGGTTGCCATGCCTGCGCTAGCCGATGGCCTGAAGGACGAGATCGCACCGACCGGCAAGCTGCGGGTCGCGATCGCAATCAGCCCTGCGGGCGGCGCGTTCTGGTCGACCAAGACGGAAGCCGGCTATGCCGGCGTGCCGGTGGACCTCGGCAAGGAGATGGCGGCCCGGCTCGGCGTTCCCGTCGAATACGTCGTGCACCAGAATTCCGGGCAGATCACCGACGCGGCTGGCAAAGGCACTCTTGAAAAAGGTGCTTGGGACGTCACCTGGCTGCCCAAGGACCCCGAGCGCGAGAGCAAGATGATGTTCGGCCCGGTCTACGAGGTCGCGGACGCCACCTACATCGTCAAGCCCGGTTCGAGCGTGACCAATTTCGCTTCGCTCGACCAGCCCGGCATCAAGGTCGCGGCCGTCAACGCCACCACCACCATGCGTGGCGCGATCGCGCATCTGAAGAACGCTGAGGTCACGGGCTATCAGACCTATGACGAGATCTTCAGCCTCCTGAAGAGCGGCGAGATCGATGCCTTCGCGCTGTCGCGGGACCAGCTCAACAAGATGGCGCAGAAGATTCCCGGTACAAAGGTGCTGGACGAGACGTTCAAGAAGACGGTGACGGCCGTCGCCGTGCCGCTCGGCCACAGCCAGGCATTGGCGTTCGTGACGACGTTCATGACGGACGCCACGACGAACGGCACCTTGCGCAAGGCCTATGACAACAATGGCCTCAAGGACTCGCCGATCCGCACCGAATAGGGCAGGCGGCGCAGGGCAGGTTGCAACCGGTCGCTCAGTGCGCCCTGATCTCCGCGTATTTCGCCATCGCGCGCTCGAATTTGCGGTTGAACAACCACATCGCAGCGAGGATCTCGCGGAAGCTCGCCGAGCTGCGCGATCTGTCGGCCTGTCCAAAGGCGAAGATGCTGTTGTTGCGCAGGTGCCTCATGATCGTCGGGCTGGACACCCGGTAGTTCAGGAGATCGCTTGATTTGAGCGCGGACCGCGTCGGAGTGGGAACGATCTGGATCAGCTCGAACAGCTTCATCTGGTCGATCGGGTCGGGCAGCGTCTTCACGATCGCGGGGATTTCCCGGAAGACATCGGCATGCGCGTTCATCAGGCCGTCGCGCACGTTGGTCCAGTGGTTGAAGCGGTGATCGGTGCCGCGGGCGCGCGCCTCTTCCTTGTCGTCGCGCGCGCTCAATTCGGGATCGGCCGCCGCGATCTCTCCCTTGATGGCCTCCCATTTCCTGCGGCCGTTGCGGTCCTCGGAGGGGCCGGTCTGGAAGCTGCCCATATAGGTGTTCGAGCGTCCGTTGCGGACATTCTGCTTGCCGTTCGTCTCCGCAAAGAACAGCCCGAGGCTGATGCGGCCGGCAGCTTCGGCGTGTCCAGGTGCAAGTCCCTTCGCGCGTGCAATCGCGACGGCGAGATCGACGACGTCCTTGAACGGCGTCGGCGAGTTCTGCGCGCCGGCGGGCGGCGCCTCCATGATGTCGAAGAGCCCAGCGTATTCGTCGACCAGCGGCTCGATCGCGGCATCGAAATAGGCCGGCGGAATCTCGAACTTGTTGGGCTTGCCGATCCGCGACGGCATGGCGTCGGTGAGATCCTTGTAGCTACTAATGACAGCGACGCGTGCGAGATAGAGCGCCTGTCCCGGCAGGTTCGGCAGCGGCTCCTTCGCCTCGATCTGTCGGCGCCGCTCGGCGAGGATGGATTTGAAATCGCCGAGCGCGCGATCGTAGGCCGCAAGTGCCTCCGATTGCTTTGCGTTAAGCGTTTGTGCCTGGCTGACCGTGAACATCGTGACGATCAGCCCAAGCACCGCCATGGCTGCGGCGGCCTGACATCGTAGTCCCATGGCGAGTTCCCATGTGCCGGAGATTCGTCGGTCATGGGGATCGTAAACATCAAACGCGCGGACTGGCGAGTTGCAAATCCCGCTCAGCCCGGGTTCTCCGACCTCACGCTGCGGCCCGGTAATCCGGCGCCGTCGCCAGGAACTTCGCATAGGCATCCGCATCCGGCGGCTGGAAGTGTCCGGCGAGCCCGCCGCGCTTCTGGTCCTTGGCGCCGATATCGGCCATGAGCTCGTCGAAATGGCGGTAGTGATAGGGCGCGACGCACAAGCCGCCATAGACGCCGGCGGCTGGCCGCTCGACGCGCTTGAAGTGCAGCATCATCTCGATGTTGTCGTGCATCTGCCGCGCCGTCGGCTGGTTCGCGAGCCGGCCGTCGGCATAGCGCACCAGCCAGTTCGCCGCGAGATCGGCACAGAGCACGGTGCAGAACGACGAGTTGAAGCCAACGAAGCCCATCTCCGGCAGATCAGGGTTGGCGATCAGGCGATAGAGCCGGTACTGACCGTCCGCATCGACCAGTTTCTGCTGATAGGCCGAGGGAAGGAACGGCACGCCGAGCTTGTAGCCGATCGCGAGCACCGCGACGTCGGCACCGATGCGCTCGCCGCCGCTCATCACGATGCTGTCGCCCTCGTAATGGTCGAACGTGCCGAACACCGCCTTGATGCGGCCGTCGGCGACCATCGGATGGAAGCCCGGGGTTGCGATCGGCACCGAGCAGTTGACGCCGTCCTCGATCCGCTCTTTCGGCACCATCTTGCATCGGCCAAGCTTGAGCTGCGCCTTCAACAGGCTCTCCAGCCCGCGCCAGTTCGCCCAGATCAGCGGCGCGGCGAGACGAAGCGCGAGCCGCGCCATGGGGCTTGCGCCCCAGCCCGGAAACATCTCCTCCTGCGCGCGGATGTAGAGGATGCGCTTGAAATTCACGAGGCCGCCGATGAAATAGGGGATGCGCCAGACCGGCTCGCGCATCACGATGGTGACCTCGCGTGCACCCGATTTCACCGCGTTCACCGCGATGTCGGTCGCCGATTTCGAGCCGCCGAGCACGACGACGCGGCGTCCTTTCGCCAGGCCGGAATCGCTGTATTTCGACGAATGCAGGATCTGGCCGCCCTGCGCCAGGAATCCGTCCTCGCCCGGGCAATGCAGCTCTCGCGGCTCGTTGAACTGCCCGGTGCAAACCGCGACGAAATCGAAATCCTCGTTCGTCGCCGTGCCGTCCCTGTTCGTCAGCGCGAGCGTCCAGCCCGGCTTCCCGTCGGCGCGCCGCGCCATGCCGGCGACCTCGGTGTTGAGGCGCAGCATGCGGTCGAGGCCGAAGCTCTTGGCGTAATCGGCGAGATAGGCGTGGACCTGCGGCCCGGTCGGCCATTCCGGATAGGCGTCCGGCATGGCGCGATCGGTGTAGCGATAGAGATCCTTCGGGCTCTGGGTCTGCACGTCAGGGTAGGAGCGCGCAGGCTCCCAGACGCCGCCGAGATCGCCGCTGCGCTCGAGAACGGTGACGCGGTGGCCGCGGGTGGAGAATGCCTTTGCGGTGGCAAGACCGGAGACTCCGGCGCCGATCACGCAAACATGCTTGGGACTGACCATGGGATTGCTCGCAATCAGGGTGTTTTCGTGCGCATGCGGCCACGCTCGGCCGCAATGCGCGGCCGGCGGACCTGCAAGCAGATGAAAGTGGACGGTGAGGCGGCCGCCTACTCGTTGGCCTCGGGCGGCAGGAAGTCCACCTCGTGCAGCGCCGAGATGCGTACGACTTCGGCAGGGTCGGTCAGATTGTGGAGCTGGTTGAACAGCGCCTCCAGCTTCTGCATCGGCGAGACCCAGAACAGCGCGCGGCACGGCTTGTCGGATTTGTTGAAATAGCCGTGCGGAATGCCGCGCGGCATGCGCACGAGGTCGCCGGCATGGGCCTTGACCCATTGGCCGTCGAGCTTGAGATCGAGCGTGCCCTCCTGCACCAGGATGAACTCGTCCTGGGTCGGATGGATGTGCACCGGCACGAACTGGCCGGGATCGCTGTTGGTCTCGAACGCGAAGGTGGAGTCGGTGACGGCCTTGGGGAAATAGACCTGACCAAGGATGTTCCAGCTCTTGCCGCCATAGCCAGTGCCGACAGCGGTTATGCCCTTTTCGAGTGCAGTCATGGCTCGCTCCTCATGGATTCCGGCGAGGATGGAGCTTCGGCCAGCGACCGGCTGCCTGTCTATCCGCTAAACGAATCCGGATGGAGCTTTTGCCATGCAGCACGACGATTTTGCGAAGCGGCCCTTTCCGCGTCCGGGGAACTATTATAGGCTTAAAGCAATTCCGTGACGCGAAGCGTGGTCGACGATGTCCGCAGCCGTGCTGGAAATGAGCGCAAGTGCGTCCGCAGCTGAACGGCTTGCGGGCTTCGCCCGCGTCGCCACTGATGATGTCGACGCGGCGGCCGAGCAGATCGGACGCATCTTCTGTCCGCACGATCTCAAGCCGGCACAGGCGCGGGCGGCCGGCTTCTCCGCCCGGCACAATTGCGCGGCATTCGACGGCTTTTCCATCAACTACGTTGCCTATGGCGGATCCGTCAGCATCGATCCAGGCTGCCTCGAACGCTTCTTCCTGGTGCAGGTCCCGCTCACGGGCGCCGCCCGCATTCGGGCCGGCGCCGGCGAATTCGATGCCGTACCGGACCGGACGGCGTCGCTGCTGTCGCCGACGATCCCGACCCGGATGATGTGGAGCGACTGTGCCCAGGTGATCCTGTTGCTTGACCGCCGCATGGTCGAGCAGCGCGCCGCGGCCTTGTCGGGGAGGGTGGCGGGCCCGGTCGAGTTCGATCCTGTGATCGACCTGGACGCGCCGTCCGGGCAGGCCTTGCGGAGCAGCCTTGCCGGGCTGATGACGCTCGCCGAACGTCTTGGTCCCGCCGGCAGGCTTTCACCGGTCGCGACGGCCGACTGGCGGGAGGCGCTGCTCGATCACCTCCTCAACGGCCAGCGTCATGGCCTGTCGGATGCGATCAGGACGTTCTCAGGGCAAGCCGAACGTCTGCCGCGGGCGCTCCGCGTGGCGCGGGACCGTCTTGCGGACAATGCCGGCGAGCCGCTCGACCTTGCGCAGCTCGCCTGCGCCGCCGGGATCGGCATCCGCGCGCTCCAGCTCGGCTTCCGCCGTCATTTCGGCGTGTCGATCTCGGAGATGCTGCTCGACATGCGCCTCGCCGGCCTGCACGCCCGGCTCGCGCAGGCCCCGCCCGATGCCTCCATCACCGAGATCGCCTTCGATCTCGGCTTCACGCATCTCGGCCGCATGGCCGGCGCCTACCGTGAAAAATTTGGCGAGACGCCGTCGGCAACGCTGCGGCGAAGGATGAGCTAGCGCGAGAGGAGACCTACTTTCGCGACCGCGTCGTGCCGTTGTCTTCAGCCGCCTGCCTGCGCAGAAAACCCTCGACATCGGCCTGCACCGAATAGGGCGTCGGGATCGGGTCGCCCACGGAATCGACGGCGGTGTCGAGCGAGCGGCGCAGCATGCGCGCGAGCTCGGCCTTGCGGTAGGGTTTTGTCAGAAGCGGTGCGCCCATCGTGGCGCGGCCCTGCGCGTTCAGCGAATCGTAGGCGTATCCGGAGGTGAACAGCACCCGCAGGGACGGCCGCGCGGCCACCATCTGCTCGGCGAGCTCGCGTCCGTTGATGCCGCCAGCCAGCACGATGTCGGTGAACAGCAGGTCGAACGCCTTCCCCTCCGCGGCGATGGCGAGCGCTTCGGTGGCGTTGGCGGCGGGGATGACCTTGTAGCCGAGGCTCTCGAGCTGGACCGTGACGTATTGGCGGACGTCGCGATCGTCCTCGACGCAAAGGATGGTTTCGCGCCCGCCCACGACCTTGCGATCGTCATAGCCGGCCGGGCGCATCGTGCTGGTCTCGGCCTTCGGCAGGTAGATCGTGAATGTCGTGCCGCGGCCTTCCTCGGACGCGACCTTGATGCCGCCGCCGGATTGCTTGACGAAGCCGAACACCATGCTGAGCCCGAGCCCCGTGCCCTTGCCGACCTCCTTGGTGGAGAAGAAGGGATCGAAGATCCGCTCCAGGATAGCCTGCCGCATGCCCGTGCCGGTGTCGGCGATCTCGATCTCGACATAGTCGCCGGCATAGCCGGCGCCGACCGCCACAGCCTCGCGGACGCCGAACACGACATTGCGCGTCGTCAGGCTCAGCCTGCCGCCGTCCAGCATGGCGTCGCGGGCGTTGATCGCGAGGTTGAGCAGCGCCGAGCTCAGCTGGCCGCGGTCGACGAGGGCGAGCCAGACCTTGCTGTCGAGCTTCGTCACGATCTCGATCTTCTTGTCGAAGGTCGCCAGCAGCAGTTTTGCGAGCTCTTCGAGCAGCTCGTTGACGTCGATCTCCGTCGGCTGCAGCGCCTGCTTCCTTGCAAAGGACAGCAGGCTCGAGGTCAGCGCGGCGCCGCGATCGGCGGCCTCGCTGATCAGCTTGGTGATGGTTGCAAGCGGCGGATTGTCCTTCACGGCGTCGGCAAGGATCTCGATCGTGCCGGTGATCACGGTGAGCATGTTGTTGAATTCGTGCGCGATGCCGCCGGTGAGTTGCCCGACCGCCTCCATCTTCTGGGCCTGGATCAGCTGCTCCTCGGCGGCGCGTTTCTGGGTGATGTCCTTGACGAAACTGTTGATGATGGTGCGCCCGCCGAGCCGGAGTGCCGTGCTCGACGCCTCGACCAGGATCGCATCGCCGTTCCGGTGCAGCAGGCTCACTTCGATGCGGATGCCGATCGGCGTATCCGACAGTTCCGGCAACAGCCGCATCATGCGCTGCCTGAAGCCGGCGCGGAGCGGCTCGGCGACGAGGAGGTCGACGACGTCGGCGCCGATGGCCTCCTGCCGCGACCATCCGGTCAGGGCTTCGGCCTGAAAGCTCCATTCCACGACGATGCCGCGTTCGTCGGTCTGAATGAAGGCGTCGAGCGCGGTCTTGATGATGGCTTGCGTCATCTGTGCGCTCTCGGCGACGGCCTTCGCCCGATCGGCCAGTTGCGCGGAAGCCCGCTCGGCCTGCGACGTCGCGATCGCGCGCGTGCAGAGACGCGCGAGCAGCACCGCAACGATACCGCTCGCCATCAGGGCGATGAGCTGGGCCATGCCGAACCCGCGCGGGCCGGCGGTGCCGGTCACGGCATAGGAGGCGAGAAGGAGTGCGGCGGTCACGACGACCTGAGCGGCCATCGCAAATGTCACAACCTCCCTGAGTTTCATGGTCTCACACCCAAGACGCCAGCCGCGGACCGTCGCGGCCCCGCCCTGTCGAGGGGGCCGGCTTCATGTGAGCTACAGATTCCGTGCGTTTCCGTCGAGAGGCAATTTCCGGTGGCGCGGGGCGGCCGGCCGTCCCGGAGACGAGGCCCGCCCTGCCTCGGGCTTCAACCAGCCGGCGAGTCGGACTGGCGCAGTGTCGTCACCCAGATCGCGCGCGCCACCTGCTGGGTCGGGTTGTCGAACATGTGCGGCACGATGCTCGGGAAACGAAAACTGTCGCCGGCCTCGAGCACATGGGCCTGGTTGTCGAGCCACAGCCGCAGGCTGCCGGACAGGATGTAACCGGCCTTCTCGCCGGTGTGCTGGAGGAAGTCGGTGCCGGACGAGGCGCCGGGATTGAGCGTGAGCTCGTAGAGTTCGAGCTGGCCCTGGCCATCGGGGGTGAGGGCTTCCTTGACGACGCCGCTGGCGGTGAGGCGCAGCAGGCGGCGGCTGTTCTTGCGCACGATGTAGCGCTGCACGTCGCCGGGATCGGTGGTCTCGAAGAAATAGGAGATCGGGACCTCGAGCGCGATGCTGAGCAGGCGCAGCGTACGGATCGACGGCATGGCGCGCGCGCGTTCGAGCTGGCTGATCATGCCGTTGGACAGGCCGGTCTTGTTGGCGACGTCCTGGATCGAGAGGCCGGCGCGCTGACGCAGCAGCCGGACGGTTTCGCCGAGGCGCTGGTCGACGGCATCGTCGGCCTCGATCGTTGGAGCGTCCTTCGGGCCGTTGGTATCGCCGCGACCATCCATGTCGCTCTCCCATGCATCATCTCAGCCTTGGACCGCATCGGTCCGAGACTTCAATCGGAGTGAAAAGGTCGCGCATCCTAGCAATGTCATTGACAGCTGTATTTAGTCATGATGAACTTTTGATTGAAAAATTTAGAAGCACTAAAGCCCACTCCTGTCCCTCTGCCGGGGTCTGGGGGCGCGGGAGACGGTGCCGCGTGCGACAACGGAGAGTGGTCATGGCAAGCGACACCGGCAAGTTCGGCGTTGGGGCAGTGCATCTCGGCATTCCGAATCGCCGTCAATTCTTTCAGCTCGGGGCCGGCGCCGCGGCAGGATGGAGCCTTGCAGGCAGCGCCTTCGCGCAGACCGAGCGCCCGACCAATCCGCCAGACAAGCCGCGCGGGCAGGTGATCGCGGCGCTGTCGCAGGAGCCGACCGTCTTCCATCCGCTGATGCCAAACATCGAGGTCGATCAGGGCATCTGCTGGCAGGTGTTTTCGCCGCTCTGGTACATCGATCCCGACGGGAATTTCGTTCCCGACCTCGCCCGCGAAGTCCCGACCCTCGAGAATGGCGGCTTGTCGGCCGACGGGTTGACCTGGAAGATCAAGCTGCGCAGCGACGTGAAGTGGCACGACGGCACGCCGTTCACGGCGGAGGACGTCAAATTCTCCATCGAGCTGATCAACAATCCCGGTTTCCGCGCGCGCAGCCGGGTCGGCCATAGCCTCGTCAAGGACATCACCGTCGTGGCGCCCGACGAGATCCATTGGCGGATGGAAGCGCCCTATTCGCCCTATATGTCGATCCTGGCGTCGTTCACCTTCATCGTGCCCAAGCACATCCTGGAGAAGGTGTCCGATCCGAACGCTTCGCCGTTCCACAATGCGCCGGTCGGGACCGGCCCGTTCCGCTGGGGCGAGCGCGTGCCCGGCGATCATATCCAGCTGAATGCCCACACCGGCTATCACGGCAAGGGGCCGTACGTCGAACGCGTGGTCTTCAAATACATTCCCGACCTCACCGTGCTCTACACGCAGTTCCGCACCGGCCAGGTCGACTATACGGGCCTCGCGGGCATCCTGCCGAACTTCGTGCAGGAAGCGAAGACGCTGAAGGGCCGCAAGATCTTCGTCTCCTCGACCTCCTCGGTGGAGCATATCGCGCCCAACCTGGAATTCGGTCCCTTTGCCGACCGTGCCGTGCGCGAGGCGCTCTATCTCGGCATCAACAAGCAGGCGATCATCGACGCGCTCTATTACGGCCTGCCGACGCAGACCGAGAGCTTCGTGCCGCAGCAGGCCTGGTCGTTCCAGCAAGGGCTGCCGCAGCATAAATACGATCCCGCCAAGGCCAACGCGCTGCTCGACGCTGCGGGCTGGGTTCGCGGCTCCAGCGGCATCCGCGAGAAAGGCGGCGTCAAGCTCGAATTCACCAACTCGACGACGGCGGGCAGTGCCGTGCGCGAGCAGTGCCAGCAGCTCCTGATCCAGGACTGGCGGGCCATCGGTGCAGCGATGCGCGTCAACAACATGCCGGCGGCCGTGATCTGGGGCGACTTCTGGCAGCAATCGAAGTTCAATTCGGTGATCGTCGGCGTGAACTTCATGCTGGGCAGCGACCCCGACGTGACGCCGCGCTTCGGCTCCGGTGCCATTCCCGCCAAGGGCGGCCGCGGCTACAACACTTATCAATACCAGAACGCGGAGGCCGACCGGCTGCTTTCTCAAGGCGCCAAGCAATTCGACCTGGCGCAGCGCAAGGCGACCTATGGCGAGCTGCAAAAGCTCATCCGCAACGACCTCGCGATGCTGCCGTTGTTTCAGAGCTTCATCGCCGAGGGCGTGAAGGAGGGGCTGCAAGGCTTCCGTCCCAACATCAACATGTCGATCAACACCTGGAACATGCGCGAATGGTATTGGGCCTGATGTCTCCGGCGCGCTGGATCGCCTGAGATGGCCCGCTACGTCGCCAATCGGCTGGCGCAGGCGATCATGCTGCTCGTGATCGTCTCGGCGATCGGCTTTGCCATCCTGCATCTGGCGCCGGGCGGTCCGCTCTCGCAGTTTGCCGCCTCCGCGCAGATGACGCAGGAGGATCTCGACCGCGTCACCAAACAGCTAGGCCTCGATCGGCCGTTGCCGATCCAGTATCTCGACTGGTTCGGCCGCATGCTCAAGGGCGATTGGGGCCGCTCCTATCGCGACGGCGAGGCGGTGCTGTCCGTGATCTCGTCGCATCTCGGCGCCACCCTGGAGCTGATGGCGACGGCGACCATCATCGCGGTGCTGCTCGGCTGCTGGATCGGCGTGCTCGGCGCGCTGCGCCGCTATTCGCTGTTCGATACGCTGGCAACCGTCGGCGCAATGATCGCGCTGTCGATCCCGACCTTCTGGTTCGGCCTCGTCACCATCTACATCTTCTCGGTGAAGCTCGGCTGGCTGCCGGCCGGCAACCGCGAGACCGTCGGCGACGGCTCCTTCCTCGACCTGCTGCATCACCTGATCGCGCCGGCCCTGGTGCTGGCGCTGGTCGAGACCGCGATGTGGGGCCGCTTCATGCGCTCTTCGATGCTCGAGGTCATCCACCAGGATTACATCCGCACCGCGCGCGCCAAGGGCATGCCGGAATGGCGGATCCTCACCGTGCACGCGCTTCGTAATGCGCTGCTGCCGATGATCACGGTGGCCGGCCTCCAGTTTCCGACGCTGCTCGGCGGCGCGCTGGTCGCCGAGACGGTGTTCACCTGGCCCGGCATGGGGCGCCTGTTCCTCGATTCCATCGGCTACCGCGACTATCCCGTGGTGATGGGCATCCTGATGTTCTCGGCGACCATGGTGCTGATCGGCTCGCTGCTCGCCGACATCTTCTATGCCGTCGTCGATCCGCGCATCCGGGTGGGCTAGGCGATGACGAGCGCGGTTCTCTCCACCGACCAGCTCGCGCCCGGCCAGGCCGCCTGGCGGCGCTTTCGCCGGCATCGGCTCGCGCTCGCAGGCGCCGTGATCATCCTCGTCCTCGTCCTCGGCTCGGCGTTGGGTCCTTACCTGCTGCCGTTCGACGACACCTATATCGACATCATGAAGCGGTTCGCGCCGCCCTTGTCGGGTGCGCACATCCTCGGCACCGATGAGCTCGGCCGCGACGTGCTGGCGCGGCTGATGATGGGCGGACGGGTGTCGCTCTCGATCGGCATCGTCGCGATGGTGATCGCGATGGCGGTCGGCATCGCCGTCGGCGCCTTCGCCGGCTTCTATGGCGGCGTGGTCGGTGCGGTCCTGATGCGGCTCGTCGACGCCGTGCTGTGCTTTCCGACCATATTCCTGCTGCTCGCGCTCGCGGCCCTGACCGAGCCCGGCCTAGTCACCACCACCGTGCTGATTGCGGCAACCGCCTGGATGGCCGTCGCCCGTGTCGTCGAGGCCCAGGTGCGTTCGCTGCGCGAGCGCGAATTCGCGGTGGCGGCGCTGGCCTTCGGCTCGTCGAACCTGCGGATCATGTTCCGCGAGCTCGTGCCCAACGCGATCGCGCCGATCGTGGTCGCGGCGACGCTGAACGTTGCCAAGGCGATCCTGCTCGAATCCTATGTCAGCTATCTCGGCTACGGCATCCAGCCGCCGGCCGCGAGCTGGGGCAACATGCTCAACAATGCGCAGATCTATCTCACCAGCGCGCCGTGGCTCGCGATCGCACCGGGCCTCGCCATCACGCTCGCGGTGACGAGCTTCAACTTCCTCGGCGACGGCCTGCGCGATGCGCTCGATCCCAGGATGAACATCCCATGACGAGCCGACGAGCTTCGATCGAACTGAATACCAGGAGTGCCCCATGTCCCCGCCGCTCAACCGTATAAATAGCGACGAACGCCTGCCGGCGCAGGTGGATGTCGTCGTCATCGGCGGCGGCGTGATCGGTGTGTCCGCGGCCTATCATCTGGCGAAGAAGGGGCTTTCCGTCGCGCTCGTCGAGAAGGGGCATGTCGGCGGCGAGCAGTCGAGCCGCAATTGGGGCTGGTGCCGCCAGCAGGGCCGCGCGCGTGAGGAGATTCCACTGGCGCGTGAGGCGCTGCGGCTGTGGGAGGACATGCAGAACGACGCCGGCGTCGATGCCGGCTTCCGCCGCACCGGCGTGCTGTTCCTGACCAAGAGCAAGGACGAGCTCGCCGGCTGGGAGCGCTGGGCCGCGATCGCGCGCGAGCAGCAGGTTCACTCCACCGTCCTGACGCCGGCCGAGGTCGCCGAGCGCCTGCCCGGCAATGCCGACAAATGGGTCGGCGGCCTGCACACGCCGAGCGACGGGCGCGCCGAGCCGTCGATGGCGGTTCCTGCGCTCGCGACCGCCGCGCGAAAGCACGGCGTCACCATCCATCAGGGCTGCGCCGCGCGCGGGCTGGAGACTTCAGGCGGGCGGGTCAGCGCCGTCGTCACCGAGAAGGGCACCATCCGCACGCAATCCGTGCTGCTGTCGGGCGGCGCCTGGTCTTCGCTGTTCTGCCGCCGTCACGGCATCGAGCTGCCGATCGGCCTCGTCAACGCCACCGCGTGCCGGACCACGCCGGCGCCGGAGATCACGTCGGGTGCGCTCGGCACCGACTTCTTCTGCATCCGCCGCCGCCTCGACGGCGGCTTCACGCTGGCGCTGCGCAATCGCGGCACGGTCGAGCTGTCGCCCGACCTGTTCCGCTATGCCCGCACCTTCTGGCCGACCTATCTGCATCGCCGCAACGGACTGAAGATGTCGTTCGGCAAGTCGTTCTTCGACCAGCTCATGCGCGGCACGAGCTGGAGCCTCGACAAGCCGTCGCCGTTCGAGACCGAGCGCGTGCGCGATCCCGCGCCCGACATGTCGCTGGTCAGTGCGGCGCTGGCGTCGCTGATCAAGTCCAACCCCGAATTGAAGGACATCCAGATCGCGGAAGCCTGGGGCGGCACCATCGACTGCACGCCCGATACGATCCCGGTGATCTCGCCGGTCGATGCGCTGCCGGGCTTCTTCCTCGCCACCGGCTTCTCCGGCCACGGTTTTGGCATCGGCCCCGCGGCCGGCAAGCTCGCCGCCGACATCGTGACCGGCTCGACGCCGCTGGTCGATCCGGCGGCCTACAGCCACAAGCGCATGATCGACGGCCGCCGGCTCGCGCCGGTCAGCCCGTTCTGAGGGCCTCGGCCGCATGACGGTTCTCTACAAGGCCAACATGGTGCGCGGTGCGGAATGGGCGCGCTTCTTCGCGGAGCGCGCGCCGCATCTGCCGTTCCGGCTCTGGCCCGACATCGGCGATCCCGCCGAGGTGCGCTATCTCGTGGCGTGGGTGCCGCCCGATGACATCGCGGCGACCTTTCCAAACCTCGAGCTGGTCTTCTCGGTCGGCGCCGGCGTCGACCAGTTCGACGCCACCAAACTTCCACCGCACATCCCGCTGGTGCGCATGCTGGAGCCCGGTATTGCCGAGACCATGGTGGAATACGTCACCATGGCCGTGCTCGCCCTGCATCGCGATCTCCTGCACTTCATCAGCCAGCAGAAGCAACAGGTCTGGCGCGAGATCCGGATCACGCCGGCGAAGCGGCGGCGTGTCGGCGTGATGGGGCTCGGCCAGCTCGGCCAGGCCGTGCTCGAACGCCTCGAGGCGTTCGGCTTTCCGCGTCTCGGCTGGAACCGCTCGCCGCGCGAGATCGAGGGCGTCACCTGCTACGCGGGCATCAACAGTTTGCCCGATTTCCTCGCGCAGACCGACATTCTCGTCTGCCTGCTGCCTCTGACCGACGAGACCCGCGGCATCCTGAACGCGGACCTGTTCGCGCGCCTGCCGCGCGGCGCTTCCCTGGTCAATGTCGGGCGTGGCCCGCATCTCGTCGAGGCCGATGTCCTCGCGGCTCTCGACAGCGGCGTGCTCTCGGGAGCCGTCCTCGACGTCACCGATCCCGAGCCGCTGCCGGCGGGCCATCCATTCTGGAGCCATCCGCGCATCCTGCTGACGCCGCACAATGCCAGCATGACCACGCCTGATACGGCCGTCGACTACGTGCTCGACGTCATCGCACGTCACCGCCGCGGCGAGGATCTGCCGGGGCTGGTCGACCGTACGCGCGGCTACTAGGACACTCGCATGAGCATCGGCGCAAGCAGATCTGACCAAGTGATCGCCGAAGCACAGGCGCCGGTGCTGTCGGTCGCGGGCCTCACCACGTCCTTCATGCGCGAGCGGCAATGGATCCCCGTCGTCCGCAGCGTGTCGTTCGACGTCGCGCCGCGCGAAACCGTGGCGATCGTCGGCGAATCCGGTTCGGGCAAGAGCGTCACCGCGCTGTCGATCATGCGGCTCATTCCCAAGGAGAGCGGTCGCATCGAGGGGCGCGTCACGCTCACCGGCCGCGATCTCCTGGCGCTGCCCGAAGCGAGCATGAAGGATATCCGCGGCAACGACGTTGCCATGATCTTCCAGGAGCCGATGACGAGCCTCAATCCGGTGCTCACCATCGGCTTCCAGATCGCCGAAGCGCTGATCCAGCATCGGGGCATGTCGCGCGCGGCGGCCGAGGCCGAGACCGTGCGCCTGCTCGACCGCGTCCGCATCCCCGCCGCGAAATCGCGCTTCCACGAGCATCCGCATCGTTTCTCCGGCGGCATGCGCCAGCGCGTGATGATCGCGATGGCGCTCGCCTGCAAGCCGAAACTCCTGATCGCCGACGAGCCGACCACTGCGCTCGACGTCACCATCCAGGCCCAGATCCTGGAGCTGCTGAAAGAGCTCCAGCAGGAGGAGGATATGTCGATCCTCTTCATCACCCACGACATGGGCGTGGTCGCCGAGATCGCGGACCGCACCGTGGTGATGTATGGCGGGCAGGCGGTCGAGCTTGATGCGACCTCGCGCATCTTCGCGGCGCCGTCGCATCCCTACACCCGCGCGCTGCTCGCAGCCGTGCCGCGCCTCGGCTCCATGGACGGGCGTCCGCGGCCGATGCGCTTTCCGATCGTCGACAAGGTGACCGGCACCTCGGACGAGCCGACGGAGACCCCTGATACGGTCTCGATCGCCGAGCGCCCGCTGCTCGAAGTCGCCAATCTCACCACGCGCTTTCCGATCCGCTCGGGATTGTTCGGCAAGGTCTCCGGCCGCGTCCACGCGGTCGAGAACGTCTCCTTCACCTTGCACGCGGGCGAGACGCTGGCGCTGGTCGGCGAATCCGGCTGCGGCAAGTCGACGACCGGCCGCTCCATCCTCAAGCTGGTCGAGCCGGACGGCGGGACGGTTCTGCTCGACGGCCGGGACGTGCTCGGCATGAACGGCCGCACCTTGCGCGACTGTCGCAAGCAGATGCAGATCGTGTTCCAGGATCCGTTCGCGAGCCTCAATCCGCGCATGTCGGTGGGGACGTCGATCGCAGCACCGCTGCTGGCCAACGGCCTCGCCTCGGCGTCGCAGGCGCGCGACAAGGTCGCCGACCTGCTCGTGCGCGTCGGCCTGACCGCCGACATGGCCGCGCGCTTTCCGCACGAGTTCTCAGGCGGCCAGCGCCAGCGCATCTGCATTGCGCGCGCGCTCACGCTCGGGCCGAAGCTGATCGTCGCCGACGAGGCCGTGTCCGCGCTCGACGTCTCGGTGAAAGCGCAGGTCGTCAATCTGATGCTCGACCTTCAGGCCAGCATGGGCCTTGCGTACCTCTTCATTTCCCACGACATCGCGGTGGTCGAGCGCATGAGCCATCGCGTCGCGGTGATGTATCTCGGCGAGATCGTCGAGATCGGCCCGCGCGCGGCATTGTTCGGCAATCCGCAGCATCCCTACACCAGGAAGCTGATGGCGGCCGTGCCGGTGCCCGATCCCGCGCGCCGCGGCACGAAGCGCGAGGTCGCAAACGACGAGATCAGAAGCCCGGTGCGTGCGCCGGACTACCAGCCGCCAGTGCGGCAATATCGCGAGGTCTCGCCCGGTCACGTCGTCCAGGTGTGGGGCGAGGAGTGGTCGGCCTGAGACGCGCAGGATGCGGTGCGTTTCCGATGACGTGTCCGAACCCATGAGTTGAAGTGCACGAAGCAGGCAAGTGTAGATAGAAGATGTCGGCGAAACGCCGGACAGCTTGCCAACTGACCGCGCCTTTCAGCGCCCGCTCGCGCGCTCCCAGGTCATGCGACGATGCAGACTCGTCCTCCGGAAATTGTGACCGGGGCGAGCGACAGGGAGCTGCGGAATGTGAACGATCTCATACTCCGTCACTCTCTTCTCGAGCTACCAATCCCGCAAGAAATTGCCGCACCCGGACCTGACAGACACGGGTGAGATGCAGTGCCTGCGAAGCCGCGTGCTCGCAGCTTTTTTGGATTGGCTTTCGTCTCGCTCAAGAGCAAGCCAGCCCTTCACTCAGCACAGATTTTTCAGAAATTGGAATCAAGGGAATCGCGAATCGCGTCCACGAGGCAGCCCTCTATTCGGGGTCGGCCGGTAGGCCGCTACTTACTCGAGAAGGACCCTCCGATGAAGATCAGCAGTGAAGTTTTCAGCGCATTTTCTCTAGCAAGGCACGCCAGCAATCTTCGGATCGCTCGTTCCAGTCTGATCAAGTCTGCCCATCTTCTTGAAAGAATTGGGCTTGCAGCCGTTGGGGCCTCTTGCGGCCTCTACGTCGGTGCGACCCTGTTGCGTGAGAAGGGTGGACTGTTTGAAAGCGGCTGGATCGTGCTGATAACGATGCTCTACGGAGCGCTCAGCTATTATGTCGGAATTGATCTGTCTGGCAGCGCCGCGCGGAAGTCGATTTCGGGCATCTCGGAAGAATGGAATGGTTCCGAGCCGGCTGAGATCATGAGTGCGGCCGGCACGTTCGGCGCAGCAATTGCCGCAGCTCTGTCCGTCAGCATCCTTGTCCTTGATCAAAACCCTCCCAATGGCCTGGTGGCATTTGTTGCCGGCTGTTGGGTGGTTGGTTCCTCGCTTCAAGTTGCGGCGGGCACGATGGCTCGCAACGACGAAACGTACATGGACAAGAAATGAAGGACTGCGCTCGCGGAAAACGTCTGCCTGGCGTTGTGACGCGAGCGCGAGCCGCAGTGTTGGAGCGGGCTTCAGGTATGGAATGAGTAGCCACGCTCATCGCAACCTCTGTCGTCCAACGCTGCGTGCTGACGATTTTTGGTGGCGTCGCCGTTCGCATCGGGCATGTCGCTGCCTGGAAGCGGTATCGGTACTGAGTAACCTAGATTATCGCGCAACAAACAAGACGTGCCATCATGGCGTTGTTGGGATATCGTCCCCGCGCCGTGGTCCAAAATTCTGCTAACCGCCAACCACACGATCGGTGGAGCCAATGCAGATTGCGGAGTGGCTCGAGAAGCTGGGGCTTGGGCAATACGCAGAGCGTTTCGCCCAGAATGGCGTCGACATGGGCGTCCTTCCCGAGCTGATGGACGAGGACTTCGACAAGCTCGGAGTCCTGCTCGGCCATCGCCGTAAAATGCTCCGTGCTATTGCCGACCTCGATCCCGCCGCGTTGATCGCATCGCCGGCTCCTCCTCACGACGCCGAGCGGCGCCACCTCACCGTCATGTTTTGCGATCTGGTCGGCTCGACCGCACTCTCGGCGCGTCTTGATCCCGAGGATATGTGGGAAGTGATCCGGGCCTATCGCGCCGCCTGCGCGAGGGTCATTTCCGCCTATGACGGCAGCATAGCCAGGTTCGTCGGCGACGGAATACTCGTCTATTTCGGCTATCCGCGCGCCCACGAGGATGACGCGGAGCGCGCAGTGCGCGCGGGCCTCGACGCCATCGCTGCGATGAGACAGCTCAAGACGAGCGGCGACGAACGGGTTGAGCTGCGGATCGCAATCGCGACCGGGCTCGTGGTGGTCGGCGACCTCATCAGCGGAGATGCGTCAGAGGAGCACGCAACGGTCGGCGACACACCAAACCTCGCTGCCCGGCTCCAGAGCCTGGCGGAGCCGGGAGCGGTTGTCGTTGCCTCGTCGACGCGCCGGCTGCTCGGTGATCTCTTCACTTTTCGCAACCTCGGCCGCCGCGAGGTCAAGGGGATATCCGAACCCATCGCAGTCTGGGCGGTCGAGGGAGCGGCCGCATCGGAGAGTCGCTTCGAGGCGGTCCATGCGGCGCGCTCGATCGGCTTTGTCGGCCGCAAGGAGGAGATCGAACTCGCGCTCTCGCGCCAGCGGCTGGCATGGCAGGGGCAGGGCCAGATGGTGCTGATTTCCGGCGAAGCCGGCATCGGCAAGTCGCGCATGGTCGCAACGCTGTCCGAAAGCCCCGCGTTGGGAGTGCACCGCCGGGTGCGATATCAGTGTTCGCCCTACCACACCAACAGTGCGCTTCATCCCTTTGTCGCGCAGCTCGAGCGCGCGGCCGGCATTTGCTCGCACGACACGCCCGGGCAAAAGCTCGACAAGCTTGAGGCGACGCTGGCGCTTGGAACGCAGCAGGTCGCCCGGGCGACAGCGCTCATTGCGGCACTGCTTTCGATCCCAACCGACGACCGCTACCCGCCGCTCGGTCTGAGCCCGGCGCAGCAGCGGCGACAGACGTTTGCCACCCTTCTCGATCAGCTTGAGGGATTGGCGCGAGAGCAGCCCCTGCTGATTGTCTGCGAGGATATGCATTGGGCCGATGCCACGACACTTGAACTGTTCGATCTCACGGTCGACCGGATCCGGAGACTGCCGATACTCGTGCTCATGACATCCCGGCCGGAATTCGAGCCCTCCTGGTCGGGCCTTGCCAACGTCAGTCTGTTGCGGCTCGACCGGCTCGATCGGCAGGACACGCGGGCGCTGGTCGAGCAGGTGACCGTCGGTCGCCAGCTGCCACGCGAGATGATGAAGCAGATCATCGACAGGACGGATGGCGTCCCGCTATTCGTCGAGGAATTGACCAAGATGGTGCTGGAGTCCGGATGGCTGGTCGAAGGCGCCGGGCGCTATCGCCTCGAGAGTCCGCTCCCGCCGCTGGCCATTCCCGCGACGCTGCAGGATTCGCTGATGGCGCGGCTCGACCGGCTGGCTCCGGTCAAGGAGGTGGCGCAGATAGGCGCCGCCATCGGCCGCGACTTCTCGTACGCACTGCTGAGATATGTGGCGGGACGCGATGATCTGACGCTGTGCGCTGCGCTGGGGCAACTCGAAGAGGCCGGACTGCTGGTGTGTCGCGGGACTCCGCCCGAAGCAAACTATAGTTTCAAGCACGCTCTCGTTCAGGAAGCGGCCTACGAGAGCCTGCTCAAGAGCAAACGGCAGGTGCTTCACACCCGCATTGGCGAGGTCCTGCGCGAAAAGTTTCCAGTCGTGGCCGAGACCGAGCCGGAAGTTCTGGCGCACCACTTCACCGAGGCTGGGCTGAACGAGGTCGCCCTCGAGTGGTGGCGCAAGGCGGGCCAACAGGCGCTGAAGCGCTCGGCCTATTCCGAGGCCATTGCGCATCTCGGCAAGGCGATTGCCATCGCCGATGAGTTGCCTGATGAGCCTCGCCGGATGATGAGCAGGTTGAATCTTCAAATCGCATATGGCCGCGCGTTAAGGGGCGGCCTCGGGCACAGCGCCCCTGAAACGGTCGCTGCATGGACGCGCGCCCGGCAGTTCGCGGCCGATATCAATGATCCGGTTGAACTTGCGCCGATCCATTCCGGCCTCTTCAATGCCTGCCTGACCCACGGCGAACTTGCCCCGATGCGGGAGCTGGCGGACTCTATTTTGAGCGCCGCGGAGCGACGACCGGACGCGGCTGTGGCCGCCGTCGTTGCGCATTGGACGGGTGGCGTCACCTGCTGGTTCGGGGGCGACTATTTGAACGCGAGAACGCATCTCGAGCAGGCACTGGCGATCTATGGTGCCGAGCCGG
Organism: Bradyrhizobium sp. WSM2254; assembly: GCF_000472645.1. Taxonomy (NCBI): domain Bacteria; kingdom Pseudomonadati; phylum Pseudomonadota; class Alphaproteobacteria; order Hyphomicrobiales; family Nitrobacteraceae; genus Bradyrhizobium; species Bradyrhizobium sp. WSM2254. The sequence continues at coordinate 38,319 of NZ_AXAB01000048.1, read as the reverse complement.
ATCCCGCGACGTTCAGGCCCTCGGCGCTGGATCTACCGTTCGTGATCATGAGGTTTCTTGCTCTGGTGCTCTGGCCGCTTGGCAGCATCGCTCGCGCGCGCCGGCTCGCCGCCGAAGCGGTGAGTGCTTCAGGAGAAAAACGGGCGCTTTCCCGGGCCAATGCGCTTGTTCATCGCGCTGTGTTCGACGGACTATGCGGGGGCCTGTTGCAGCAAACGGACACCATCCTGGCGCTCGGCCTCGCGCGTGACCATACGATGCCGCTGTACGTGGCCGCCGGCACCTACCTGAATGGTCTGGCCAACTGGCGTGCCGGCGACCGAATGGCCGGACTGACGGAAATGCGTCGCGGATGGACCATGCTGCGCGAGAATGACTGCTACCTCTGCGAACCGTTTTGGGGGATGCAGGTCGCGATGGCGGATGCGGAGGTGGGCCAGCTCGAAACCGGGCTGGACATCTTGAGCGAATTGATCGCATCGGCGGGACAATCCGGTCAGCATTGGCTTGATGCGGAGCTGCATCGCGTCCAGGGCGAGCTTTTGTCGCGTCATGACCCTCCGGACGGTTCCAGCGCCGAAAATGCCTTCAACCGAGCGCTGGAAATCGCACGACACCAGCAGGCGAAGACTTTCGAGCTGCGCAGCGCCCTTGGACTTGCGCGCCTGCACAAGGCAAATGGCCGAGCGGGCGCGGCTTTCGAACTGCTCGCGCCCGTCCTCGCTGAATTCGATGCGGAGCGAAATCTTCCCGAAGTCGAAGACGCGAAAGAGCTGCTCCGGAATGGGCGTTAGCCGCGCCGCCGTTCGATCGGCGCCAACGGCGCGCCGACTTCAAGCGGGAACAGGTCGGCATCCTCGTCCTATTCGGGAGCCGTAGTCTTCCGGTTTTGACACAGCTTAACCTAATGTGGTGAAAGCTAGATATGCTTCTCTTGGTTGCGAACGCGACCCTGCTGCGGTGACGAAACCTGATTTCGGCTAGCAGCAATGTTGCCGGATTGCTCAAGGCGCAGACGTCATCCCAACACCGGGCCATGCGCCGATTGGCTTGCCTTCGCTGGGCAGGCGCAGCGACCAAAGCACATTGGAGATCCAGTCGTGGTTCGCTTGCACGTCGAATGCTTCATTCGCAGCCGGATTGTTCGCCGATCCCTGGCGCTCGGGATCATCGCTCTGAGCGGATGGGCTCTGTTGCCGTATGTGACCTACCGGATCGCTCCCTCCGCCTATGTCAATGCCGAGCTCATGCGGGTGACTGCACCAATGGCGGGTCAGCTCTCGTCAGATCTTCCACGCAAGGGTGAATATTTCCAGCGTACCCGGGTGGTGCCGCTGGTCGAGGCGCGTTCGCCGGATCGCCGGCACCTCATGGACCTTGATCAGCAGCTTGCCATGTCCACCAAACGCGCCGAGCTTGCACGTCGGCAACTCGAGGAAATCGCCGAGCTCGATCGCAAGCTCCGCGAGCGCAGCGAAGACTATCGTTTGGGGATGGTGGCGCGGCTGAGCCACGAGATCGGCGAAACGGAAGTTGAAAAAGGCGGCTGTCTCGCCGAGGCGCGGCAGCGGAACGATGTCGCGGGCCGGATGGAGAAGCTCGTGAAGCTCGGCATCAGTTCGCAGATCCGCTCCGGTGAGGCCCAGGCTTCTCAAGAGGCAACCGCAACGCGGTGCCAGATGGCCGACGAACGCCTGCAGCGCCTCAGGACCGAGTTGGGGGCGGCTGAGAAGGGCATCTATCTTCGTGGCGATGCCAATGATGTGCCCTATTCGCAGCAGCAGCGCGAGCGGCTTGTCCTCCGCCGCCAGGAGCTCGAGACAGACCTGTTGCAGAACAGCTCACGTGCCGCGCAGCTGGCCGCGGAAATCGCGGAGGAACGCACTCGACTTGATCGTCTCGATCACTACAATCTGTCCCTGCCGGCAGCTCATGTAGTCTGGTCGGTGGCGGCCAGCCCGGGCTCGATGGTCACGGAAGGGCAATCGGTCTTCGATTTTGCAGATTGCGAACGCCGGTTTATCGTTGTTGAACTCCCCGAGCGCGATTTCGAGAAGATCAAGGCCGGAGATGCGGCTACCGTCCGCCTGATTGGGAGCCGCGAATGGAAGACCGGCCAGATCCGGCAGGTCCGCGGATCGGCAGCGCACGGCGATGATCGGCTGCTTGCGGCTCGGGTGCCGCGGCCTGATCCGGGCAACATTACCGTTGAGATATCGCTTCCGTCCGATGAGACGCTGGCCGACCGCAACGGCTCCTGCGATATCGGGCGGTTGGCTGAGGTGCGCTTCGAGCGCAGAGCCGACGGCCTGCTACGATTGGTCAGCTCGAAGCTGAAATGGCTGACCGCTCGCCTGGAGCTCGACCAGTCGTCCCTGTAAGCGAGATGTTCCATGCAGGCCATGACTCTGCCTCTCTCTCAGCTGTTCGCGCCGATGCTGGGCATCTTTGCGGCGATGTACCTGTTGGCGCCGACCTTTCCAGTCGCGCGCCTCTGGGCCCGTGTCGCGGTCTTTGTCGTGGTTTGGCTTGTGGTCGCCCGCTATCTCGAATGGCGTATTTTCGCCACCGTGCTGCCGGCAAGCGGGACCTGGTATCAGGTCGGCTGGATCTGGTTCTGTCTGTTCGTCGAGCTTCTGACCTTCACAGATCAGTTCATCCTCTATCTGACTTTCCTTCGCAGGACCGATCGCCGCAGCGAAGCAGATCAGCACGAGCGTCGGCTGCGCAGCCTGCCGGATGACGAGCTGCCCTCGGTCGACGTCTTTATTCCGACCTATGACGAGCCAATCGAGGTGCTGGAAAAGACGATTACGGGCGCGCTGTGTCTGGACTATCCAAACTTCCAGGTATGGGTCTTGGATGATGGTCGCAGGCCTTGGCTCAGGGAACTCTGTAAGCAAAAGGGCGCCGGCTATCTCACGCGCGCCGACAACTTGAATGCCAAGGCCGGAAATATCAATCATGCCCTGACGAAGACGAGCGGCGAGTTCTTCGCGATCTTTGATGCGGACTTCGTGCCGCAGCGCAATTTCCTGATGCGCACGACGGGCTTCTTCGCTGATCCAAAGATCGGAATCGTTCAGATCCCGCACACCTTCTACAATGAGGACCCGATGCAGGCGAATCTCGGCTTGCATAGGGGGCTGCCGGACGAACAACGGTTCTTCTTCGATTCCATCATGCCCGCGCGCGACGGCTGGGATGGTGCCTTTTGTTGTGGTTCCAACTCCGTCACGCGTCGCGCAGCACTCCGCGCGGTGGGCGATGCCTTGCCGACCCAGTCCATCACAGAAGACATCCTGCTGACGCTGGTCCTGCTGCGCAAGGGATACGTCACTCGCTATCTTCGCGAGCCGCTGGCGATTGGACTGGCGCCGGAAAGCCTTGACGCCTTTTTCGTGCAGCGGCAACGCTGGGCGCGTGGCGCGATCCAGACGCTGTATCTCGCCGCCGGCCCGCTCGGACCCGGACTGGGCTTGATGCATCGGCTCCTCTTCTTTCCTGCGCATTGGCTCTCTATGGGCCTGCGGGCGCTCGCGGTCGTGGTGGTTCCGATCGTGTTCATGTGGACTGGCCTCGCGCCTGTCGTCGACGTCACTCCTGAGTCGGTCTTCTATTACTTGTTCCCCGCGATCCTGGCGCTTAACGGCGGTATCTCCTGGTTCGCGCCGCACCAGCACTTTCCGCTTGCCGCTCAGGTGTCGGCGACTATCCAGAGCTTCAAGATCCTGCCGACGGTGCTCGAGACTCTCGTCAAGCCGACGGGGCATGCGTTCAAGGTGACGCCCAAGGGAGCTGCTGCGCGACGCGCAAGCTACGCCGCGGAGATATTCTGGCCGTCGGCGGTTCTGATGGCGTTGACGGTCGTCGGTGTGGTCCTGAACACGATCCCGGAATGGCGGATCATCGATCATCCGGCGGCTCTACCGATGGTCGCCTTCTGGTCGGTCGTGAACATCGTCGTGCTTTTCTTCGTCTGCATGACCTCGCTGCAGGCGCGGATGGGACGCACCGAGGAGCGTTTCGATGCCGACGAATCAATCTTGATCCAAACCGAGTCCGGCGAGCGGCTTTCTGGGCGTATGAGCAACATCTCCCTCTCTGGCGTCGGCGTTCTGCTCGGCTCCGGCATTGACTATCCTCGCGCTGGAGAAACGCTACGGGTGCACATCGTGCAGGTGGGTTGGATCGACGCGACGGTCGTGCAACAAAGAGGCCAGCTTATCGGGTTGCAGTTCCATTTGCCGCAGTCGCTTGAACGAGACCTGTTGATCCGCAAGCTCTTTACCGTCGCCCGTCTGAGGGGGAACGGTGTCATCGCGCGCTCGGTGAACAGGGCGATGCTTAAGAACATCTGGTCAATGGCCGCGCCGTTGCCCCACATTGTTACGCGCGTCGCGAAGCCCGCGTCGTTTTCGCCGACCGAGCGTCTGCCGGCAGAGAGCCTGGTCATTCGGCCTCAACCGCGGATCGACGACTTGGCACATCTTGCCGGAGTTCGAAGCCTGCATCCGACGAGTTTTAGTGAACCTGGCTTTGGCCGAGTGGCCGGCACAGTGCTCAAGGCCGTCAAGCTGAGCTGATTGCTTTGTTGTCCTTCACGTCCGACCAGTCCACGGGCTATCGATCGACGGTCAGGCCGCTCATCGATGCCGTCGGTCTCCTTCCGGAGCCCTGCCAAAAACCTCAACCGGAGCGAGCAACCATCCCTTGGCCCAAGGCGTTACGGGTTGAGGGTGGAGGGAGCATCTGTTGATCGATCACCGCAGCCATCTTCGCCAAGGGCGTCTCACATTCTGGGTCTCGGCATTCGTGGCGGTCGCCTGCTTGGCGATCGTCGTGCTCAGCGGTTGGCGGGAGTGGTCCTCCCGAGTGACGGTCCTGCAGGGCTCCGAAACGGACATGGCCAATCTGGCCCGGTCGGTGACGCAACACGCGGACGACACGTTCGAGCTCGCGGACACCGTTTTAAATGTGTTGGTTGGCCAACTCGAGCTTGAGGGAACCAGCCCGGCGGCAATCGCCAAGATTCAGACCTTTCTTTCCCGGCGCAAAGCCGCGAATCGGATCCGCGCCGTGTTCGTCTATGACGAGACAGGCCGCTGGCTCGCAACCAGCGAGCCTGTGAATTTCGCCGGTCTCAACAACAGTGACCGAGAATATTTCCAGCATCATCGCGCCGTGGCTGACCGGGGAACCTTCATTGGGTCTCCGGTGAGGAGCACGTCGGGCGGGCAATGGATCATCACCGCCTCAAGGCGCTTCAATCATCCTGACGGCAGTTTTGCCGGAGTGGCTCTTACGACGATCGATGTCGACTATTTTCTACAGTTCTATCGCGGGTTCGACGTTGGCCAGAACGGTTCGATTGCACTGGCGACCGTGAAAGGCGTTATCCTCGCGCGTAGCCCGGACAACGGCTATACGGGCCGCGACCTGTCGAGTGCTCCGCTTTTCAAAATAATCCGCGAGCGGCCGGCTGCGGACGTCTACTACTTCACGTCGCCTCTCGACGGCGTTCGGCGTCTGAGCTTTTATCAACTGAGCAGTCGGTACCCTGTTCTCGTGGTTGCGACGGAATCGGAAGGCGACGTCTTGGCCCCCTGGCGCAGAGCGGCGCTGACGCGCATGGCTGCGGTGCTGGGACTGATAGGAGGGCTCGCTGTTGCGGGGCTCTTCCTGGTGCGCCAGTTGCACCTGCGGCAAAAGATGGCAGCCGCCCTGGTCGCCAAGGAGGCGGATTTTCGCCTCCTCGCGGAGCAGTCGGGAGACATGGTCATGCGCATAGCGGTCGATGGACGGATCCTCTATGCGTCGCCGTCCAGCGCGCGAGTTCTCGGCTGGGCTCCGAACCAGTTGGTGGATACGTCGGCCTTCGCCGGCATCAATCCCGCGGACCTGGCCCGGGTCGAGCAAACGATCTCCGCGTTGGGGAACGGCGAAGCCGAAGAGGCTAGAATCACTTATCGCGCTCGGCATCGCGAGAAAGGCGAGGTCTGGATCGAAACCGCGCTGCGCGTCGCCAGGAGTGCGCAGAGCGGAGACATCAACGGCGTGGTGGCGATCTCGCGCGACATGACCGAACGTAAGGATCTGGAGGATAAGCTGGCGGCTCTCGCCAGTTCGGATGGCCTGACGGCCTTGGCAAACCGCAGACACTTCGACGAGCGGCTAGAGGCGGAATGGGACCGGGCCAGGCGCGAAGGAACGCCTCTGTCACTGTTGCTGATGGACGTTGATCATTTCAAGAGTTTCAATGATCAGTACGGGCATCAGGCGGGCGATGCATGTCTCCGCTCGGTCGCCGGGGTCCTGGCGGAGCAGGCCAGACGGCCGGCAGACGTAGCCGCTAGGTATGGTGGCGAGGAATTCACCTTGCTGCTACCAAATACCGACATGGGGGGGTGCGAGCAGGTCGGCGAGCGAATCCGGCAAGCGATTCAGGACCTCGGCATCTTGCACGCTCTCAACCCGCCATCCAGGCAGGTCACCCTCAGTATTGGCGGCGCCACACATGTGTCGTTCGGCGACAAGGCGGATTGCACGTCGTTGATTGCGGCTGCGGATAAGGCGCTCTACGCCGCCAAGGAGAGCGGACGCAACCGCCTTGTGATGTCAGGGCAAGTCGTCGCGTGGCCCGGCTCGATACGGGCTTGAAGAGCAGCCCTGGCGCGCCGCGGCGTGCGCCTCACGAATTCACGTGGACGAAATCGCGCAGCAGCGGATAGATCTCGTTGTTCCAGCGCTTGCCGGAGAACACGCCGTAATGGCCGACACCGGCCTGCATGTGGTGCACGCGGCGATAGGCGCGCACGCCGGTGCAGAGGTCTTGCGCGGCGAGCGTCTGGCCGATCGAGCAGATGTCGTCCTTCTCGCCCTCGACTGTCATCAGCCCCATGCGGCTGACGGCCTTGGTGTTCACCGGCCGTCCCCGATGCATCAGCTTGCCCTGCGGCAGCAGATGCTCCTGGAATACGTCGCGCACCGTCTCGATGTAGAATTCCGCGGGCAGATCCATCACCGCGAAATATTCGTCGTAGAAGGTCTTGATGGTCGCCGCCTTCTCCTTCTCGCCCTTGGCGATGTGGTTGGCGAGGTCCATGTGCTGCTTGATGTGCCGCTCGAGGTTCATCGAGACGAAGGCGGTGAGCTGGACGAAGCCGGGATACACTTTGCGCAGCGCGCCACGGCACTGCACCGGCACGTAGTTGATCAGGTTCTGCTCGAACCAGTCGATCGGTCTGCTCTTGGCGAACTCGTTCACCCTGGTCGGCTGGATCCGCGTGTCGATCGGGCCTGCCATCAGCGTCAGCGTCGCCGGCCGGGAAGGGTGGTTGCCCTCGCACATGACGGCGGCGGCCGCGAGCGCCGAGACCGACGGCTGGCAGATCGCCACCATATGCGGGCGCGGGCCGAGCTGGCCGAGGAAGTCGATGAGGTGATCGGTGTAGTCGTCGAGCCCGAAGCGGCCCTCGCTGCGCGGAATGTCGCGCGGATTGTGCCAGTCGGTGATGTAGACGTCGTGGTCCTGGAGCAGCGTCTTCACGGTGCCGCGCAGCAGCGTCGCGAAATGGCCGGACATCGGCGCCACCAGCAGCATGCGCGGCTGCTCGGGAACGTCCTGCTTCTTGAAGTGCAGCAGCGAGCCGAACGGGGTCGCGTAGGCGATCTCCTCGGTGACGGCGACCTCGCGATTGCCCACCATGATGCTGTCGATGCCGTAGGCCGGGCGATGGTAGGTGAGGGTGGAGCGCGAGATCAGCTCCAGCGCCGCCGAAAGCCGGCCGACGACCTGGTCCGACACGCCCTGCGGCACCAGGTTGAGGAATCTGAGCGCAGACGAGGCGCCCGCCCGCCACGGCGCCGTCAGGTCCATCTGGTTCTGAAAGGCTTGATAATACATCGACATCATACTGAAGCGCCCACCTGTTCCATGGTGCCATGCAATATCGAAGCCAAACCTGCGTCGAATCGCCCGGAAAACTGGCACATCGCTTGCTCTTCAAGCGGGGTGTACACATCGGAAGCACAGGTAGTGGGCACGCCAGCGGGCCGGGCGGGGTGCCCGTCTCAGGCGTGAGGGAAGGGGCCATATGGCGAAGGCGACACTGACCATCAGCAGCAAGAACTACTCGTCCTGGTCGCTGCGTGGCTGGCTGCTGACGAAATTTTCCGGGCTCGATTTCGAGGAGATCGTGACCGCGCCCGACGACGCCTCCGCGCGCGCCGAAATTCTCTTGCTGTCGTCGTCGATCCTGGTGCCGTGCCTGCGGCACGAGGGCGCCACCGTCTGGGACACGCTGGCGATCGCCGAATATCTCAACGAGGTGATGCCCGATGCCGGCCTGCTGCCGGATGACCGCGTCCAGCGCGCCCATTGCCGCTCGATCTGCGGCGAAATCCATTCCGGCTTCACCACGCTGCGCGCCTCGCTGCCGGTCAATCTGAAGGGGCACTTCCCCGGCTTCAAGATCTGGTCGCGTGCGCAGGCCGACATCGACCGCGTCTGGTTCATCTGGCGCGACTGCCTGGAGAAATCCGGCGGCCCGTTCCTGTTCGGCGAGAGGCGCACCATGGCGGATGCGATGTACGCGCCCGTGGTGACGCGCTTCGTGACCTATGACGTCAAGCTCGAGCCGCTTCTGAAGGCCTACGCCGATACCATCATGGCGATGCCCGAGATGAAGGAATGGATCGCGGCGGCGAAGGAAGAGCCGGCCGAGATCGAGGAGCTCGAGGTCGAATATTAGGCAGGGCCGGCTCGGCCCTGCCTGTTTCGGGGGCGGGGACCGTCTGGGGCCGTGGTGCGAGCCACGCCTCGTCCACCGTTAACCTTTGGCGCCGGCTCGACGCCCGAGCCCGCCCGCAGGTCTCGCAGATATTGTGCGCGAGAACAGACCCGCATCGACATCTAGCCGTGAACAGGCGTGGACAAGGCCATTCGGCTGATTCGGACGCGATTCGTTCGAACCGCGTTCCGAAGGTTAAGACGGAGCGCGGCCCCGTTGCATTTTGGAACAAAAGCCGCCGTCAGGCGACGCCGGAGTGCTTCAGGCGTGGCAGGCGCCAGCCGATCACGGTCGCTTCGACCGCGATGCCGGCCTCGTGGTTCTGCCAGCGTCCCTCGACATAGCGGCAGGCGAACGGCAGTTGATACGTTCCGCTGTGATCCTCGCACAGCACTTCGACCGGCAAGCCAGGTGGCGGTTCTCCAGCGCCGTCGAACTCCGCCAGACGTCTATCGCGCGTTGCCATTCCAAAAATCTCCCCTAATCAAAGCCGCGGAAAGAGCGCCCAATTCTTCCGCGTGCGGTTCAATGCTCCCTGTCCCGAGGGAACGGGCCAAGCTCAACGCGAGAATGCGGTACGAGTGTGGTAGCGTCCGGCGGCTGTGCGCAAAAAGCGCACATTGCCGTGATCGATTTGACGAGGAACCTGCATGCCGTTTCGAAGCGCCGGCGTTTGTGTCGTGATGTTGCTGCTCGCCACGCTGGCGACCGCGCCGCTCCGCGCGCAGGACGTGCCCGGCATCGAGATCTGCACCGTCGAGAAGACCATGGAGCGGCGCACGAGCTGTCTCCAGAGCAACGTCGATTTCCTCCAGAAGACGATCACCAAGCTCAACCTCGATCACCAGCAGAAGCTGGATGCCGCCAATCGCCAGATCGACGCGTTGAAGACGAGCCTCGCCGGCTTGCAGAAGACACTCGGCGATCTCCAGGCCGCGCAGACGAAGATCGCGGAGGACGCGAAGAAGAAGCAGGACGCGCCGCCGGCCAAGGACGCGTCGAAATAGGCGCCGCGCTCACGCGACGCGATATCGCTCCATCACGCCGCGGTCGGGCTCGTAGCCGAGCCCAGCTCCAGTCGGCACCGCGACATGGCCGGTGGCATCGACATCGGCGCGGCCACCCCAGAGGCAGGCCTCGCGCTTCAGGTAAAACATCTCGACGAACCCGTCGTCGCGCACGGCCAACAGATGCAGGGTCGCCAGCAGGCCAGGACCGAAATACGGGGAATGCGGGACGATCTTGACGCCGAGCCCATCTGCGAGCGCCGCGACCTTCAGAAATTCCGTGATGCCGCCGACCTTGGTCACCGACGGCTGGGCATGGCTCACCGCGCCCGCATCCATCATCTGGCGGAATTGATATTCCGTGCAGGCGTTCTCGCCGGCGGCGACGCCGAGCCCGCCCTTGCGGCGGACCTCGGCGAGCGCTGCAAAATCCTCCGGTGGCCAGACCGGCTCCTCCAGGAACATCGGCTGCGCATCAGCGCATGTCCCGGCGAACGCGATCGCCTGCTCACATGACAGCGGGCAGTTCATGTCCACCATCAGCGGAATGCCCGGGCCGATCGCCTCGCGCGCGGCAAAGACCGCCGGCGCCGTGGTCTCGTGCAGCTTGATGGCGCCATAGCCGAGCGCGAGCGCCTTCCTGCATTCGCTGGCGATGTTGTCGGGCGAGCCGATCCGCAACAGGCTCGCATAGGCCGGAATGGCCGGGCGCCTGGTCTCGCCGAGCAGGCGATGCAGCGGCACGCCCTCGATCTTCGCGGCGAGGTCCCACAGCGCGATGTCGAGCCCTGATATCGCGAACATGGTGATGCCGTAGCGGCCGAACAGATGCAGATTGCGCTGGATCTGCTCCATCACCGCGGGAATGCCGGCGGCATCGGGAACCTCCAGCCCGCGGGCCTGCGGTGCGATCATCTCCTCGACGGCGCTGCGCGTGGTGCGGGGGCAGACATAGGCGAAGGCATCGCCCCAGCCGGTCAGCCCGGAATCGGTCGTGACCTCGACGATCACCATGTCCAGCGCGGTGATGGCGGAGGCGCCCTGGCGGAAGCTCGCGACACCGGCATCATAGGGGATGCGGATATGGTGCGCCCGCACATCGGTGACCTTCATGGCGCGGTTCCTCCTGCTTTCTTGCGAGCGGTTTCAAGGACGTCCCGAGTGTAGCCATGAACGCCCGGGCGTTGCCAGTGGCTGTTCCGGCGTTATCCTCTTGCGGGGACCGCAACGCCGATCAAGCGAAGCCCGCGGCGTTCCGTACATCATGGCCGCGCTTCGAACGAGGGCCGAACCACCATGAATCCAGCCCAGCGCGCGCTCTGGTATATCGAGAGCCATCTGGCCGAGCCGATGACGCTCGACGAGATCGCTGCGGTATCAGGCGTGTCGCGGTTCCACATCGTGCGTGCGTTTGCCGCAGCCACCGGCCTGCCGGTGATGCGCTACGTGCGCGCGCGGCGGCTGACCGAGGCGGCGCGCAGCCTTGCGAACGGCGCGCCGGACATTCTGTCGCTGGCGCTGGAGGCGGATTACGGCTCGCACGAAGCATTCACCCGCGCGTTCCGCGACCAGTTTGGCACCACGCCCGAAGCGGTGCGGGCCGCGACGTGCACCGGCCATCTCAAGCTTCAGGAGCCGATCCCCATGGACTCCACCCTGTCAGACACGCTCGCCCCGCCGCGTTTCGAGACCGCAAAGGCCTTCCTCGTCGCCGGCATCAGTGAACGCATCTCCTGCGACAACGGCGCCATCATCCCGGGAATGTGGCACCGCTTCAACCAGGAGGTCGCCGACATTCCGGCGCGTGTCGGCAACGTCGCCTATGGCGTCTGCTGCAACGGCGACGATGCCGGCAATTTCGACTACATCGCCGGTGTCGAGGTCGGCGATTATTCCGACCTGCCGCGCCGCTTCGGCCGCATCCGCATCCCCGAGCAGCGCTATGCGGTGTTCACCCACACCGACCACGTCGCCTCGATCCGGCGCACCATCAACACGATCTGGAATCAGTGGCTGCCGGCTTCCGGCCTGAAGGCCGCAGACGCGCCGAACTTCGAGCGCTACGACGAAAAATTCGATCCCGCGACCGGCAATGGCGGTTTCGAGATATGGATACCAGTGCGGGAGTAACACGCAACGCTGGCATACCGTCCCGCTTGCTTGGCAAGCCCCGGTGACTTTGTCATAACCACGGGCAAATCTTGCGTGTGGAGGCCCGTGCCGGACATCCCGTGCAAGCCATAACAAGCAGCCGGGGAGTCTCAAATGTCTGACGTCCGCGTTCTCGCCACCGACCTCGAATTTCCCGAAGGGCCGGTCGTGATGCCGGACGGCTCGGTGGTGCTGGTGGAGATCCGCGGCCAGCGCCTGACCCGAATCCATCCCGACGGCCGCAAGGAGATCGTCGCCAAGGTGCCGGGCGGACCGAATGGCGCGGCCCTCGGCCCCGACGGCAAGATCTACATCTGCAACAATGGCGGCTTCTCCTGGATCCCGACCGGCAAGATGATCATGCCGGGCCCGCAGCCGGACGGCTATCTCGGCGGCTCGATCCAGCGCGTCGATCTGCAATCGGGCAAGGTCGAGACCGTCGTGACCAGATGCGGCGAGCACGATCTGCGCGGACCGAACGATCTGGTGTTCGACAGGCACGGCGGCCTCTGGTTCTCCGATCTCGGCAAGCGCCGCGCGCGCGAGATGGACGTCGGCGGCATGTACTACCTCAAGCCCGGCATGACCGAGATCGTGGAGGTCGTGCACGGCGTGCTGCCGGCCAACGGCATCGGGCTGTCGCCGGACGAAAACACGGTCTACATCGCGGAAACGCCGACGGGGCGGCTCTGGGCCTATGAGCTCTCCGCCCCCGGCACGCTCAAGCCGCGCGAGCCGATCTACCGCGGCGAGCGGGGCACGCCGATCTGCGGCCTCGGCGGCTACCAGATGTTCGACTCGCTCGCGGTGGAGGCGAACGGCAATGTCTGCGTCGCCACCCTCGTCTCCGGCTGCATCTCGGTGATCGCGCCGGACGGCACCCTGGTCGAGCAGGTCCCGACCGGCGACCGCGTCACCACCAACATCGCCTTCGGCGGCCCCGGGCTGAAGACCGCCTACATCACGCTGTCAGGCAAGGGCGAGCTGATCGCCATGGACTGGCCGCGCGGCGGTTTGCCGTTGAATTTTCTGAACAAGTGACAATCGCGTAAAACGCGATTGTCATCCCGGGGCTATGCGGAGCATAGAACCCGGGATCTCGAGATTCCGGGTTCGGTCCAGCGGACCGCCCCGGAATGACAATCATGAGGAACGATACAATGCCCTGGCCTGATCCCATCACCCTGCGTGGACAGCACGCCCGTCTCGAGCCGCTGTCGCATCAGCATATCGAGGGGCTGACAGAGGCTGTGAAGGACGGCGAGCTCTCAAAACTCTGGTACACCGCGATTCCCCTGCCCGAGAACATGGGCAAGGAGATCGACCGCCGCCTCGGGCTCCAGGCCGCGGGCTCGATGCTGCCGTTCACCGTGTTCGATGCCGGCGGCAACATCGTCGGCATGACGACCTACATGAACATCGATGCCGCCAACCGCCGCGTCGAGATCGGCTCGACCTGGTATGGCAAGAGCGCGCAGCGCGGGCCGCTCAACACGCAGTGCAAGCTGCTGCTGCTCCGGCACGCCTTCGAGACGCTGAACTGCATCGCGGTCGAATTCCGCACGCACTTCTTCAACCACCAGAGCCGCCGCGCCATCGAGCGCCTCGGCGCCAAGCAGGACGGCATTCTGCGCAGCCACCAGGTCGCGCCGAACGGCACGCTGCGCGACACCGTGGTCTACAGCATCACCGCCGCCGAATGGCCGACGGTGCAGACGCATTTGAATTATCAACTCAACGACAAGCCGCGCTGAGCGGCCGAGGCACCATGGACAGATTTGATTATGTGATCGTCGGCGCGGGCTCGGCCGGCTGCGTGCTGACCAGCCGGCTGAGCGAAGATCCGAACGTTAGCGTCTGCGTGCTCGAGGCTGGCCCGAGCGACTGGCATCCGTACATCCATCTGCCGGCGGGCTTCATCAAGACCTTCCACATGAAGAGCATCAACTGGGCCTACCAGCAGGAGCCGGGGCCCTGGACCGGCGGGCGCAGCATCTACGCGCCGCGCGGCAAGACGCTCGGCGGCTCGTCCTCGATCAACGGCCACATCTACAATCGCGGCCAGCGCATGGATTTCGACACCTGGGCGCAGATGGGCAATCGCGGCTGGGGCTATGCCGACGTGCTGCCCTACTTCAAGCGGCTGGAGAAGCGGGTCGGCGAGGGCGAGGACACCTATCGCGGACGCGACGGCAACCTCATCGTCACCACCATGGACTGGCGCGATCCGCTCTGCGAAGCCTTCATGGAGGGCGCGGTCTCGCTCGGCATCCCGCGCAACCCCGACTACAACGGCGCGAAGCAGGAAGGCGTCTCCTACTGCCAGCGCACCATCAACAACGGCCTGCGCGTCTCCGGCTCGACTGCGTTCCTGAAGCCCGCGATGAAGCGGCCGAACGTGCATGTGCACACCCACGCGCACGCGACCGAGATCATCTTCGAGGGCAAGCGCGCCGTCGGCGTGCGCTACACCAAGGGCGGCCGCGGCGGCACGCCGGTGGAAGTGCGCGCCAACAAGGAAGTGATCCTCTCCGGCGGCACCTATAATTCGCCGCAGCTGCTCCAGCTCTCCGGAATCGGCTCGCCCGATTTGCTCGGTGCTCACGGCATCGCGGTTCGCCACGCGTTGCCGGTTGGCGAGGGCCTGCAAGACCATTATGCCCCACGCACGGTCGCGCGCGTAAAAGACATCAAGACCATCAACGAGCTCCGCCGCGGCCTCTCGCTGTGGATCGAGGCGCTGAAATGGGCGACCGCGCGCCGCGGCCTGCTCTCGCTGTCGCCGACCATGGTCTATTGCTTCTGGCACTCCGGCGAGAGCGCCGAGAGCTCCGATCTGCAACTCACCTTCACGCCGGCAAGCTACAAGGAAGGCGTGCAGGGCCAGCTCGAGGACGAGCCCGGCATGACCGTGGCCTCCTGGCAGCAGCGCCCCGAGAGCCGCGGCTATGTCCGCATCCGCTCAAGCGATCCCTTTGCGCCGCCGATCATCCAGACCAACTATCTCGACGCCGAGCTCGACCGCCGCGTCATCGTCGGCGGCATGAAGCTCGCGCGGCGCCTCTTGAAGTCCGCGCCGCTGTCGCCCTATTACGCCTACGAGGATTTCCCCGGTCCGAACATCAACACCGACGACGAATTCCTCGCCGCCGCCACCGAACGCGGCACCACCACCTTCCACCCCGGCTGCACCTGCCGCATGGGCCCGGCGGACTCGACATGGGCCGTGGTGGACGACCAGCTCCGCGTCCATGGCCTCCAGGGCCTCCGCGTCATCGATGCTTCCGTGATGCCGCGCATGATCTCGGCGAACCTCAACGCCTCCACCATGATGATCGCCGATCGCGCCTCCGACCTCATCCGCGGCAAGGTGCCGATGGAGTCCGCGCGCATTCCGGATGCGGCGGTGGCGTGAGGTAGACTTCGTAGGGTGGGTTAGCCAGCGGCTGCGCAAAGCGCAGCCGCTGGCGTAACCCACCGCTTCTGTCGGTGCCGGCACACAGTGGCGGATTACGCCTTCGGCTAATCCGCCCTACGCTCTGCTTATCCTCTCATCCAAACCGGGATGATCGCATCCGCCCGCACGCCGTTCCCGGTATTCAATTTAAGGTTGATGTACTCTTTGGTCTCCAGTGTTGCGCTAAGGTGACATAAGTTTCAGAAAGCAATGATAGGTTGCATGTGGGGGCTCCGTAGTAGATTTCGATTCGGGGTCGACACAATGAAGCAGATCTTGCTGGGCACGGTTGCCCTCCTCGCGCTCGTCGCTCCTTCCTCGGCCGCTGATCTGGCGGCGCGGCCGTACACCAAAGCGCCCCCTCCAACGGTTCCGTTCTACGACTGGAGCGGCTTCTACATCGGCATCAATGGTGGCGGCGGCTCCGCCCGCAAGTGCTGGGATCTGATCAATCTCGGTGGCGCGGTCGTCGCTCCGGCCGTTTCCATGGGGTGCCACGATGCGACAGGGGGCACGGCCGGCGGTCAGATCGGCTACCGCTGGCAGACGGCGGGCTGGGTGTTCGGCGTGGAGGCACAGGGCAACTGGGCCGATTTCAAGGGGGCCAATGCCAACTCCGTCTTCGCGGGCATCCAGGATGAATCAAAGATCGATGCGTTCGGCCTGTTCACGGGCCAGGTCGGCTATGCCTGGAATAACCTGCTGCTCTATGTGAAGGGTGGCGCCGCAGTCGTCAGCGACAAATACCGTGCTTTCGATATTCCGACCGGGCTGACGATCAACACTGCGAGTGAAACCCGCTGGGGTGGCGCGGTCGGGGCCGGTCTCGAATTTGGCTTCGCTCCGAACTGGTCGGTCGGTGTTGAATACGATCACCTGTTCATGGATCATCGCGACGTGGACTTCCGCTTCACCGGGACCTTTGGTCTTGCGGCGGGCGCTTTTGCGGGAACCGCCCGTATTGGCCAGGACGTCGACATCGGCCTGGTTCGCGTGAACTACCGCTGGGGCGGCCCGCTCGTCGCGAAGTACTGATCGTCGCGCGAACGGGAAGCGTCGAACTGAACTGGTCCAACGTCGCGCGGGCGAGGTGGGTTTCGTTATGCTCGGTTTGCACGACTTCCCCGGATTGCGCCGCGCTCCATCCGGGCTACATGGCTGACGCAAACCCACCTTACGTTTCGGCAAGCAACGAAGAGACCCGGCCCGACAGGACCAATTCTTCGGCGGCATTTTCCATGTTGGTCCGCGTTACCGCGCGTATGACGACCAGATTCGGTTCAAAGAAGATTTGGCCGGCGGGGACCTCATCCTGGATTTGTTGGCTCAGGCGCGCTTGGTCATAGAAGTTGATCGAGTAGCGTATGTCTGACGCAATGATCCGAGCGCCTGAAAACCAACCCTTTGCTTCCACTTCCCAGCAGTAGTCGTCAAAGTCCGCGGGCAATTCTAGATACCAGCTTCGCACTTCGCCTCCCTCCTGGATCGTTTGCACGGACTATGAGATCGTCCGTCGTTACGCTACAAGGTGCTATTCTAAGTTGTCAAAGGACGCGAATTGACTTCCTCGCGACCAACGGAAGCATAGTCAGATGATGATCTCGGGCCGTGAGCGACAATCCGCTGGCCAGATTGCCTTCTGCGGCCTCGTCTTTCTCTGCACCGCTATTCCGGTCGGTCTGCTGTTGCGCGTGGGCTGGCGGGATTGGACGCTCTTTGCCGGCCTCTGGGCGGTCATGTATTTCATGGGCGGAATAGGATGGTTTCCTCGAGGCACGCCGGTTCAAAAGGCCTTTTCATATGGCCTGCTCGTCGGCACGGTGCTTCCAGCGCTGGAGTGGGCGTCGACGCTTAACGGCCCGTAGCCCGTCGGGCAAAACATCCCGCCGCCCGTCAACCCCTTCCCGCAAAAATATTCCACTTTGCCGAAATTCGGAATTGCGGCATAAGTCGCAACAGCCCGGCCCGACGAAGAGGGGCGGTTCGCGAGTCGTTCGAAACGCGGGCCGGGTTGCGGTGGACGCGGCAGCGTCGGCACGACCGGTAGCGGGCAGGGCGGGTAGTCCCTGTGAGTCCGCGGCCACGTGTAGACGGACGGCGCTGAGCGCGTACGGCAAAACCGTGTGGTCCTGTCGTCTAGCGATTTCCTGCGCTTGGGGAAAACTCAAAAAGCCTCGTCTAATTAAGGGGTTATATGAATTTGCCGGCGCGCCGGATGGCCGGCGAAACCGCGCCGGGCCCTATTAGGCCCTAGTTGCGCGGTCCCGGCTGCTTTTGGTCGCCTGTGCGCCGGCGCGGCTTGCCCGGTGTCCGATAGCCCGGCGCTGGCGGCGCGCTGTGCGGCCTTCTAATGGCCTCGACGCTGACGCCTGCCGCCTGTCCCCGTCGTGATGGCGCGGTCGCGGTGATGGGCGCGCTGCTCTCGATGTCGCTGCTCGATGATGGGCGCGCTGTCGATCCCAGTCGATATGCGCGCGGCTTGTCCGCGTGTCCGTTGCCCGTCGTGGTGACGGTGAGGTGCTTGACGCCAGCGAGGTGCTATAGTCGCAATCCGCAGCCTGAGCGAACCATCTTGGAGGCCCTATAGTCGATGGCGTTAATACTAGGCCGGGCCGGAACAATCCACTTCAAGGAGCGTACCGATGCATGACGTAAGGGAAAAGCAACGCGAAGCCCGCCGGAAGATCATTCGCCAATGGGCGAAGCTTCCGAAGGATAAACGGCAGTCTATGGAGGGGATTTCTGATTTCGCCAGGACCGCCGCTCAGCAGAACGAGAAAGCATTCGTCCGCAGTCGTCGCGATCCGCATGAGAAGATCATGGGATGGCTATTGCCGCGTGCTCATCTCTGAACGACTGAGCCCTCTGCACATACCGTCTCCTGCACCGCAGTCTGATCGCCCGGTGCGATGGGACGCGCTCGATGACGTGGTGGACGTGATACGACGGCTCGACGCTGGGGTGGCCCGTCGTTTGCGCGCTGCCTGCCGCCGTCGCGTGGTGATGCCGCGCCTGTCCGCGCCGTGATGCTGGCGCGCTTTACGGTAGCAGCCTGCGACCGTAGATGACGTGATGCCGCGCGAGCGCTGGCGACGCGGTGGCGTGATGCGGTGCCGCCGGAAACCAGCGGGAGGGATTGGTGAGGGTCGTGCGCTTGATGCTGGCGCACGGTCGCGTCGTGGTGACGATGCGTGGCGACAAAGACAAGAAGCGACGCAGTGTCCCCTCAGAACGGGATCGATGGTGCGCGGACCCGGTTAATGAAAAGTTAACAGAACAGGTAAACTTGGCAGTTGTCGTGATCGTGATGACGTGCGGCGCGTGACGCTGTCCGGGCGCGTGAAGTTGTGAGCGGTCCCTCCGCAATCGGTCGGCAGGGTCCTTTGGAGAGCGCCCCAAAGCGCGGGGACCGCGCGACCGCGACCTTTGAGGATATTTGCAATTGCGCATTCCGATGTAAATTATGTACCATTCGTACACAAAGGCCGCGTGCTCGATGATAGCAGCGCGCCGGGACGAGAACGAGCAGAGCCGTGCTTGGCCCCTCATACTGCTCTGCGGACGTGACGGCATACACAAAAGAAAGGCCGCCTGCGTCGCCACAAGCGGCCCAAGTCTAGGGAGGAAACGCCCAAGGAGGGCAGCGATAGCGAAGCGCTACCGCATACCCTTAGCTAAGATGATCGCGATCAGCGGTTCAATTGAACAAATGTAAACGTCGGGCATCTAAAGGGGCCACGGAACCATACGAAGGTTGCCCTTGAAGCCGACCACTTCCGCACTAAGCCCTGTTCTTCATCGCGCTGGTCGTCGTCATGGTCGCGGTGGCGCTGCTGCTGGCGCGTTGACCCACAGCGGCACTGCTGGAGGGCGCTGGGGTAACCCTCAACCAACTCGCCGCCGATCCCAAATCAATCCCAAGTGTGAACTGGTTCATAACCACTTGCGCTCTTCCGGCAGAATACGGCTCGCGGAGGGAACAAGCCATGACCCAGCAACCCGCGAAGCGCATACCCGAGTGGCTCATGATCGACCTGCTGGTGATCGTCGTATCGCTGGCGATTATCGGCCTCTTTATGGCCATACATGACCCAACAACCCGCGAAGCGCATACCCCAGTGGCTCACGACCAACCTGCTGGTGATCGTCGTATCGCTAGCGATTATTATCGGCATCTTTATAGCCATTGATTAAGTCGCCCAATCAGTGCTGCCATTTGCTGGCTTGCCCCGCTGCTTGATCGCCCACAGCCGATAGCGCGTGACTGGTGAAATCACCAGTCAGGAGTACACCCCGGTCACCACTGGTGATTTCACCAGTGGTCTACTTGCCCCGCTGCTTGACGCGCCACAATCGATAAGCCTCGGCCTCGTATGCGTCCAGCTCTGTCGGTGGCGGGATCAGCTTCGCGCCCTCGCTGCGGAAATGGTCGAGACCGCGCCCAAGCTTGCGGCCTGCCAGCGTGTGCTGATCGTTGGCCCAGTCGGGGATCGTCGGCGCGTAGTCCTCAAGCATAGAACGCAGCCCGATGGCTGCACCGAAATGACAGCCTGCACGGGATTTCGGCGATCGGCACATCATGCGGATGACGTTGCCCACCATCAACCGGGCTTCACCGATGGATTGCTGTAGCGCTCCCGCGATTGCGCGACTGCCGTCGAGACGAACGGCACGACCTACGGCGCGGCCAGCGTGTGGCAGATGACCTCTAGCCGATTGCAGACCATGCTGTGGAATGCCTTGCTGGTGTGGATCAGTTCGCAGGCGAATTCCATGGCTTCGCGCTCAAGGCCGCGCCTGATCGCCTTCTGCATCGCTGAGACGTAGGCCATTGCAGGAAGGCCGCCCCTGGTATCGGGATCATCGGCTTGCTCCGTCTGATGCGACTGACAATGGCGATGTCAGTCGCATCGCGACGGCGACGACGATGGTCTCGCCCGCGATTTTGGCCGTGACGAGCGCGCGGGCCTGTTCGATCGAATAGGCGTAGATCGTGAAAAGCGGCTTGCCTTCTGGATCACGACGAAGGGTTGCGGGTTTCGCGTGGCTTGCTCCTGAAGCTCGAGCGAACCCCGAGCCTCCACGTTCAGCCAAAAAAGCCGCCCGCAGTAAAACAATAGTTTTCAGCCGGAAATCATTGTCGAACATCGTTTTGCGGCCTGATCGCCTCCGCCGGCAGCGCGGGTTGCGGCCTGTGCCGGGAGTGCCCGCCGCCTCCCATTGTGCCCGGCGCGCCGTCATCCGCTATCCGTAGCGGCTTGCCTGTCCCGCGCGACCGGGCGCATTCTCTCTCGCATGGCAGCAATCGTTCGGGTAGAGGAGCAGAACAGATGAGTGACCTTGTCGTAATTGCATTCCCAGGTGCGCAAAGTCACGGCAGACAAGGTTCTTGAGAGGCTCAAAGGCGAAGGCGGCACGGTGCTAAAGACTTCTCTCGACCACACTAAGGAAGCCGCCTTGCAAGCGGCGCTGGCGGAGGTCAAGGCGGCGGTACCGGCGGCTTCGCCTCCTGATTTGCCGGGCGCTTGAAACGATGGCGACCGCCTGCCGACGACCGCTCTGGGCATTACCGCAGCCAGCGGTGCGCCGCGAACGCGAGGAGCAGTGGCGATCGCGGCCCTCACGCTGTCGTCAAAAAGGAAAACAGAAGATAGGCGAGGTAGGCGATCAGACCGACACAAAAGCCAGTCGCGATTGCCTCGATGATGGACGCCTGTCTCGGGTCAAGTGTCATGTGCCATCGTTGGCGGCAGTCGAGCGGCGGCGTTGATCTTGATCAAGCCGCCTTAGGGTGCTGGAGCGGGAACCTGTGGATGCGCGCGCCGTGGGATGAAGCGAAGGCACTGCAGCGACCGCTGCCGGACGATGCACAAAGGATCGTCATACGCGGGGCTGACAAAGAGGATCGCGCGGCGGCAGCATGAGCGGCGCGGCGGCCTGTCACGAGATGAACAAGCCAAAGGAACCATGATCGACCCGACACTTCCCGACAACGGTGCCATCCGGCGCGTCGAGAGCGCGACGGGCTAAGACCGACACCGACAGCTTCGAGTGGCAGTGGGACCGCAGCCAGCGTTGGCGCAACATCAACCCCGACACGTTTGAGGCACGCGACAAGAACGGCGCAGAAGTTGAGCGAGGACATCAGGGCAGCAAGCCACGGCGCACCGTCACGACGCGCGCGCCTGTGTCTCGGCGGAATGGAGGGATTGACGCCGGCCGTAGGGGCCGCGCATTAGTCCTGGCTCGTCAGGTATTTCAACATGGTATCGCAGGCGTCCTCGGCCTCGGCGAAGGTTTTGAACGGCGAGCCGCCGATCCTGATAGCGCCCATGCTCTGATAAAGCGGACGCCATGACGCCACGAAGCCGACACTTCCGTGAAAGCCGGGTCCGGTGGGACTTTCGAAGCTGATCACGAACGAATAGCCGTCGCCGCTTGCGCTCCATATTTTCATGTTCTCGACGGCCGGATGGAATTGCAGGGACATTGCCAGTCGCTTCTCTTGCTGCCAAACCCCGCTGGTGTCAGCTGCGCAATGAAAGGCTGTCTGGATCGGCCGCGACAGCGGTTCTAATGCACTTTATCCTAGATCAGCGGCTCAATCGTACGTAAGGGATCACGGACCCGATACGAAGATTTATGGCTCGCCCTTAGTGCGGTTGCGTTCGCTTCGTCCCAAGGGCAGCACGTTGGTACAAGCGGCGTGGCGCGTGCCGACGCTAATCAACTCCGGGCGAAGTCTATGATGTGGCAAGCATGAATATGATCGAACTGGATCGCGAACCGAAAGACGCGGTTTGGTTCCTGCTCGAACGCGGGCGCAGGGGCGTGAGCTGGTGCGCGTCCGTCACCAGCGCTCGCCTTTAGCCAAACCTCGGTCAGCCAACCAGCCGTCCACCATGCCAACCGCTAAAGCGAGAGCCTGTGCGATCCTTGTCGAATTCGAAAAGGCTCAAACCGAGCTTGTTGGCAAAGCCGTGGTTCTGACTAATGGAAGGGCTGGGACGGTGGACAGGCTTTGGCTCGATGAACTCCACGGTCTCCGAATTTCTATCGGAAGCCATGATGGCAAGTGGCCGGTCGCCACAATAAAATTTGCGGAGATGGAGATGGAGGGTGGCCCTGGGCGGGACGCGCAATAGTCGTAATGCGGCGCAGGCGAGACAGCTAATGGGTCATTCGTGCCGGCTTGAGATTGTGCCCGTCGTGACCAGCCACGCGGGTTTGATTGGACATCGCGCACTCCGTGGCCGTTGATGTGATCCTTGATGGTACGCCGTTCGCATGACTGGGAATATCGCACCATGCGGAACTGGATGATGCTAGGGCTAGAAAGCAATCGCGTGATCGGGCTGCGGATCGCGAAGTTGATGCGCGGCGGCAAAGCGGCCCAACGTGAATCCCAGCGCATGGTGAGTGGAAAAGTGCTGGCGGCGGCGAAGGCCGGTACAAGCCTGATGGCTGGCGCATCCGGAGACAAGATTGCTGAGCAATACCGAAGGAAGGTCGCGGCAAACGCCAAACGGCGCAAACGCAAGTAGAGCTGTCCCTTCGGCTGACCACCTACGGGGCTCACTTGCTCCGCTGCTTGGGCGCTCACTTGTGTGCAGATGGTGCACAACGGGCCGCGCGGAACCTCAATTCGAAATCCGTGAACTTCGTGCATTGGAACGCTGGGCCAGGGCAGGAGATTAGATAAATTGCGCAGCGTAGCGGCTGCGAGGGGGGCGCTGCATCGGAGGCAGCGCATGAAAGTCATCGTCGACGAAGACGGCGAGATCATCGCCATAGCAACGGATGACCATACCCTAATCGGCGGCCACCATCGCCTCGCGGTGGCGGGCAGTATGGGTAAAAACTTGTTCTGGCGAGATACCGGCAAGCCTGTGAAGCTTGATCTCTTCTTCAAGCATCATGAAAGTTTCCACTCGACATAAAGCCTGAGCCGTTTGCCCCCAGGTGTCATGCACATCGCTGTGCCCGCCGTCGCGGTTGCGTTTACAGCGCGCGACCTCAAGCGACAGCACTCGGGCGTGCTGGACCTACCAACTCGCCTTAAACTTAAAATCCCGCAAGTATCGGGATTTGCTGCCTTTAGGTCCGTTACTTGCTCCGCTGCTTGCGACCGGCGATTGTGTGCTGATCGTTGGCCCAGTCCGGTGGTTGGCGCGCAGCAGAGCAGGCTAGCGGACGCGCGAAGTAAGCCGACCGGCTCGCCTGTGAGGCGTAGCACACGCGCCCGCTCGGCTACAAAGGGCCGGCGCAGCCATCGCCGATAATGGGCGGCGCGCTCAATGCCGTTACGGCTGCCTCGAAGCGCCCCCCAACTAGACTGTCGCTCTCGACATGAAGGTCGACGCCGAGCCACGAGCTGGAGCGCCACATGCGCTGTAAGGACTGCTCGCAGGTGCGCGGCTATCCGTACAAGCACAGCCATCTGGTCGCGCTGCGGAGGACGAAGATTTCGACGAGCCATCTGCCGTCAACGTGGCGGCCCGGAGAGCGGTAAAGCCCCTTCGGAACTATCGGGCGCGCAACTCGCTTATCCGTGTAGAGGACCGCTCTATGAACCACATCGCCGTTATCTTGATCTTGCTCGTTGGCGGCTCTTCGCTCGCCTCGGCTCAGAGTGCGGGTGGAGCCAGTAGCGGCGGCTCGGCGGCGAGTGGTACTGCGGCCACCGGCTCTAAGGGTTATGCGGGCAGCACCTTATCAACCGGGCATACCATAAGCGGCACTGCTGGCTCCTCCGGACCCAACTTGGGCAACGCGCTCAGCCACGCAGCGACCGGTGACGTGGATGCTTCCTCCATTAGTCCGGCGCCGACCTCCCACGACAACGCAGTGGATACGCCCGCCGCCGAACGCGCCATAAAGAACTTGGGCAATACTGATATTGGCATTCTCAAGAAGTAGACCATGCCATAGGCGGGCCCGGTCCCGGCGTTTGCGGCTATTCTCCGTAGCTTCTCCGCTGCTACCGCGAACCAAGCCGCGATCAGCTCGCCCTTCCGCGTAGCCAATCGGTATGTCGGCAATCTGGCGCCGATGCCGGGCGTCTTTCTCGACTATCCGGCCCCCGGTGATTCAGAATACCGAGACCAGCACCGTGATAGTGGCGACGGGCATGCCGCCGCCACCGAGCACAGGCCGCCGATCACGAACATCCGCACATCGTCGCGGCAGTGCGCGGCTGGCTCAAGCCGGAGAACCGGCGGATCCTGCTAGTCTAGTCGCTCCTGCCGACGCCGTCCTTTGCCGCGTGCCCGATGCGGATCAAATTCATCAACCGCGTTCTGCCAAGCAATGATCTCGTCCTCGAACCAGACGCGCCGGTTCGGGCTGATGTAGGTCGATTTGGGGAAGCGGCCGGATTTCTCCATGCGGTACAAGGTGGTGCGGCTGACGGGGATGATCCCCAGCACCTGCTGCTCGTTGAGCATGCGTCGAGGTCGTGACTCTCGTGCACCGTTCTCCGCCTCAGCCTCCTCCCGATTCGCTGTGGGCATTACAAAGTCCTACCGATTGGACCGCCGTGTAGACGCCTTGGTGTTTCAGCTAGTTTTTGCCGTAATGTCGGGGTGGAGTACAGGTAAAGCGGCGAGTCGTTTTTGATGCGCCGCTTTAGGACCGCGCCGCACCAAAATGGCCGAAGCCAAACAACCACCTCGGAAGCACTTCGCCGAGCATTGCCCCCTGGTGATGCAACGGGCTGGACTGACCAAGAGTGATGATCGTGCGAGAGAGTTTGGTGCTGCTCTCTTCACGATCTTCAATTCTTACTGGGACGCGCGCAACAATCAGGCCACCATCGCCGGCCTCCAGAAGGTCATAGACCAGTATGCGAAAGGCCAGGCGATGGTGCTCGAGGCGCTACGGTCGCTCGACCCCATTTACAGCGAGATAGAGTTTGCGGCGCGACTCCCGGATGTACCTGCAACGCAGCGCGAAGACGAAATCGCGAGGTATCTCTCTATACGCGGGCTGGTTGATCGTCGCAGGTCGGACGGAGGGGCATCGATCCGCGATCTCGACTCCATGTTGGCCCGGCGGGATCGCGGAATTCATTTTTTAAGGAAAAATCCCGCTATTCTCGCGCGTCTGCTTAGACGGCAACCCGGCGATTACAGGAAAGACCCAGAAACTGCGCTGGTCGTTGAACCGGCTCTCGATTTGCTGGATAAAATTGGCTTCACTCCATCGCGCAAGCGGACGCGCAGGGCATTTTTTGACGCGCTGTTCGACCTCGTCGGAATTGATCAGAAGCAGCGGCCCACTCACCAAAGCATCGAAGTGATCGCAAGCAATCGTGGTGCGGTCCTAAAGCGGCATCCGAAACAACGATCCCGCTTTAGCTAAAGCGGCGGCTCGAAGCCGGCTGACCGCTTTAGCTTTCAGAAATCACAAGAAGGTTCATGATGATCGAACGCAAAATGCCCGGCGGCGAGCCAGGCATTTCGCTCATCAGTTTTGTTGCAGTCTCTCCGCGCCGCACCACCAGCACGAACAGGGCTTATTTTATGCCTGACCGACCTTATCCGCAAGAGCGGCGTTCGGCGGAGGCCGGCACCATCATTGCGACCAATCTCAAAATCGACGCGCCCACGCTGATCACACTTGAATCTGCGACGGAATGGCGGCGTACGCGGAAGGCCGAGCGCCCCTCGAACCCGTCGAGTTGCCTGACCACGGAGACGAAAAGCCGGCCACGCGATTCTCTGGAGGGATCGACGTGGGCGTCGGGTTATCCAGGAGGTCTGAACACCGAGCGCTCCCGAAAGGCTCAGTTGGTTTCTCAACTGCCAGTCTTCTTATGGCGGGCATCTCCTCGAACCCGAGCCCGGCGAGATCGAAGTGATCCACAGCCGCTGGCGAGTGAAGATCGTCTACGCGCCATTCCGGAAGCCGCTCGGCATCGCAGTGCCGGAGATCGCCACCAGCGCGAAATGACAAACGTGCGCCTGCTGCCGTGCCATCCGCGCGCCGGTGCGGCTTCACCTCAACCGTGACGCCGTCCGCGGTCGTTTTTCCTTGGCGGCACCGTGCACACTGGAAACAGACGAAAGGAAAGGACATGACAAAGGAAGTAACCAGGCAAGCCACTGACCTCTACGAAAAATACGCCAGCGAGGCCGTCGCCAGCGGCGGGCCGCGCATGAAATTCGTCAAGGGCAAATTCAAGATCGGGGACGAGCCGGTCGCTTCCGACACTGAATTTATCGTGCTGATGGCGGACATCGCCCAGGCCTGGACGCGCTTCGAGGGCGGCAAGGCTACCAACGAGCTTTTGTACAGGCTGGCCGATGGTTTCGAACCGCACAAGCGCGAGGAGCTCGGCGATCCGCAAGAAACTTGGCCTTTTGACAACGGACGGCCGAAGGACCCTTGGTCACTTCAGTGGAAGCTGCCAATGCAGAATGTCAAAACGGGAGATGCAGCGATCTTTACAACCGATACGGTCGGAGGTTCGCAGGCGGTGAAAGCGCTGATCAAGGAATATCACCGGCGGCGGAATACTGGCTCGCTACCGATCATCGCATTGAAGAGCCGGAGTTATAGCAACGAGTGGGGCGTTCAGCATGTGCCCGTGTTTCACATTGTCAGATGGACGACGCCGACATCGGAATTGCCGCCGACGGCTCCTGCTACCGATGTCAACGCGAGCGCCGTGAAGTCGATCTCTGACAAGCCGGCAACCGACGCGGACGACCCCAAAAACGAGATGGGCGACGACATCCCGTTCTAAAGCGGCAGCGCGACGGCCCCTGCCAAGGCCGCCGCGCTTTTTTCTTTCACGAGAAGCGAACGTCGATGAACATCAGCTTGCAGCAACTGGCGCAGGCCCTCGGCGGGGAAATTGTCAACGGACAGGTGCTGGCGCCGGGACCGCGGCACAACTCGAAGGATCGCAGCTTGTCAGTGCGGCTTTCCAGCACCGCCCCTGACGGTTTCGTCACGCACAGCTTTGCCGGCGACGATGAGATCGAATGCCGCGACCATGTCCGCGTCAGGACCGGCATGCCGGCGTTCAATCCCGTCCGCAAAGACAATCGCGGGGCTGGCGGCAAGGCGACCCACGCCGCGAAGGACTACAAGCGCAGTCCGGAAATGGAAGCATTGCTCGCGGCTAACGCCGCCGCGATCGCGCAACGTCAGGGCGAACAGACTTCTCGCGGCCGGGTTACGCATGTTTACGACTATACCGATCGTGACGGCACATTGGTATTCCAGGTGCTGCGCCACGAGTCAAAGTCTTTTACGCAGCGGCGGCCGGATCCTGATCGCCCCGGCGATTGGATTTATAAATTGGATGGCATCGAGCGGGTGCCGTACCGGCTGCCCGACGTGCTGCAGTTTCCCAACGCCACGCTTTTTGTCACCGAGGGCGAAAAGGACGCCGACAACTGCGCTGCCCTCGGCCTGTGCGCGACGACGGCGGCCGGCAGCAAATGGACAGACAGCTGCGTCCGCGCGCTCACAGGCCGCGAAAGGCCGTTTGCCAACGGGGACGACCGTTTTGGCGCACGCGACATCGTCATCCTGCAAGACAACGACGCGCCCGGCGCCAGGAAGGCGCTCGCCGCGGCGCAGGCGCTGCACGGCTACGCCAAAACTATCCGGATTGTCTTACTGCCCGGATTGCCGGCCGATGGCGGCGATTTGACTGACTGGCTGGAGGATACCAGCGCCGTACCGCGGCATGATCGAGATTTGCTAATCGAGCTTTGTCTGCAATTTCCGCCGTGGGCACCAGGTTCGGCCGGGGAAACGGTCGGGGACACTGCCGACGATGGCGTCGCAGAGGCCAACCGGCATTCTAAAAACCTGCTGTCTTATCCTGAAATGGTGCAGTTACCTAAGCCGGTCTGGCGCGTGGAGAATGTCCTACCCGACGGCGACACCGCCGTGCTATTCGGGGAGAGCAACAGCTTCAAGTCCTTTCTCGCGGTCGACCTGGCTTGCTCGGTGGCGTGCGGCATCGAATGGCACGGTCATCGCGTCATGCCAGGCCGGGTGATCTATGTTGCGAGCGAGAGCGCCTACGGCATTGGCTCGAAACGCATCCCGGCGTGGATGGCACACCGCGAAATTCCGCCAGAACAGCGTCGCGACATTTTCTTGCGGGTGTCGCCGCCGCTGCTGGACGATCAGCCGAGCCTCGCTACATTCGAGAATGACATCGCCTCGGTGCAGCCGGTCGCTTTGATCATCTACGACGTTCTCGCCGGCACCATGAAGGGCTCGGAGAAGGACACCGACGTCCTCGCCGCCTGGGTGAGGGTCGTGAACGACATCAGTGCGAGGCTGAAATGCACCCAATTATTTGTGACGCATAGCCCCTACAGCGAACCCGGCCGAATACGAGGTGGGACCCATTTATGGGGCTCATTCGCGACAAGGCTAAAGGCCGAAGGCGACCGCGGCAAACGCACCACCATCCTCTCCGTCGAGCGGCACAAGGATCACGATAGCAACGGCCTGCGATGGGGCTTCAAGATGGAAATCGCCAACATCGATGAACTTGCGGGCGAAACGTCGCTTGTGGCGACCATGGATGCTGCCGTCGGTGCCAAGGGCGTGAAGCTGACTGGCGCCGCTAAAGACGCCCTGCATGCCTTCAAATATGCGCTCGCCGAGGGTGCGTGTAGCAAGGTTCCGGACAACGAACACATACCGCCATCGGCCGACCTTTTACCGGACAATCTGTGGCGACTGTACTTCGACAAATTGACGCCGGCCGAAGGCACCGCCGACACAAAGCGAAAGCAGTTTGGACGCGGCGTTAAGCGCTTGTTCGAAATGAAACTTGTTGCGAAATGGGGTGAGCAATGGTGGCTGACCGACGCCGGCAAGGCGATCCTGTGAGCAGCTGGACATGCCGGACAAAAACCGGACAAAAACCGGACAAGGACCAGTGCCGGACCGTGGCAAAGCACGAAGTAGGGACACCGGACGGACAGGACATTTCTATAGGAAATGTCCGTGTCCGGCCTGTCCCGCGCCGGTTTTCATGGCTCGAATAAAGGAAGTGGGTTTGCTTCTCTCGTCATCGATAGTCAGTGGCGATGCGCAGTCACACGCACAATTCCACATTCAAACATGACACGAACGGCGCTAGAATTGAGCGCTGCGAACGCCCATGGAAGCGAGCCAATCGTGCACTTTCCTTCCCCCAATGAACTGGTCGGATGGCGTTGACCCAGAAACCAAAAACCGAGGTCCTATCCCCCGCAATGCGATGGCATTGGACACGCTCGCGGGGGTGCGGGGAGAGATGGCAAGGCTCTATCGGTTGGGATTAAACGGAAAAATCCGGTCCGACGAAATGACGCGGTTCGTTTATGTTCTGAAAGAGGTCCGCGCGTGCCTTGAGGCCGAAATGCTGACCGACGTGCAGCAGAGGCTGGACGTACTGTCGCGCGCTATGGAGAACGTCAATGGTCACCGTATCATCCATCCACCGACTTTCACACGCAGTTGACGTGATCGAGAACCAGAACCAGCAGGGCCGTCCGTTCAAGGTCGTGCAGGTCAGTCGTGGCTATCATCAGGATCCGGATGCGGCGTTGGATTGCCATTACGCCGCTCATCCTGAGGATCGAGGCGCGGATGTCGTGATCTTCAGGTTTTACGATGATGTGGGAGCGGCCGACGATGATTGCGGGCCGCCGAGCGGGCCGACGTGCGGGACATCCTGAAGCCCACGAGCCAAGACGTTTCTGACACTGGTCGCGTACCAGGCGCCGCCACGGGGGCCTGCTACCCCTTGAGCGTTCAAGCGATCAGCAATGTCGCGTAACGACGTCGCTCCGGTGCGCTTGATCTGCTCAATCAGCGGCCTTACCTCGACGGCGCGAGCATTGGCGGCTTCCCGGATCTGCCGGATGGCTTGCTCTCGGGCGTCCCGAAGGCCGGGGTTACCCAGCTTGACGCCGCGTACCTTCGCCGCAGCGAGCGCAGCGCGTGTACGAGCTCCAATCAGCGTGCGCTCCTTTTCCGCGAGTGCGGCAAAGAGGTGCAGCACAAACGGATCGACATCAGCCCCGAGCTCGGCGACCAGGAACGGCACTCGATGCACCATCAGCCCGCTGATGAAGTGCACATCCCGGCTGAGGCGATCGAGCTTGGCCACGCCGAGGTGACATTTGTGCTTCTTCGCGTGCGCCAGTGCGGCTCTGAGCTGCGGCCGACGCTCAATGGCGTCGTGGCCTTTACCAGAGTCAATCTCGACAAACTCATGAACGATGTGGAAGTGCTCGGTCTGGGCAAAGTGGACCAACGCCGCGCGTTGCGCTTCAAGACCGAGGCCCGAACGACCTTGTTTCGAGGTCGAGACACGCATGTAGGTCACAAGGGTACGCTCGGGAGTCACGGGATACCTCTATAAAAAGCCGATATATTTGGCTATACCACCGTTTAGATTGTGTACGATCAGCGTTTTCGGAATCGCAGCGATTCATTTTTGCTGTGTCGGGCCGCGTCGGTGGGCAGAGCTATGCTTGGTCACAAGTGGCAAGTCGTTTGGTGGTTCGTTGCCGCTGGATGTTGCTGCGGCGTCCGATCCTGATTGGGTACCTCTCGCCCGCGCTTCACTGTGCAGGCGTGCCGCAGGCGTACGAGGGCCGCCTAGAGGCTCCGGGCCTCGAGGTGCATCATGACGCCCGAACGACATACGCCAGCACACAGCGGCTCCGTCAGCCTTTGCAGCGGACATCCGTCAACGAGGGGGGTGGGGTTACCGGGGGTGGTCTTCCGGGGTTCGGTACCGACCAGGTACCGGTACCAGTGACTCGAGCAAGTCTTCGATAACATTCTCGACGTTCGAAAGCCAAACGCGTGGTCAAGCCGGATCGGAGGTGAGTCAATTTGACTCGCTAGTGAAACCTGCCCGGCGACGCTAATATTCTTTGACCCGCGCGGAGGTGTGCATGACCGATGCCTCATACAATCTGAACGGCGGTTTCAAGCCCACAACGAAGAGGTTCGCTGACCGGAGCGGGCCGGACTTTTTCCCGACCCCGCCATGGGCAACGTTCGCTCTGATCGACAACGAAAAGTTCAGCGGTGAAATCTGGGAGAGCGCATGCGGCGACGGGACTATGTCCCGTGTCCTTGAGCAAACCGGCCAGCCCGTTCGCAGCTCTGACTTGTACGATCGCGGCTACGGCGAGGTTGGCTACGATTTCCTGGCGCCACAATGGTCGGCCAACAACATCGTCACCAACCCGCCGTACAATTGCGCAGAAGGATTTGTTGCGAGCGGCATCAAACATTCAAGGCGCAAGTTCGCGTTGCTTTTGCGTCTGGCTTTCTTGGAGGGAGCGAACCGAGCAAATACGATCTTCACCAAGACGCCGCCCGCCCGCGTGTGGGTGTTCAGCGAGCGGATCACCTTCTATCCGAGCGGCATCGAGCCAAGGGGCAGCGGGACGACAGCTTATGCTTGGTTTGTGTGGGACAAAGAGGCGCCGAGCCAAACCGAATTGAAGTGGTTCAAGCCGGGCTACAAAGCGAAATTCGGATGAGCTATTGGCTCGTAGCGCGAGACCGCCCCGCTTTGCGACAATTGGGAGCGCTTCGGCCGGGCTGGTAGATAGGGCCCTGTCAGGTCCGCCTTTGAGAGTGAAGCGGAAATCGCAGCCGAGGGTGATGAGCGACAGCTTGTGACCCATCTCGGACATCGACCTCACGCCCGGCCCCTCCCTACGTGCTATAGTTTGGGTGGTAAGTGCCGACCAGAAGCAGACTTACTGTGCTGGAGCGACCTGCTTATCCCAGTTTCGAACCGAGCTTCAGGAAAACCGGCCGCCACAACGCTCATGTGAGGTTCGCCTTCTCCCAGGCACGCGTATCCTTCTTAGCCTGATCGAACAGCCGATCGTGGTTCTCAAGGCGGACCATCCGGCTGGCCTCCGGGGTCAGAAGCTTCCAGATCGGATCGTATTTGTGGAATACGTCGGTCATCTGCTCGGACTTTGCCGGCGCGACGCAGTCCGTGCCGAACAGGAAACGATGCGGATGATCGTTGATCGCCGTTGCGACGCGCTTCATGCTCTCCGGAGATTCAACCGCGTATTTAGCCGTTTCGTCCCAGGAGATGTCGAAGTAGACGTGATCGAGCTTGGGCTCCTTGAGGGCACGCACGATCAGTTCCGCTTGGCCCTCAATAGGCTTGACGACGCGCCCCAGGCCGATATGGGCCCAGATGATTTTTGTCTTTGGATGACGCTCGAATAATTCCCTTGTCTGCCGGGCGAGAAAAGCCGGCTGGCCGGCCTTGGGGAATGGTTTGTCGATGTCGGTATGAATCATAGCGACCATGCCGACCTCGCCAGCGAGATCCAGGATGCGGCCCAGGGCGGGGTTACCAAGCGTTGCCTTGTCGCCTGCGATCTACACGAACACCGCCTAGAAGCGCTGGAGTACGTGTGGGCGATACAGCCGCAGGCCCATCGATGGATGGTCAGACCGACGTACGCATGCGCTCAATGGCTCTGGCGGTCGTCGCGGTGGACAGCTGTCGCTGAAGGGGGGGGTGGGTGACCCCGGGGGCGCTAGCCGGGATCGAAAGCGACGAGGTACCGGAACCGGTTACACAGGCAAATCTTCGAGAGCGGCGGTGAGCAATGAAAGCTCCCTCGCGAAGACGGAGCTGGCGAGATAGGGCCTGGACTCGTTAGCGCGAAGCCAGATTGCTTCCGCTTTCGGCGGCATATCGGACTTGGCCGGACGTGCTACTGGCTCGACCCGGTCGCGAATGACCCGAGCCGAGATCGGCGAGCACAAGGTCGTGCGCTATTTGGTCGGTCCTCCCGGTGGTCAAATGAGGACATTAGATGGTGGACGTTTGCGTTTTGGGCCCATCGAAAAGCTTTCTTCAGGAATCGCTTGTGAGGGATCCGCACCCGCGCACGCAACAAGGCGGCGATGACGTCGTGTTCGATTTCTCCAAACGGGTACGGCACGCCGTCACGTCGGATGACGTTGGGGACGCTTGCGGCCATGGACCCGTCCTAAAGTGCGGCTGGATGGCCTGCCATTTCAAGAGTTTGACGCAGAATGCGCTGTACGACTGCGAGCACATGGTATTCAATCCCTGGAACTGTCTGCCTGGGCACTGGCCGCTCGGCAGCGTCAACTGGATGCGGCTCGCCGTCTATCTTGCCTCACGGCAGGTACGGCGGAAAGTGAACTTGGTGGGTCATGAGCAGCGAGCCGAAGCCCGATCGTTTGGGCGGACTTCAGCGGACACAGGGGCCGCCGAATGTCGAGAATGAGGCTCCGCATGCCGAACGCCGCCAGCTCACCGTGACATTTATCGACATCGTCGGTTCGACACCCCTGAGCGAGCGGATCGATCCCGAGGAGTTCTTCGCGATTATCAGAACTTACCGCGATATCTGCGATGAGCAGATTCGCCGCTACGGCGGTCATATCGCTAGGATGATTGGTGACGGGTTGCTCGCATTTTTTGGCGTCCCGCAAGCCCATGAAAATGATCCTGAGCGCGCGGTCCGCGCCTCTCTGGCGATTGCCGCGGCGATCAAGGAACACAAGTTTCTGCTGTCGGACGGCAGCTTCGTTCGCCTGGGCGTGCGCATCGGGGTCAACACAGGGGTCGTCGTCGTCGGCAGCGTGCCCGGCGAGCCCCCCGATCGACGGGAAGTGTTCGGCAGTACGGCGCATGTCGCTGCCCGCCTGCAAGGACTCGCGAGTGAGAACGGTATCGTAGTCGGCTCGAGCACTTACGATCTGACCCGCAGAACCTTCAGCTATGCGCCGCTTGGCCGACAAGCTCTCAAGGGCGTGGAGGAGCCGGTCGAGGCTTGGCGTGCAGAGGCGCTTGGGTCAAACGAAAGCAGGTTCGACCGCGCGCGGAGGTCGCCTCTTGCCCCGATGATAAACCGAACCAGCGAAAGTGCGTTACTTGCCGAGATGTGGCAGCAGACTCTCGCCGGCTCGGGGCAAGTTGGCGTCATTTCCGGCGAGCCCGGCATCGGCAAGTCACGTTTGATCCGCCAGTTCCGCAGTTCGCTCGGTGCGTCTCCGCGTGATGTTCTGTCGCTGCAATGTTCGCCGTTCCACATCAACACGCCGCTTGCCCCGGAAATCGAGCGCCTCATACGTGCGACCGGCATCCACGAGACCGACAACGCGGAACTCGCGCTGGCAAAACTGCAATCGCTGTTGGCGAGCGCCGTCACCGATCTCAAGCAGGCGCTTCGTTACTACGGGGCGGTGCTGTCGATCCCCGCATGCGCGGGATACGAGCCCGCGGATTTCGGATCTCCCCTGGAGCGCGAGCGTGCGTTTCAGGTGTTCGTCGACGCTCTTGTCGCCGCCTCGCGCAAGCAGCCGATCCTCGGGATCGTCGAGGACGTCCAGTGGATGGACCCGACCACCATCGAACTGCTGGTACGCGTGATGGCTCGCTGTCCTGGCGAGCGGATCATGGTCCTGATCACGCATCGCGATGATTACAAGGCCGACTGGTTGTCAGGCACGGCAATTAGACGGGTCCCCCTCCAGAAGCTGGCAGCGCATGAATGCGAGCAGATGGTCGCAGCCGTCGCGGGCAGCGATTTCGTGCCGCGCCAGATTACCAGCCAGATCGTGGAAAGGACCGACGGCGTGCCACTCTTTGTCGAGGAGTTCACGCGGGCCGTCGTCGATGCCGGTGCGGTCCCGCTGGCCGCCGAAAGCCCTGTGCCGAAGTTGCCAGAACCCCTGGTGCCGTCAAGTATTCACGATTCCCTGATGGAGCGCCTTGATCGTCTCGGACCTGCCAAGCGCGTCGCCCAGATCGCCTCCGTTTTCGGAAGGCGTTTCGACTATGAAGGCATTTTCAACGTGTTTCCGGATAAGAGCCAAACGCTGCCACAAGCGTTGCGAGCTCTCGAGAGAGCGGGGATCGTGTATCGCAGCAAGGAACCTCAAGGCCAGGTCTTCACGTTCAAACATGCGATGATACAGGAAGTCGCCTACTCCTCGTTGCTCATGGAGGAAAGGCGTGAACTCCATGCGCGCGTGGCATCGTGGCTGCTCCAGGAAGCCTCCATTGAAGAAAGCGGCCAGCCGGCGGTATTAGGCTATCATTATGCGCGCGCAGGCAACATTCCGGAGGCGATCGAGGCCTGGCTCCAGGCTGGCAAATCCGCGCTGCGCAGATCTGCCACCAAGGAAGCCGTGGCTCACCTTCGCGAAGGCCTCTCCCTGACATCCAAGATGCCGGCGTCGCCACGGCGCTTCGAGGCTGAAATCGGACTGCAATCCAATCTGGCGATGGCGTACACGGCCAACGCCGGATGGTCCGACCCGAACGTCTATGGCCCCTACAGTCGTGCACTCGAGCTTTGCGCGAGCCATGGCACCATTCGCGAGAAGGCGACGGTGCTGTGGGGAAGTACCATAGCCAAGCTGGTCAACTGCGAGCTCACCAAGGGCCTCGAACACGCGGAGGATTTCGTCCGGCGGGCAGAAGAGTGGCGCAACGACGAGGCCGCCCTCATGGCCTACACCGCCGCCGTGATCGCCAATTTCTTCCTCGGTCGTTTGCAGCAGGCGAGTGAGCTCGCGGCTCTGGTCAGCGCTCGCTACAATCCGCGCGAGCACGGCAAGCTGGTCCAGATCTATCAGCATGATCCATTGATTGTATCGCTCGTCTATTCCGGACACATTGAATGGCTGTTGGGCCGGCCCGGCCGGGCCAGAGAGTGCTGCGTGACGGCGCGGCAGCTCGCGAACGAGATCGGACATCCGTTCATGGTGGCTTTTGCCTCCATTCTCGGCGTCGCCGATCACTGGTATGAAGGTGACCTTCTGGAGAACCTTGCCAGCGTGAAGCGCGGTCTGAAGGTCGCTGACGAGTATGGCTATCCGATGTACCGGGTCATCGGTCCATTGTGGGCAACCGCAGCGTTGGCGGCACGAGGCCCCGCGCCGGACGTGCTCGAGCAGCTATGCGGCCTGCTCGATAAGCTGCCCGCCGAGAACCGGTGCATCCAGATGCCGCTCTATCGAATTCTGCTTGCCACGGAATTCGGACGGATCGGGCAGATGGATAGGGCTCGAAACTTCGCTGCCTCGGCTGAGGCCTTGGTGAAGCAAACCGGAGAGCGCTGGGCTGCTCCCGAGATTTACCGGATCCACGGCTCGCTGCTGTGTTGCGATCCATCGCGGGACGACCGGGCCGCCATGCGCTTGTTCAAGCGCTCGCTTGCCTCTGCCAGGAAGCTCGGGGCGGTCGGTTGGGAATTGCGCACGGCGATCAGCATCGCGCGCCTGGTCAGCGCAGGCGAGAGCGCATCCGGACGCGCTGAGGCACGAGACCTGCTAATATCGACTCGGGCGAAATTCGCATCCGCGGAAACTTCCCGCGATCTGCGCGAGGCTGATGATCTGGTGAGAGTGTTGAACTAGTGTTGGCGCCTGAGATCGGATCGTTGGAGCCGGTGATGCGCGGAGCCTGGAGGCCAAGATTCAACCAATCGCAGGACATAGCCTCGAACTTGGCGCCGACGCACAAAGTTAGCCGAATGAAGCGCCGCGCAATTCGAATCGAATTGCAAGGTTCGTCTCCCGATGGTACTCGCGCGCACTGATAAAGTGATCGGCCGAGTGCGTATCTTGTTGCGCTGCATGAGTCCGGATGTGGCCCATCGCGTCCATACCGGCCGTTTGTTTTTTGGTCTGCTTCTTGGGGTCGAGCCGACAATCACGCCGCCGCCCGGTTTTCCTTCTCAGCCTCGCGCATCACGATTTTAAGCACATCATCCTGCAACGGCCGCTGTAACGCTTTGGCCTGATAGCGCGAGGATGGAAACTTGATTTGTCGTGATGCTGTAGAGATGGCGCATGGAGAAGCCGCCGACCTGCTCGACCTAGATCATCCGCTCCTTGCTAGCCCGCAAGCTGCGAACGTAATAGCCCTGTCTCTGAACGGCTGACTTGATCTCCTCGCTGACTTTGAGAACCCTTTTTCTGCTCTTGCGCCACTTATTCTGAGAGCAAATGACGGGTATTGCAGAGCCATTGCTTAGAACAAGCAACTCGCGCTTCCCATTGCGATAGACATCAAACATGTTCCCGCTGTTCGTATGAAGTAAACATGAAATATGCTTTGGCCGTCTCAATGGACGAGACGAGCTTAGTATCTCTCGAGCTTAGTATCTCTAATGGCTATGCGGGTTGTAAATCTGCAACGCCCGCGACTTTTGCTTCACCGCGTTCCGGATTTGGAACGCCTGATGCAAGCCCGGACCTTTCGCCAAACTGGGGCGAGCCTGGTGCAGTTATCTTCAGCGATGCCGTGAACGGCGCGAGGCATCGGCTCTCTCACTTGAGCCAGCTGCGCCAGTGCGGCGATGTTGCGAACATTGGTGACCGGCGGGCCGCCAGCGCGCGGCGGTGGTGTGGCTGCGCTGGTTCCACGCCTCGCACGCCAGCCGGTCGGCCTTCTTGCGCGCTTCCGCAGCCGTTTCCGCCGCCGCCCGGATCGACGCGCCGTAGATGCTCTCGCGTGACTTGCTGCCCATGGTGGGAGGATCGCCGGGCCGTGCGGGACAGGCAAGCCGCTACAGCTTGCGGTGGACAACCTGGCGGACACAACGGAGGCGGCGGATGGCGCGCTTGATGTCCGCTTGTCTCCCAGCAGCGGCGTGAAAGCAGACATGCCGGGAGGTCTGAGAAGGGCCGATTTTGTTGCAAAAGTCGGCTGTGTGCGATGGATCGTTCGGCATTTTCACTTGGGGCGACGGGGTTTGGTCCCGCGCCCCCGCGCTCTCTACGCAACTTTTACGCTACGCAATACACAGAGCCTGAGCGGGTGGCGGTCGCGCAACCAGCGATGCGAGCCTCCTTAGGTTCTGAGCGGTGGCGGCCAGAACGAACTCGTCCTGAGCGCCTCGTG
>NZ_AXAB01000047.1:0-81462 GCF_000472645.1 Bradyrhizobium sp. WSM2254 | reverse complement strand
AGCAGATCCACTTCCTCGCCACTCCGCAGATACCGATTGTAATACTTGCGGAACGTCTGCGAGCAGGTCCCGTGGTGCCGGTAGAAGTCGCCAACCCGCTTGAACAGCGGCGATCGCCCAGCCTTCACCGCCTCATACTCCGGAATCAGAAAACGCCACTTCTGCAGATAGTTGCGCTCAATCGTCCGGTCGTAGCTATTGTCGCGCATCGGATCCGTCCTCCAGCGGAGCGATCCAATCAGCGAATTAGTGAACATGCACAATTGCGAGCCAACGGGTCCGCGCAAAGCGCGGCCCGATGACAGGCTCCGCGAAGCAGTCCAGAATCATTCCGCGGAGGGATTCTGGATTGCTTCGTCGCAAGAGCTCCTCGCAATGACGAACTCGGGGGCGTCGCGCGCCCTGCTCTCGATGTCACCGCCTGTGGAGCCGAGCGTCAGCGAACTACCGGTCCGACGACCCGCCGGTGCCGGTCCGCACCGTTGGGCTCGAGCCGGGCTGCACGCCGGGCCGCGTCTGGCTTGCGCCCGCACGCGCACGCTGGCGTTCGCCATCGTGCAGCGACGACTGATACTTTGCGCGCGTGACCGCGAGCGTGGAGCCGCGCCAGGCCGCCAGCATCACCAGCGCGGAGCGCTCGCCGAGGCGATCGTAGAGCCGCGACAGCCGGTACACGTCGTTCACGGAGTTGCCGATCTCCGGCTTGAAGAACAGGAGAATGCGCTGGAAGTTCGGGCTCGGCATGTCGAGCGCGCGCGCTGCGACCGCGAGCGCTTCGCCGCCGGGATCGTCGACGATCTGGGCCGCGACGCGCGAGGGCAGGATCAGGCTGTCGCCGAGCTCGTAGGTGAAATTCTCGACGTCGCCCGCGATCGCCGCCATCTCCAGGATCTGGATCGCGCGCTTGGCGCGCACGGTCGGAATCCGCGGCGCGGCCTTCAGCGGCGTCTGCTCCAGATTTTGCAGGATCATCGCGCGCTGGGACGCATCGGCGCCGAAGAACATGTCATGGATTTCGGCAGCGTCCGTCGGCTGCATCGCCATGTTCGAGGCCATGCGCTGCTCGGCCTCGGTCGGCGGGGAGGGCTCCGGCGCGGGCGCCGGGATTTCGCGCGCGAGCGGAACCCTGCGGCCTTCCTGGGCGGCGACCAGCCCGAGCTTCTGCAGGATCGGGACCGGCGTCGATGGATAGACCGCAAGCCGCGCCTTGACGGCGGCGCGCGTCGCATCGTCGACCTGGTCGATCAATCGCGTGGCGAGTTCGACGAATTGCCGCTGTTCGTCCTCGCTGTGGACACGCGTCTGGACATAGAGGTCGGTCAGCACGCGCAGCAGCGTCGGGCGAACATCGACGCCTTCGCGACGGGAGAGGGTCATCAGCCCGTCGAATCCGGGAAACAGCGACTTGGTCATGGAGGCGTACGCAACTCGGAAAAGAGACTCGCGGACGAGCATAGCGCAGGTTCTTTTAAAGCCTCGTTAAGGAAAACGAGGCGTGAAGCCGGCCCTGCAATTCCAGGCATTGTCGTGCCGCAACGGGACGGCGCATCCGGTTCCGTGCGGTTACGGTCCAAAGGCCATCTTTACACCCCGTTAACCATGAGCTGATCTTAATGATCCGCATGTTGCTGGGGCGCGTTTGGTCGCGCGGCAATTGAAGAGAGCTGACATGGGGACCATCATCGAATTTCCGGCCGGTCGCCGGGTAGGCTCGTCGGGGGACGTCACACCGCGCGCGGACATGGGGACGATTCTGATCCTTCCCGTGATCCGCATCGAGCGCGAGGCGGACGAAACCAGCGGCGATCGTGGGCCGGAAGCGGGCACAGCGCCGGGGCGCCGTCGTCGTCGCCGCTAGATCCGGCTCTTGCAATGCCGGACACCATCCGCCAGATCCGGCCCTTCGTATCGGCCGTCCTGCTCACGCTGCTCGGTGCGGCGCTCGGCGCCTGTAGTGGCGGCGATTTCGGCCGCACCCGCGAGAGCATGCGCAGTGACGACATGCATCGCTGGCTCGGCGCCGAGGTCACCGCGAGCGTCGGGTTGAGGCCGTCGCAATTCCAGCTCACCGACGAGGAGCGCCAGCTCCGCGACCTCGCTTATCCCCTGATCGAGCCGCCGCTGTCGCGCCCCGCATGGAAGAGCGTGTTCGGCGACTACAAGGCCTTGCCGTCACCGTGGCGGCAGAAGGTCGTGTTCGACCGCACCATGTACGGGCGCACGCTGATCGACGAGCCGCACCGTTCGCATTCCTCGCGCTATGCCCAGCTGATCGAGGACGTGCGCAACGACACCACCCGTTTCGAGCCGTTCTTCGGCTCCGCGATCCGCGTCATCGATCTCGACAAGAAGCGCAATGCCAGCATGGCGCGCGTCTCCGCCCTCTCGCCGAAGGAGAGGGAGGATGCGGTCGAGCGCATGCAGGAGAACTCGCTGATCATCCAGTGGGTGCAGCAGTGCCTCGAGCAGCGCGTCTCCTCCTATCGCTGGGCGCTGGAGCGCCTGGTGATCCAGGCGCCTGACGGCATGGCCGCCGATGCCGACCGCCTGATCGGCGAGCTCGCCGCCCAGACCGCCAACCCGCCGGTCCAAGCGCAGCCGCCCTACGGCCGCGCGGTCATCTCGAAGGGCTGACCCGCGGCAATTGCTTCGGCATCGCACGTTCGAGGAACGCGAACAGTCTGCGCTCGGAGTCCTGCGTGACGTCCGTGCAGGAGCGCGATGGCAGGGAACGGGCCGGCGCCGTCCGGCTTGAGCAGCGCCATGCGCGGTGCGACAAATTGGTCGATGCTCTCGGCTGCACCGGGAAGAACAAGGTCGGACGCAATTGTTGCTCCGCGGTAGATCGCCCCGGCAGCCCAGACCACAGGGGTCCATTGCAGCCCATCCCGCGCGGCGGCCCCGCCAGTACTCCAGGCTGCGACCGACCCTGCAACCAGCGCGACGAGCGCGCCAAGGCGCCACCGCTGCAGGGGGTTCGGGAACTCGTGCCTGGCGCAGCCGCCAGCCCCGTTGAGCATATCCGCGTACCGATCTGATTGGCGCTTGTTCTTCGACGCTATATCGATAGGATCATCTGGTTGCACCAAGTCATTTTTACGCGAAGGAATTTTGGGATGAGCTCAGATTCCGGGACTCCGTTTGAATCCGCACCGAATTTTTCTCCACCGCGAATGCTGCTGGCATTTGCCCTCCTGCTGGGGTTGACCGGCTCGGCCGCCGCGCTGACCAAAGAGGCGGCGATCGAGAACTGCCGGATGACCGTCGGCAAGCCGATCGTGCACGCGTGCATGCAGGCCCAGGGAGGTCGCAAGGCCGGTGCCGACATAGAGGGGTGTCGCGCCAAGGCCTCGCCCCAGGTCAGGGCCTGCGTGATGGCGGCCCTCAACGCCGCGAACGGGCGCGCCAATGTCGCCGTCGAAATGCCGAAAGAGGCGGCGCCCAAGCTCGATCCGGGCACTGCGCTGCCAAAGGATTTCGTCGCGCCACCGCGCAACATCTCCGATATCACGGCCATTCTCGATGGCGAGAAGCCCGATGCGAAGCTGATCGCCGAGCTCAAGGCGGATGCCGATGCCGCACCGACGGGCAAGGAGTCGCGCCAGGATCTCGCGCAATTCTACTTCGATCGCGCCAATGCGCGCTCGCAACTCGGCCGGCTCGCCGAATCCATCGCCGATGCCGACAAGGCGGTGGAGGTCGGCCGCGGAGCCGTCAGCCCGAACTTGCTGGGGCGTTTGATGCAGCTGCAGTCGGTGCAGTATTCGCTCGCCGGCGATCCCAAGCGCGCGCTGGAGGTCATGCAAAGGCTATTGCGCGAGACAGCCAATACGCCGGGCGCGAAGGGCTACGTGTTCAATGCCAACCGTACGATTGCGTCCATCCTCCTGCAGATGGGCGACGTCCCGCAGGCCGAAGCCTATCTCCGTCGCAGCCTGACCGCGATCCAGGAAGCGCGCACCAGCGGGCTTCCTGGTTGGCGCGCCAGCTATTCCAAGCTGGGCCAGAACTGGGAAGGCGAGATCGAGATGTCGCGCGGTCAGATCTTCGAGGCGCGCGGCCAGTTCGCCGAAGCCGAGGCCGCCTATCGCACCGGCGAGATGCGCAAGCGCGCCGGCAACAAGGGGGTTCTGGAGCTGGACAATCCGCCTGCTGAGACACTGCTGCTCCAGGTTGTCGACGGCCTCGTCCTGAACCAGGCGCGCATGAAGGCGCGGCAGGGACGGCTCGCCGAAGCCGAGGTCGACGCGCGCCGGGCGCTGCTGGCGCGCCTGAAGGACACCGGCAAGTACAATCCGGTGACGCCGCGTTTCGTGATGGGGCTCGCCGGTATTCTCGTCGATCAGGGCCGCTACGAGGAAGCCGAGCAGCTCGGCCGCGTCGCCCTCGACATCAGCAAGACCGTCGGCGTGCCGGACGATTCGCAGTCGACGGTGCAGTTGCTGTCCCAGCTCGCCGGCATTCTCAGCCTTCAGCGCAAGAACGCCGAAGCCAACGCCATGTTTGCGCGGATCGACCAGGCGATCGCGAAGTGGGATCCGCAGCGCCGCCAGGTCTTCGAGCTCAATCCGTCGCGCATTCTCGCGCTCTACAACTCCGGACAGCTGGACGCCGGCATTGCGGCGGCCGAGCAGCTCGTCAAGAAGCAGGTCGGGCGCGTCGGTGAAAATCATTTCGATGCCGCGTCCGCGCGCGGCACGTTGGCCGTCGGTCTGATGCGGGCGCGGCGCGATGCCGAGGCGATCCGCGAGTTCAAGGCTGCCATCCCGATCATGATGGCGAGCGCGAACGAGAACGCCGACGATGAGAATACCACCGTGGTGGCCGCGCGCAGCCAGCGGCTGCAAACCATTGTCGAAAGCTATCTGGCGCTGCTCGCGCGGGCCGAGGGCACCGGCAGCAGCGTTGGCGAGGAGACCTTCGGCCTCGCCGATGCCGTTCGTGGTCGCTCGGTCCAGCAAGCATTGGCAGCTTCGAGCGCGCGCGCGGCGGCCAAGGATCCGGCGCTCGCCGAGCTCGTGCGCATGGCGCAGGATCTGACCAAGCAGGTCAACGCCCAGCTCGGCACGCTCAACAATGTGCTCGCGCTTCCGGCGGCGGAACGCGACGAGAAAGGCGTTGCACAAATCCAGGCTTCGATTGCCGCCTTGCGCGGCCAGCGCGACAAGGCGCGCCAGGAGATCAAGCAGAAGTTCCCGATCTACGCCGATCTCGTGTCGCCCAAGCCGCCGAGCGTCGCCGAGATTCGTGCGACGCTGGCCGACGACGAGGCCATGCTGTCGTTCTATTTCGGCCAGAACGGCAGCTTCGTCTGGGCCGTGCCGAAGTCAGGGGCGGTGGCGTTCGCAGCCGTCAACGCCAAGATCGGCGATATCGAGACCAAGATTCGTAAGCTTCGTGAGGCGCTCGAGCCCCAGGCCGCGATGATCTCGGACATTCCGCCGTTCGATCTGAAACTCGGCTACGAGCTCTACGAGTTGTTGCTGAAGCCGGTTGAGAGCGGATGGAAGCCGGCCAAGAACCTGATCGTGGTCACCAACGGCGCGCTGGGCCTGCTG
The DNA here is from genome assembly GCF_000472645.1 of Bradyrhizobium sp. WSM2254. Taxonomy (NCBI): domain Bacteria; kingdom Pseudomonadati; phylum Pseudomonadota; class Alphaproteobacteria; order Hyphomicrobiales; family Nitrobacteraceae; genus Bradyrhizobium; species Bradyrhizobium sp. WSM2254. The sequence continues at coordinate 75,904 of NZ_AXAB01000047.1, read as the reverse complement.
CCCCTCTCGCTGCTGCCGACCGCACCGGCGGAGGTGGCCGCGGACGAGGACCCGCTGTTCGTCGGCTACCGCAAGGTACCGTGGCTGGCCCGAACCCATGCCGTGTCGACGGTGCCATCCGCGGCCGCGTTGCGCACGTTGCGGCAGTTGCCGCCGGGCAAGCCCGGGCGCGGCGACCTCGTGGCGTTCGGCGATCCCTATTTCAACAAGGACCAGCAGGCCGAGGCTGAAACTGGCGGCGCCAAGGTTGAGGTGGCCGATGCCGGCGGCAACGTCACCCGCGGCATGCCGCTGAAGCGCCGCAACAGCCCGAAGCTCGACGGCGTCGACAGTGCCGAGCTCGGCCTGTTGCCCCGGCTTCCCGACACGGCCGATGAGCTGAAGTCGATCGCGCTCGCGTTGCAGGCGGATCCTTCAAAAGTGTTGTTCCTCGGCAAGAGTGCGACCGAGAACGCCGTCAAGACGATGAATCTCTCGGGCTTCAGGATCCTGGCTTTCGCCACCCACGGCCTGGTCCCGGGCGAGCTCAATGGATTGACGCAGCCGGCGCTCGCCTTGTCGTCCCCGACCGTGACGGGCGAGGGCGGAGATGGCCTCCTGACGATGGAGGAGATTCTCGGCCTCAAGCTCGATGCCGACTGGGTCATCCTGTCGGCCTGCAATACCGGCGCAGGTGCCGGTGCAGGGGCCGAAGCGGCATCCGGGCTTGGCCGGGCGTTCTTCTATGCCGGAACGCGGGCGCTGCTGGTGACGAACTGGTCGGTGCATTCGCAATCGGCGCGGCAGCTGGTGACCGACCTGTTCAAGCGGCAGGCCGACGATCCGAAGCTGTCGCGGAGCGAAGCGCTGCGCGCGGCGATGATGGCCCTCGTCGATGGCGCCGGCTATCTCAATGGCGAAGGCAAGACCGAGTTCGCCTATGCGCATCCGCTGTTCTGGGCGCCGTACACGATCATCGGTGACGGCGGTGTACGTTGATGGCAGGTGAGGGAAGGATCGGACGGGAAATGAAGCGGACCATCTTGCTTGGGCTCATTGCGGGGGGCCTGCTGTTTTCGGGAGCGGCGCGAGCGGCAACACAATTGATCACCGAAGAGGAGGCCAGGCTGCCGCCTCCGAAGGGGGCGATTGCCGCGGACCGGCGCGGCATCATGCGTGGTCCGAAGGTGGAATTCGTCTCGCCCGGCGATTCCGTCAACTCACCCTTGCGGCTGGTATTGAAGTTCGAGTCGTACGGTGGGGCGAAGATCGATCCGGAATCGGTCAAGGTGATCTTTCTGCGTTCGCCGAATGTCGATCTGACCGCCCGGGTCAAGCCGTTTGTCCAGCCCGACGGCATCAACATGCAGGACGCGGAATTGCCGCCGGGCGAATACACCGTTCGCGTCGACATCAAGGACAGTGACGGCCGGCCGGGCACGGCGATCTTCACGCTGAAGGTTGCGCCCAAGTGACGTGTCCGTACTGCCAATCCGCCAACGCGGAAGGCGCGCTGGTTTGCGCGTCCTGTGGGCGCGATATTGCCGTTCCCGCCACGCTGATCGCGGAACGGGACGATCTGCGGCGCAAGCGTGACGAGCTGCGCGACGAGCTGAGGCAGGCCAGAGACGAAGTCGAGGCCATCATGCGGCGCAGGAAGCCGCGCTGACGATGGAATGTCCGTTCTGCGCCGAGACGATCAAGGACGAAGCCATCGCGTGCAAGCACTGTTCGCGCGATCTGCGCGTCGTGCGACCGACGCTTCGCGAGATCGACGACATCGTCGCCGACCTGGACAGGCTCAGGCGGGATCTCGATCGGGTCAACGTCCGCCTCGAGCGGTACAAGAATCCGCTGCGATATTTCGGAACGCATGCGGTCCTCTATGTCGTCATTCCATCGCTGCTGCTGACGGTCGCGCATGTCCTGGTGACCATCACCTTCAACCTCTCTCCGATCCCGCTTCGGATCGCGTCGATCGTGATCCCGCTGCTGTTCGGGTTCGTGGCCTATCCCCTGCACAGGGTTTCGGCGGTGGGAGCGTTCGTGCTGGCGTTCCTGGCTGCGAGCGTCAGCATTCTGTCGATGCTGACGGTCACCGGAATCCACGATCGTGTCCCGATCCTGCCGGCCGTGTGGATTGAATGGCGGGAAGTGTTCGAATACGGAGCGAGCATCCTGCTGGCCTTCGTCTCCGGAAACATCCTGGGCGTCCTGATCTTCCAGGTGCTGCCGCGCGTGCTTGCCCAGGGCGGCAAGCCCAACGCGTTCGCCTTCAGGATGGCGCGCCTGCTTGGACAGCATGTCGGCGAAGAGCAATTGCGCCGCCGGGCTCGCTTGATCCAGGACCTCATGCAGACTGCGGGGCCGCTGGCCGGCATCGCCGCAACGGCGGTCGGCTCCATTTACGCCGGCCTGAAGGGCCTGCTCGGATAGTCGTGAGAATTGTGCCAGCGATGCGACGTGATCGCGGTCAGCGTGCCGTGCCAGGCGTTTTGCGCGCGCCGGGCCGGCGCGCGGTTCGATCCGAGCTGCGCTGCTTCTGGAGCTTTGCGACGAAGTCCTTCAGCGCGTCCGCCAGCGGCACTGACGCGCGATAGGCGAGGCCGACCTCGCGCCTGACCTTGACCTCGATCTCGCGCACGGCGATGTCTGGATTGCCCTTCGCCACGCCCTCCGGGACGATGGCGATGCCGACGCCGGCGGCGACCAGCGCCATGGCCCAATCCTCCGATTGCGCGATCGCCGCGCTCTGGCGCCGCTGCGCGGCGCGGCCGAAGAATTCGCTTTGCTCGCAATGGCAGCGGTCGATCATGGCAGCACCGGCGAGATCGGCGGTCCGGAGCCTGTCCTTCAGCGTCAGCGGATGCGACGGCGGCAAGGCGGCGACATAGCGCTCGCTCCACAGCGCGACGAAATGCTCGTCGGCGCGCAGCATGTTTTTCGAGATGATCCGCGCATCGGCGCGCTCGTCGCTGCCGACGAGGCGCAGCGCGATGTCGCTGCGCGCCGTCAGCGGCTTCAGCAGCGCGATCGTTCGGGGCACGTCGAGCGTGCGCATCAGGCCGAGCGTCACCGTCGTCCTGATCGCCGGCTTTCTGAACAGGCTGCGCGCGGCGTCGGCCTCGTCGATGATGCGGCGGGCCAGCGCGTGAAACTGCTCGGCCGAGGCGGTGGGCGCGACGCCCTTCTTGTGCCGGATGAAAAGCGTGGTGCCGAGCTCGGCCTCCAGATTGGTGATCGCGGTGGAGATCGACGGCTGCGACACGAAGCAGGCGCGCGCCGCGGCGGTCAAGTTGCGCGCGCGATAGACGGCGGCGAAGTAGCGAAGCTCGCGGATGTCCATAGGATATACCTAGAGATATGATCAATATTCAATATTTTACCTATGGATCTGACGATGGCAAGAACGCCCTGGTCACAACGGGCGAGGACTTCCATGAAAATCCATCATCTCAACACCGGCACGATGTGCCCGATGGGCCGCCGCCTGGTGAACGGCACCGGCGGCCTGTTCCAGCGCGCCCGCATGGTCTGCCACTGCCTGCTGATCGAGACGGGTGACGGGCTTGCCCTGGTCGATACCGGCATCGGGCTTGGCGATATCGCAGCCCCTGACCGGCTCGGACGGCGCTGGCTGCGCCAGACCGCGCCACGGCTCGATCCGTCCGAGACGGCGGTCGAGCAGGTGAAGGCGCTCGGCTATTCGCCCGCCGATGTACGCCACGTGCTGCTGACCCATCTCGATCGCGATCACGCCGGCGGTGTGCCCGACTTTCCCCATGCCGCGATCCACGTCCATCGCGCCGAATACGACATGGCGGTGCAGCGCAAGCCGGCACCGCCGGAAGGACGCTACGTCACCGGGCAGTGGAGCCATGGACCGAGCTGGACGTTCTATGGCGAAGCCGGCGAAGACTGGTTCGGTTTCAAGGGCGTGCGGGCGCTCGGCGACAGCGAAGCGGACATCCTGATGATCCCGCTCGCCGGCCATACGCTCGGCCATTGCGGCATCGCGGTCCGGTCAGGCGACACATGGCTGCTGCATGCCGGCGACAGCTATTTTCATCACGGCCAGCTCGCGGCATCCCCGCGCATGCCGCTGGTGCTCGGCTATTTCCAGCGCCGCGCCGACATGGACCGCAAGCAGCGGATCGCCAACCAGGCGCGGCTGCGCGCGCTGAAGCTCGACCACGGCGGCCGCGTGAGGATCGTCAACAGCCATGATCCCGTCGATTACGAGAACTGCCGGTGCGGGGCGCATTGAGAGGTGAGGGATCACGCAATGCGAAGCATCGCCGCTATGCGTGTGGCCGTGCCTCGATGACGTTGATGTTGCCCGCAGGGGCAATTTGGGTCAGTTCGAAGCCTGACTTTGACAAGAGGGTTCCAAACTCCTCCCGGGTTCGTTCTCGCCCGCCAGGCAGGACCAGCATGTTCAGATCGCTGAACTTTGTTGCCGGCATTTCGTTTGGGGGCGCGACAATCCGTTCAATGAGGATCAATTTTGCCGTCTCTGCCATTGCGCGCCGGCAGGATTTCAGAATCGCGATGGCCTCTTCGTCCTCCCAGTCATGGATCACCACGCGCATGACATAGGCGTCACCGCCCACGGGCACCGCCTCGAAGAAGCTTCCCCCGACCACATCGCAGCGATCGATGACACCTTGCTCGGACAATACAGTCTTTGCACCGGCAACAACGCCGGGCAGATCGAACAACGTGCCACGCATCCGAGTGTGGGCTCTCAGGATGGCGCTCAGCATCAATCCGCGCCCGCCGCCGACGTCTACGACGCGGCCGAAGGAGGAGAAATCATAGGCGGCGATGACGGCCTCGGCGCTTCCACGCGACAGCTCGGTCATTGCCCGATCGAACACAGCGCCTTGTTCGGGACGCTCGGTGCGATACTCCCAAATTCCCTTGCCGTGGACGTATTGAAAGGCGTTCTCACCCGTCAGAATGCTGTGTTCGAGATTCCCCCAGGTTTGCCAGACATAGTCGCTTCCGGCGTATTCCGCCCAGGCTCCAAGGGGAGTCGCAGAGTTGGCACGCAGGCAATCGGCCATCGGTGTCAGCGCAAAGGTCCGAGTTTCAGCCTCATGGAAAACACCAATCGCGGCGAGGGCTCGCAGGAGCCGATAGAGCGAGCCGGCATGGCTGTTCGTCAATGTGGCCAGTTCCTCGACGGAGCGTGAGCCATCCTTCAGGTGATCGGCAACGCGAAGCTTGGCGGCGACGTGAAGCGCCTGCGTCACGTGGAAGCCGTTGATCAGTCCCAGTAAGTCAAGCCACGGTTTGGAAGTCATCTCTGCGCTCCCTAGGCTCATTGCTCAGCTCGGCGATTCCCCGCCGAATGCTTGCGCGGCCGGTATCACCTCTCGCTGCTACGGCGGCGGTGGATAGCGGTCGAATGTCGGCAGCTCGTGCGCGCGCTCCATCCAGCGGAGGCGCTCGGCGACCTGGATATGCACCGTCGCGGGGACAGCATCGGGATCGTCGTAGGTCGCGCTCTGGATATCGATGATTCCGGGCAACATGTTGGCATTGACGTAAAACAGACCGGTCCCGCAGTTGCCGCAGAAGTGCCGCCGACCATGTTCCGAGGAGCTGTAGACCTTGGGCTCCCCCTTGGTCACTGTGACAGCATCATCGGCGTACATCGTCCAGCCGACCACAGGTGCGCCGGCGTGGAGTCTGCAATCGCGACAGTGACACAGCGCATGCACGATCGCTTCGCCCTCGACCTGATAACGGATTGCGCCGCAATGACAGCCACCGTTGATGGTGCTCATGCCTTCCTCCCGATCGAAGCAGGTTTCCCGGATCGATAGCTCTGGAGACTCGCAGCTTCAACGAGGGCCATCGATTTGCGCTTGCGTCCTACTGTCGCGTGACAACTCCCGCCATCGCCTGCTGGGCGAGGGTGCAGCAGCCTCCGAGCCGCAGTGCGAGATGATGTTGCGCGCTCGCCGGTTTTATCTGCCGGAACCGGTGCCTTGAGTCTGCAGAATGCGGCATTTGACCGTCCGCGCAATCGCCGCCGGTGCCTCTTCGGGGATCGCAAAACAGGAGCTCGCGTTGATTTCGCACAGGACGTATGTGTCGACGCCCGCCGCGTCGCGAGGTCCGTAGAGGAAGTCCGCGTCCCAGATCACCGGCAACGAGGATTCATCGATGTCGAGCGTCTCCACCATCCGCGGCGTCCATTCGTCCTCCATCGACCTTCGCAGCGCCTGGAATTGCGGAGCATCGGGCCCGTGCATGATCCGCGGGCCCGGTTGCGCCTCGGGCGAGTCCACACCTTCCGGCGGCGGCGGGATCAAGGCCTTGATCAGTTGGTGCCCGAAGCCCGCGACCTTGGACCCGCTCATGTAGCAGCGGATCATGCCGTCGGGCAGGCGAGGCTGAAACGCCTGATCGATGATGCAGCCGCCCCAGCCGAAATAGGGCTCGCAACGCGCAATGAAGGCATCGAGCGGCATGTCCTCCGGCAGGCTGCCGCGCGTTGCATGGAGTACGCGAACCATGGCGCCGGCCTCCGCAAGGGCCTCCACTTTCCAGACGCCCTGGCCTCCATTGCCACGATTTTGTTTCAGCACGCGCGGCCCGTCCGTCTGAAGGCGCGGCGCAAACTCGGCGCGGAAGCTTGCCGCCGTGTCGTAGCGATGCGTGTCGGCGCCCCAGCCCAGATGGCGCGTTCTGTAGAGGACCTCCTTGACGCCCATCTTCAGGATGACGTCCGGGTGCGCGCTCACCCATGGCCCTCGCGCCGCGACGTCGCGGAGCAGGGGATCGAGCTCAACGCGCGTCTTGCCCTGGTGGATCGGATCGACCCAGACGAGCACGCCGTCGACCGCAAGCAATTGATCGCGGACGGCGTCGGCAAAGGTTTCGTCGTAGATGACGGGCCGGGCTTCGATGCCGATAGCGGCGAGTGCTTCGAAGACGCGGACGAAGCGGCTGTTCTGCGGTGTGGCATCCGCCCGCGCGGCGGCATCGCCGCGTGAGAGGATGGCAACGGTGGATCGGAGAGGAAGGTGTTGTTCGGTGTCCATGCGCAAGCTCCACGAAGTGCGTGCTGCGCAGAGCTTGGACCGAAGTCTCTTGGGGGGTCTGCATTTGCCCCCATGCGCACGACCTTACGTGAGATCGTCCTCGGCTTTCAAGACGGTAGTGCGGTTCCATTCGAACGGCGAACGCCTCATGGAGCCTGCCCGGCGCTTTCGCGCGACGCGCAGGTTGACAGCTTGGCGTTCCGGGTTTTCTATTTCCAGCAACGGGGATGTGCGATCTCCCCGTGAGGCGTCATGCCCAAGAATCGCGTCCTGATCTTCACCAAGGGCGCAGCATGTCACCTTACCCCCGAATTCATCCGACAAATCGTTTCGGCCCAGCGCTCCAGCGCGGCGCGCCGGAGCCTGTCGGCGCGCATACCGACAAGGGCGTCCCGGCGGACCTGCGCCGGGGGCGCGACCTCTCGATCTGCGCCATCTAGAAGGGCAGCGTCGCAAAAGCGGACTTCACCTGGGGCGGGACATGACCAGGAGAACGACCATGCGAACACGGACAATCCTTCTCACCCTGCTGTTTCCGGCGATCGCAGCTGGCGTGTCGACCGCCAGTGCGCTGACTCAAGATGAGTTGATCGACAGGATCCAGGCGGCCGGCTACACGCAGGTCAGCGAGATCAAGTCGACCGCGGAAGGGACGACTGCCAAGGCACTCAAGAACGGCAAACCGGTGCGGCTCCTCGTCGACGGTGCCGGCCAGATCAGGGAGCAGAACTGAACTCCGGAAACCGGATTTCGCTCGAGGGAGCAGATCAATGCGAAGAACAATTTTGCTGCTGATGGGCATCGGCGCATGCTTCATCGCGACCGCTCACGCGCAGGATGTCGACTGGCAGAAGGTCGATGATGCGCTGGGCCGAAAGCCGGCCGTCACCGGCGACGTGCATCGCTATGGTTTTCCACGCACCGACCTCACGGTGACGCTCGACGGCGTAACCATCAAGCCCTCGCTGGCGCTCGGCGGCTGGGTCGCGTTCAAGCCTGCACATGGTGGCGTCATGGCGATGGGCGATCTGGTGCTGCTCGAATCGGAAATCAATCCGGTCATGCAGAAGATGATCGAGAGCGGGTTGGAGATCACGGCTGTTCACAATCATCTGCTCGGCGCGAGCCCGGCGACGTTCTACATGCACGTGGCAGGGCACGGCGAACCGGTCAAGATCGCGACCGCCATTCGAGATGCGCTTGCCGAAAGCAAGACGCCGCTGTCGGCGGCGGCTTCGACGGCCCCTCCGCCTGCCGTCGATCTCGATACTGCGCAACTCGACCAGATCATCGGCGTCAAGGGGCAGGCCAACGGCGGCGTCTACCAGTTCAACGTTCCCCGCCGCGATCCGATTACCGAGCAAGGAGTGCAGTTAAGTCCCGTCGGGCCCATGGGCGTCGCAACCGGTGTCAACTTCCAGCCGACCGGCGGCGGCAAGGCGGCCATCACCGGCGACTTCGTGCTGACCGGCGACGAGGTGAATCCCGTGATCATCGCGCTCCGGTCCCATGGCATCAGCGTAACGGCGCTTCACAGCCACATGCTGGACGAGCAGCCGCGGCTTTTCTTCATGCACTTCTGGGCGAACGACGACGCGATCAAGCTCGCCAACGGCGTGCGTGCCGCGCTCGACAAGACGGCCAGCACGAAAAGCTGACGCCGAATGGCGGCTGCGCGCGAGGATATTCGGCGAAACGAAGGTCGGACCCATTCATGCGCAACCGCCTCGAAGCATCGAGCGTTGCGCAGAGCTTGGGCGGAGACCGTCTGACGGGAAGCCTGCGGTTGCCCGCGTGATCAACTTAGTCGTGTCAGGTGCGCTCGGCAAAGCACCACAGACAGAGTGCAACTGAGATCAGCATTTCGGCCGATGCGAGGTCGCCCACTCGCGCGCGTGCGGGATAGGCTCGCGTGGCGGCAGGCTTGCACGCAGCGTCCGTGTGGTCGAGAGGTTCTCCATTCCCGCGCGCCAGCGACAAAACGATGGGAATTTCCGATACATGGATTGGCCTTCGTCGGTCAGTCCAAAGGCAAAGGTGCACGGCAGCATGTAGAAGTCGGCAAGTGTAAGCTCGGACCCGAGCAAGTAATCCCCGTCATGCGCCAACTCGCGCTCCATCGCGCCCAGCGCAATTTCGATCTTCGGGAGCGCGTGAGCCACGACTTTCTCGTCGGAGGCGATGTCAAGCTCCGGGAAGACCAGGCGTTCGTGGGTCACGTGGTAGATCATGTACGGATAGAAGTAGGAGTTGACGGCGCTGATCCATTGGTTCATCCGCGCCCGCGCGCGGGGTTCCTTCGGCGTGAGGCGGGGCCCCGCGAAAACCTCGTCGATGTAGTCGACGATCGCGTCGGTCTCATAGAGGATGAAGTCGTCGTGCCGCAAGATGGGGACGCGATTGAACGGGTGCAGCGCCAAATGTTCGGCCTTGCCCATGACGGGTTCGAGGTCGTTGAAGACGTAGGACACGTCCTTGTGCGTAAGGACGAGCCGGACGATGTTGACGAAGGTGCTGCGAGGAAACCCGTAAACGATAGGCTCGGCCATGATTCTCCTCCCGTGTGTAGCTAGGTTCGTCTATTGCCAGAATGGTTTATCCGCCTGCTCTAGAGCTTCGTCTCGGGTGAGCCCGAGGTCGGCGAGCAGGTGTGGGTCATCGGCGATGTTGCGCAAGTCGGCGCGCTGATGCGCTCGCTCGCTGCAGGACAACCACTTGTCCAGGAGTTTCACCCATGAATTGGGTTGATGATCTCCGACTGCTGCCCTGCGTCCAGCGCGCTGGAGAAGAGCGGTATTGGCAAAAAGGATTGACATCAGACGGCTCCAAACCTCATGATTTCGATAAGCCGACTGCCTCATAGGGCAAGTAAGGCCCAGGCCGCAAAGCATCGTTTCTCAGGCCTGCCTGAATTTTTCTAATGACCTGCCGGATGTTTCGCGATGCGCCCGCATTTGCCATCTCTGAACGCGTTGAAAGCCTTTGAGGCGGCGGCGCGGCATGGGAGCTTCACGCGCGCAGCGCAGGAGCTGTGTGTCACGCAAGGTGCAGTGAGCCATCAGGTGAAGGCGCTGGAGACGGAGCTTGCGATCAAGCTGTTCAATCGCGAGCGCCAGCGTCTGATCATCACGGAGGCAGGCCGGGATTATCTCGCCGTGGTGCGCGATGCGCTGGACCGGATCGCAGCCGGGACCGAGCGATTGCTTCAGCGGCAAAGCGCCGGCGTTCTTACCGTCAGCACCTCGCCGGACTTTGCTGCCAAATGGCTGGTACACCGGCTTGGTCAGTTCGCCGAAGCGCATTCCGACATCGATCTGCGCGTTTCCGCGACGCTGCATCACGTCGATTTTGTGCGCGAAGATGTCGATCTTGCCGTGCGTCACGGCGATGGTAATTGGCCGGGCCTGGACGCGGTCAGGTTGTCGGCGGAGCGGCTCTTTGCCGTATGCAGTCCGAAGCTCCTGTCGGGACGTCGCCGTATCGGCGGGGTCGCTGACATCCTGAAGTTTCCGCTCATTCACCTCGACAGCCGATCCGATTGGGCAAACTGGCTGCGCGGTGTTGGCATCGATGATGCCGATGTCAGTCACGGCCCGGTGCTGAACCGCGCGAGCATGGTGATCGACGCGGCGATCAATGGACAAGGGATTGCCCTTGCGCGCACGACTTTGGCGGCCTGGGATTTGATCAACGGTCGGCTGGTACTGCCTTTCCCGGAGTCCTCGCCGCTGTCGAAGACCTACTGGATTGTTGGTCCGAAGGCGACCGCCGCCCTGCCAAAGATTGCGATCTTTCGCGAGTGGCTTTTGGCAGAAGCGGCCGCCGATTTACGGCAGCTAAAGAGCGTAGCTCCGCGGTCAGGCGCGAGGACGGCAGGTCGAAACAATCGTTATGGTAGCCCGCGCTCGTCCAGGCCCACATGATCGCGAGGACGCCTGCGATCAAGTGCGCTATCAGAATTTCTCAGATGCATCGCCTGCTCCATCCTCGTCATCCCCGAGGATTGTTTCCGACAGCAACGCAGCGGCTTTCTGCAGTGGAGCTATGAACCGATCCAACTCGGCGAAGCTCACGCGTGCCACGGGAACGGAGACGCCCAGGCAAGCGATCAGTTCGCGATCCGGAGACACGATGGGAACGGCGCAGCCGACGACCCCCCGCACATATTCTTCGTTGGTCTTGGCCCAGCCGCGTTTGCGGGTCTCGTCGAGGACTTTCATCAGGTTTTCGACGTCGATGATGGTCGTCTCGGTGTACCTGGTGAGCGTGAGTGCGCGGCACAGCTTCTCGCGCGCTCGTTCCGGCAATCGGGTCATGTAGATCTTGCCGGTCGATGTGCAGTGGAGCGGTGCCGCTTCGCCCGGATTGAATTGAAGCCCCTGCGGTTGCGACACGCGGACGCTGTCGACATAGGCAACGACATTGTCCCGCACGACACCGATCTCGCATTGCTCGCCGATTTCAGCTGCGACCGCGCGGAGCACGGCGTGCCGGCGCGCGGTCCGGAAAGCGGCGCCGATAACCTTGGCCGACAGCGTGACCAGTTGGTTGCCAACCACGTAGCGCTTCGTGCCCAGGGCTTTCTGGAGCAGCCCGCGTTGCTCCAGATTTCCGATAAGACGATGCGCGGTGGGCAGCGGGAGAGCGAGCGCATTGGCGATTTCTGCGACCGAGACAGCTCTGACTTGACCCGCGACATGGCCAACGATGGCGAATGCCCGGTCGAGTGGTCCGTCGGAATTGGTTTGCTGCATCTGCCCGTCCTCGATTGGCGAGCCAATAAATTATCAGTTTTCGGAATAAATACTATTGAAATATGAAAATTACTCTTGGCCGTGTCTGCAGATTGCTCATATCGTTGGCGTCGCCGAAAGGTGATCAGGATTTGTGCAGCGCGGCCGGAGCCCTGCCGGGTGCGCTCATCAGGAGAGTGGGATGTCTCGCCATTACGACGTCGATGCCGTGCGGAAGGAGTTTCCGGCTGTCGAGCGCATCACCTATCTCGACTCCGGCTTCCAGACGCCGCTCGCGCGCCCGGTCAAGGCGGCGATCGATCTCTTCCTCAGCGAGGGCCTTGAGACGGCCGGCCCGAAGAGCGTGTGGCTCGACCGCGTCGAGCAGACCCGCGAGAAGCTGGCGCGGTTTCTTGGCGCATCGGCCGATGAGATCGCCTTCACCAAGAACACCTCGGAAAGCATGAACATCGCCGCAAATGCGCTGCCCCTGCGCGCCGGCGACAAGGTCCTGATGATCCATGGCGATCATCCGAACAACGCCTATGCGTTCCTCAATCTGCGGCGCAAGGGCGTGAAGGTCGAATTCGTGCCGATGACGGAGGTCGTGAACGCCGAAAGCCTTCGTCCGTACATCGATGCGAGCACGCGGGCGGTCTCGATGTCGCAGGTGACCTTCCACGCCGGCCATCGCTTCGACATCGAAAGCATCGGCGCCCTCTGCGACGAGAAGGGGCTCTATTTCGTCGTCGACGTGATGCAGGCGATCGGCGTCGTGCCGATCGATGCGAAAGCCATGCGCGCGACCTTTATCGGATCGGGCAGCCACAAGGGATTGCTGGTGCCGCAGGGGCTCGGGCTCCTGGTTTGGGACAAATCGAGGATCGAACTCGAGCCCGCCTATCTCGCTGCCGCCAGCCTTGTGGAAGTTCCGGCCGATCTCATCGCCCGGCCCGACGAGCTCGAGCTCGCCCCGACCGCGCGCCGCTTCGAGCTCGGCAACTTCAATCTTCCGGCGATCCATGCGCTCGGAGCCTCCCTCGACATGATCGAAGCGCTGGGCGTGCAGAACATTCAGAACCATTGTCTCGATCTCGGCGATCATCTGATCGCGGGGCTCGACGCGCTGGACGTTCGCCTCGTCGGTCCCCGCGATCGGCAGCACCGCGCGCCGCACATCTACGTCATCGCGCTCCCTGCGGCCGAATGGCTCGGTCATTTCGAGCAGAATGGCATCCGCGTGTCGCCGGAGCGCGATGGCATTCGCGTGTCATTCGGGATGTTCAACGTTTTCGCCGATGTCGATCGCCTGATCGACATCATCAAGCGGCGCGGCGTGAAGCCGTCGTCCAGGGCCGCCTAGGCAGTTCTTCAGAGGGGAGATGCACATGACGAGTTTTGCGCGTGTATTGGGCGGCCTAATCGGCCTTGCGGCCGTCGGCATCCTCGCTGGACCGTCGATCGCGGCCGACAGTCCCACGCTCGCCAAGATCAAGTCGAGCGGTGCCATCACCATCGGCCACCGCGAGGCCTCCATTCCGTTCTCGTATCTCGGTCCCGATCAAAAGCCGATCGGCTTTTCGCTGGACCTCTGCGCGGCAATTGTCGAGCGCGTCAAGACGGAGCTCAACCTGCCCAATCTCGCCGTCAATTACACGCCAGTGAACTCGTCCAACCGGATCCCGCTCATCCAAAGCGGCACCGTCGACATCGAGTGCGGCGGCACGGCAAACGACAGGAAGCGGCAGGAGCAGGTCTCGTTTTCGGTCGCCACTTTCGTCAGCCAGCCGCGCTGGCTGGTCAAGGCGGACAGCGGCGTGAAGGTGGCCGGCGATCTCAAGGGCAAGACGATCGTCGTGACCCAGGGCTCCAATGCCGTCGGCTTCGCGCAGGGCGTGAATGCCAAGGCGCAGCTCGGCTTCAACATCGTCCAGGCGAAAGACCACGCGGAATCCTTCCTGATGCTGAATACCGGCCGCGCGGCCGCCTTCATGGAGGACGATATCCTTCTTGCCGGCCTCAAGGCCGCAGCGCCCAAACCGGATGCGCTGATCTTCCTCCCCGAGGGCTATGCCAAGATCTATTATGGCCTGATGTTCACCAAGGGCGATGCCGGCTTCAAGGCGCTCGTCGACGACGTTCTGTCGAAGCAGATGGCGTCGGGTCAGTTCGAAAAGACCTATGCGAAGTGGTTCACCCGGGCGATTCCGCCCAAGGGCGAAAACCTCGCTTTCCCGCTGACGGACGAACTCAGGGACCGGATCGCGCATCCGAGCGACGCGGTCGATTAGTCAGAGCATGATACCGGGGAATTTGTCCGCAAGCTGATCCTCTCTCGCATCCGGAGTCTCGAGGTTCGCCATGTTCGCAGTGCTTTTTGAACAGACGGCGGATGGCCAGCGCTATATCGACTGGCTTCTGTCGGGCCTCGGCTGGACCCTGGCCCTGGCGTTCTTCGGCTGGTGGATTGCCTTTGCGATCGGGATCGTCGTCGGGATCGGCCGCACCGTGCAGAACCGGGCCATCGCTGCGCTTGCGCGCCTGTATGTGGAAATCTTCCGCAACATCCCCGTCCTGGCGCAGATGTTTCTCTGGTACTTCGTCCTGCCAGAGGTTGTTCCGACCGCGCTCGGAAACGCCATCAAGCAGATTCCGCCGCCCTGGGGTTCGTTCGTCCCGGCGCTGGTGTGCCTCGGCCTCTACACCGCGGCCCGGATCGCCGAACAGGTTCGGGCCGGGATCGAGGCCCTGCCGAGAGGGCAGACCGAAGCGGCAAGCGCACTCGGGCTCACCGGCTATCTGACCTACCGCCATATCATCGTGCCGCAGGCGCTGCGTTTGATCGTGCCAAGCCTGACCAGCGAAGTGATGGGCATCTACAAGAACACCTCCGTCGCGCTGACGATCGGGCTGATGGAGCTCACCGCGCAGGCGCGCCAGATCAGCGAGGCGACGTTCCAGACCTTTACGGCTTTCGGCGCAGCGACCTTGATCTATCTCGCGCTGGCGCTGATCGCCTACCAGGCGATGGCGCTGATCGACAGGGCCGTGCGCATCCCCGGTACCGCGCGGGCGGAGGATGCGATCGAACCGAGCCTGGCCGACGATGTCCAGCACACCAGCTCGTTGCCCGCGGGGATGGAGGTCGTGAAATGAACAGCCTCGATTTCTCGATTGTTCTGCAGGCGTGGCCCTATCTCTGGTCCGGATTGCTGTTTTCGCTCGCACTCACCGCGGTAGCCTTCGTGGTCGGCATGATCCTGGGCACCTGCTTTGCGCTGTTGCAGCACTTCGAAGTGCCCGTGATCGGGAAGGTCGTGCGCGGCTACATCGCCCTGATCCGCTCAATCCCCCTGATCCTCGTCCTGTTCTGGTTCTTCTTCCTGGTGCCGATCGTGCTCGGCCATCTCGCCGGCAACGGTCGCCCGATTCCGATCGGCGCCACCTGGACGGCCTTCATCACCTTCGGCCTGTTCGAGGCGGCCTATTATTCGGAAATCATCCGCGTCGGATTGCGCGCCGTGAACCGGGGGCAGTTCGAGGCGTGCCAAGCGCTCGCATTGTCCACCTTCGAGACCTATCGGAGCGTGATCCTGCCGCAAGTGCTCCGCGTGGCAAGCCCGATCATCCTGAGCCAGACCATCATCCTGTTCCAGGACACCTCGCTGGTCTACGTGCTTTCGCTCACCGACCTGCTTGGCGCGGCCTCGAAGCTTGCGCAGCTCAACGGCCGTCTCGTCGAGATGTATCTCGTCGTCGTCGTGGTCTACCTCGCCATCAGTTCGGCGGCATCGCAAGGCGTCGCGCTGTTGCGCAAGCGCTATGCGATCGCCGGAGCGCGCCGCTAGGGAATCGCACGAAGCGCTGTTTTGGGAGATGAAGATGGTTCAGGAGATCGCCGTGAATGAAATGAGCCGATGTCAGGCCATCGTCGCCGTGGAAGGCCTCGTGAAGCGGTTCGGACATTTCACGGCCCTGAATGATATCAATCTCAGCGTTACGACCGGCGAGAAGATCGTCCTTTGCGGTCCCTCGGGCTCGGGAAAATCGACTCTGATCCGTTGCATCAACCATATCGAAAAGCATGATGCCGGCCGGATCGTCGTCGATGGCGTCGAGCTGACGGACCGGATGGCCGATATCAACAGCGTCCGCCGCGAGGTGGGCATGGTGTTCCAGAGCTTCAACCTGTTTCCGCATCTCTCGGTCGCCGAGAACTGCATGCTGGCGCCGATGAAGGTGCGTGGCCTCTCCCGCGCGGAGGCGCATGAGCGTGCGATCGGTGTATTGCGCAAGGTGCGCATCCACGACCAGGCGACCAAATATCCGGGACAGCTCTCCGGCGGCCAGCAGCAGCGCGTTGCCATCGCGCGCGCCCTCTGCATGCAGCCGAAGATCATGCTGTTCGACGAGCCGACCTCCGCGCTCGATCCGGAGATGGTCAAGGAGGTGCTCGACACCATGGTGGAGCTCGCGCGGGACGGCATGACCATGGTCTGCGTCACGCACGAGATGGGCTTTGCCCGCGAAGTCGCCGACCGGGTGGTCTTCATGGATCGCGGCGCCATCGTCGAGGAAGCCGATCCCGAAACCTTCTTCCGCGCGCCGAGTACGGAGAGGGCGAGGGATTTCCTCGGCCAGATCATCCATTGATCGGGAGCGGCGTCAGGTCTCGGGAAGGTGGCGGCACGCGACTGCGAATTCGTATGCTTGCGCGAGCCTGGCATCCAAATCCACTTCTAGGCTCCGACATGAAAAAACCCGCGACGGACTGCTCCGCGCGGGTGTGACGAATTCTCGATGATGCCATTCTGCCAGTGTTTTGCCCGACGAGTCAAAGGCGGCAAAAATGCTCCCGTGGCTGAGGTCGCGCTGCTGCTGATGAGACGCTTAAATTGGCTAACAGTTTCAATGCCCCCGCTACTGTGCATGGGGTTGTTTTTTCAGTTTTTGTTTTGAGCGTGCCTTAACAATCGTGCTCAGCGCCGCCCGCGCGGCGTCTCGGCCTTGGCCGGCACCTCGGTCTGCGGCGCGCAGGTCGCCGCCGCAAGCGTCGCTTGCGCCTGCGGCATCAGGCCGGGCTCGGCGGCGAGGGCCTTCATCACGATCAGGCCGGTGGCAGCGGGGGAATCGATGATCAGGCGGTCGGCCGCGGTGATCTCCTCGTCCTCCGGCAGCTCGTTGTGCTGCGCTTCCGTCATCAGGTCGAGCTCGATCACCTTCTTGCCCGCGGAGCGGTCGTTGATGGCGTAATAGGCGATCTCGTTGCGGGTGTAGAACGAGACCGAGGTGTAGGCCTGGCTCACCGGCACGGTGAGCTTGATCGGCCCGCCCGTAAGGTCGTAGCGGCAGATCGCCAGCGCAAAGGCCGGGTCCATGAACGGCATCGGCGAGGTGTTGGGATCGGCGAGGGGAAGCTGCGTGACGCCGTTGAGCTTCGTCATCGGCGTCAGCCGCGAATAGGCATCCTGCGTCGCGATCCGCGGCAGCGCCAGCACGCTGACGAGATGGACCACGAGGCCCAGCACCACACCCGCGACGATGGTGAAGACGAGCCGGATCATGAGCAGCCCACCGTCGAGATCGTCGGCATTGGCGCATCGCGCTGGGTGCGCGTCGCAACGCCGACCGGGGTGTCGTAGAGGCGCAGCATCAGCGCGTAGCGCTCGATGCCGCCGGTCGGCAGCCAGTTGCCGGCGCGCGAGCGCGAGGCGATCCGGATCTCGAAGGTGCCGTCGGACTGCCGCACGATCTCCTGGCTGGTGAAGCCGTAGCGCTGCAGCGAATTGGCGACGAGGTGACCCTTGCGGTCGTACAGCGTCAGCGTCCAGAACCGCGCCGGCGGCGTCACGCCGGAGACGACGACGTCGCAGCGGCCGTCGAGCGCCTTCTTCTTGTCGTCGGCGGTGGCGGTGAAGGCGACGCCATCGCCGGTGCCGATCGGCAGCTCGCCGTTGCGCACGATGGTGGCGCGCGAATAGGGATCGACGTCGGCGGTGCCGGTGCGCGGGCGCGCAGTCCAGGGGCCGATGGTCAGCGCGCCGATCTCGGTGCCGCGCGTCGTCGTCATCCAGGTCGCCCCGACACCCACTACGGTTGCGAGCAGGAGGGCCGTCAATGTGGTCAGGATCAGCCGCACGGGTTTCGATCAGTTCTTGCGCGGAGCGGATGCATTCGCATTCTCTTCCGCATAGTTCTGCGGGAAGGCGAGCGCGCTCGTCGACGAGGCCGGCTTGGCGGGCTTGCCGTCATTGGTGGCCGACTTGTTCGCGGTCTTGGCCGCGTCATCCAGCAGCTTCTCGACGCGCACCAGGATGTCGGCGCCGCGCTTGGTCAGCACGGGCGGCGGACCGGGCTTGGTCTCCAGCACTTTCGGCGCGGCATTGGCTTGCGCGGCCATCGGCTGCGGCGGCAGCTTCTGGCCCATGCCGATGCCGGGGATTTCCCGGACCTCGACGCCCTGATGCGCCGCGACCATGATGTCGTGCCAGGTCTGCGCCGGCAGCGAGCCGCCGGTCATGCGGTTGGTCGGCGAATAGTCGTCATTGCCGTACCAGACCGCGCAGGTGAAATTGCCGGTGTAGCCGACGAACCAGGCATCGCGATACGCATTGGTCGTGCCGGTCTTGCCCGCGGTCGGAATGCCGTCGAGCGCGGCGCGGCGCGCGGTGCCTTCGCTGACGACGTGGCTCATCATGCCGGCCATGTCGGCGGCGATGTTCGGCGGAATGGCCTGCTTCGGCTTCGGGCCGTCGCGGTCCCAGCGCCAGACGAGATCACCGGCGCCGGTGCGCACCTCCAGCACCGAATGCGGCGTCACCGACTTGCCGCGATTGGGGAAGGTCGCGTAGGCGACGGCGTGCTCGAGCACGGTGACTTCGTCCGAGCCGATCGGCAGCGACGGCGTGTCGGGCAGCGGCGCCTTGAGGCCGAAGCGGCGGGCGACCTCGACGATCTTGGCGCGGCCGATCTTGGCCGGGTTCGGCGCCTTCGGCTGTTCCTTCTGCCCGATCGCGATCGACAGTTTTACGGGAACGACGTTGATCGAGCGCGTGATCGCCTGCGTCAGCGTCACCGCGCCGGAATAGGAATGGCCATAGTTCTGCGGACACCAATTGCCGATGCAGACCGGGCCGTCGACCACGATCGAGTTCGGCGTGAAGCCGTTCAGAAGCGCGGTGGTGTAGACGTAAGGCTTGAACGAGGAGCCGGGCTGGCGGTAGGCGTCGGTGGCGCGGTTGAACTGGCTGGCGCCGTAGTCGCGGCCGCCGACCATGGCGCGGATGCCGCCGTCGAGATCGGACACGACGGTCGCGGCCTGCGTCGCGTGATAGTCGCGGCCGAATTGGCGCAGCTGGTTCTCGATCGCGTCTTCCGCGGCCTTCTGCACGTTGGCGTCCATCGCGAGGCGCACCACGAAGACGCGCTCGGTGTACGACTTCGGGAAGGTGTCGACCAGCTTGCGCATCTCGTCGAAGGCGTAGTCGAGATAGTAGTTCGGCGAAGCCTCGTCGCGGCGGTCGACGGCGAAGGCGGGGTTGCGGCGGGCGCCGAACACCTGGCCCTCGGTCATGAAGCCGGCATCGACGAGGTTGTCGAGGACGACGTTGGCGCGGGCACGCGCGGCGGGCAGGTTGATGTGGGGGGCGTATTTGGTCGGCGCCTTGAACAGGCCGGCGAGCATCGCCGCTTCCGCCAGCGTCACGTCGCGCGCGGATTTGTTGAAGTAGAAATGCGCCGCGCCGTCGACGCCGAAGGTGCCGCCGCCCATATAGGCGCGGTCGAGATAGAGCTTGAGGATCTCGTTCTTGGTCAGGCGCCATTCCAGCCAGACCGCGAGGAACGCCTCGTTGACCTTGCGCTCGATGGTGCGCTCGTTGCTCAGGAACAGGTTCTTGGCGAGCTGCTGCGTGATCGAGGAGCCGCCCTGGCGGACGCCGCCCGCCTGGGCGTTGGTGACGAGCGCGCGCGCGGTGCCGGCGATGTCGATGCCGAAATGCTCGTAGAAGCGGCGGTCCTCGGTCGCCAGCGTCGCCTTGATCAGCACATCGGGAAAATCTTCCAGCGGGATCGAGTCGTTGTGCTTGATGCCGCGGCTGCCGATCGGGTTGCCGTAGCGGTCGAGGAAGCTCACCGCGAGATCGGACTTCTTCAGCCAGTCCTCGTCCGCGGTCTCGCGGAAGGCGGGGATGGCGAGCGTGAGCATGACGACGAGGCCGCCGAGGCCGAGGGTCGCGGCCTCCGACAGCGGCTCGATGAACACCCAGCGCTTCCACCGCCCGACATAGAAGCGGTCCATGAAGGTCGAGTAGCGCTCGTAGAGCTCGCGGATGCCCTTGGCCGAGGAGAACAGCGAGGAGTCGATGCGCGCATCGAGATCCAGGAAGAAAATCCGGACCCTGGCCTTCCAATGCGGTGGTATGATCTGGCGCACCTAGAACCCTTGAGGCTCGGTTCGAAAGCGTTCAAGCACCCGGCCGGGGCGGCATCGAGACGTCTTGAGGGAATGTTGCGGCAAACCCAAGGCGCCCGGTTCGCGTCCGAGGGGACTTGCTGTTCCTTCTAGCCGAGCAGGGCCTATAAACCAATGGTCAGGCTCGCGATTTTGAACAACAGGCCTAATTGACCCCGGTTCATTACGGGCCTCTCGGAGGGGTTGCTTGCAGCATCGCAGGCACACGCCCTAGATGGGGTCAGCCGTAGCTCTTTCGAACCCTTGTTGAGGCGCATGACCGCAGCTCCCAAACGACCTTCAGGCCAGGAAGGATTCTTCTGGAAAACCAAGACGTTGGAAGAGATGTCGGGGGACGAATGGGAGAGCCTGTGCGATGGCTGCGGCCGCTGCTGCCTGAACAAGCTCGAGGACGAGGACACCGGCGACATCTATTTCACCCACGTCGGCTGCAAGCTGCTCGATGCCGGGACCTGCGGCTGCAAGGACTACCCGAATCGTTCCGACAAGGTTCCGGACTGCGTCCGCCTGACCCCGGCCAATGTCCGCACCCTGAACTGGCTGCCGCCGAGCTGCGGCTACAAGCTCGTCGCCGAGGGGCGCGATCTCTATTGGTGGCATCCGCTGGTATCCGGTGATCCCAACACCGTGCATGAAGCCGGCGTCTCCGTGCGCGGCCGGGTCGAGGGCAGCGAGGAGGAGATCCCGGACGCTGATCTCGAGGACCACATCGTGCAATGGCCGGCCCTGCTGCCGAAACGGGCGCGCCTGAAGCGACGTCCGAAGGACTGACCCGCCGTACGGATCACGTGTTCGGGATGACCCGGCGGCGGGATGCACCCATGCGCCGCGGTGCCTGCCTGGGAAGAACTTTGCTGTCTACATTGGGCTGCATAGAACGAATCCCTCGCGGCGTTGCGCCGCCCCACGGCTTCCGATCGAGATGAACAAGTTCGACCGGCAGAGCAGTTCTGCCGACATCCAGGCGTTGCCCGACGACATTGCCGAAGAGCTGTCCCGCCTTCCGAGCGAGGTCATCAGCGTCGATGACGCGCCGTCCATCGCGCCGCCGGTGCCGCTGACCTCCGACGAGGTCCGCACCATCGTCATCAGCCTGATGCTGACGATGTTCCTGGCGGCCCTCGACCAGACCATCGTCGCGACCGCACTGCCGACCATCGGGCGCCAGTTCCAGGACGTCTCGAACCTGTCCTGGGTGATCACGGCCTATCTGCTCGCCTCGACCGCGGTCGCGCCGGTGTTCGGCACGCTCAGCGACATCTACGGCCGCCGCGTCATGATCATCATCTCGCTCAGCCTGTTCGTGGCGGGCTCGGTGCTGTGCGCGATCGCGCCGAACATGCCGATGCTGATTCTCGCGCGCGGCCTCCAGGGGCTTGGCGGCGGCGGCATCATGCCGGTGGTGCAGACGGTGATCTCCGACGTCGTGAGCCCGCGCGAGCGCGGCCAGTACCAGGCCTATTTCTCCAGCGTCTGGATGGTCGGCGGCATCCTCGGCCCGGTCATCGGCGGCGTGTTCGCCGAGCATCTGCACTGGTCGATGATCTTCTGGATCAATCTGCCGCTCGCCGCCGCGGCGATCGCGATGCTGCTGCCGAAGATGAAGAAGATTCCGGTGTTCCATCGCAAGCGCAAGGTCGACTGGCTCGGCGGCGTCCTGCTGATGGCCTCCGCCGTCGTCTTCATGCTGGTGCTGACCTGGGGTGGCACGCGCTACGCATGGCTCTCGCCGACCGTGCTTGCGATGGTGGGCGGCGCTGTCGCGCTCGCGGTCACCTTCGTCTGGCACGCGCGCCGCGCCGACGAGCCGTTCCTGCCGCTGAAGCTGCTGACGGGATCGGTGGCGCCGTTCGCGCTGACGGCCGGCGGCTGCGGGCTCGGCGCGATCACGGGCCTCACCGTGCAGCTCCCGCTTTATTACGAGTCGGTCTATCATCTCAGCGCCAGCGAGGCGGGGCTTGCGCTGATTCCGCTCGCGGCGGTCTCGACCTGCGGCGCGGCGATTGCCGGCCGCACCATGGCGCGCGCCAGGCATTACAAGCGCGTCGCCATTGTCGGCACGTCCTGGGCGGCGATTTGCGCGCTGGGCCTGACGCTCACCACCTTGCCGCTCTGGGGCCTGCTGACGCTGATGGCTGCGTTCGCGCTCGGGCTCGGCACCACCTTCCCGGTCTGCGTGGTCTCGCTGCAGAATTCGGTCGCGCGTCCGCAAGTCGGCACCATCACCGGCGCGATGAACTTCTTCCGCTCGCTGATGTCCTCGTTCACGGTCGCGGCCTTCGCCGCCATCCTGCTGATCGCGCTCGGCACCGACATTCCGCTCGCCGGTGAGCATCACGCGGCAGGCAGCATCCCTGCGATCCCCACTGAGGACATGCGGCACGCGTTCCGCTACGTCTTCGGCGCCGCCACCGCGCTGATGGCCACCGCCGCGCTCTGCCTGATCATGATGGAGGAGCGGCCGCTGGCAGGCCCGACCGTCGCAACGCAGGTGGAGATGGCGGAGTAGCAGTTAGCCGCCGCGATCGGGATCATCGTCGGCATTGCCTGCGCCCGTCTTCCGTGCTTTCGCAGCGAGCTGCTGCTTGAGCTGCGCCAGCGCGTCGGCAGACCAATCACGGACATCGGTAACCGCGACCCAGGCATCGACGTAATGCTCGGGTGCGTAGACATGGCCAAAGCCCATCGGTGTGCCGTTCGCGACCGCCATGTCGACGGCGAGCTGCAGCATCGTGACGATGGGATACCATCGCAACTCGGGTGATACGTCGGGCCCACGCGGCGCCCTCATCCAGGCCGGAGCCTGATAGGCGTCGCGGTAGGCGAAGAACGTGATCGCGTCACTGGCATATTGCAGATAGACGACGCGCATCGGGCCCCAGGGCGCATCTGCCGGCACCGTCGGCCCGTTCTGGCTCATGAAGCGGACGACGCGGCCGTCGCGGAATTCCGGCAGCCAGGCCGGCGAGCCCTGATTGCGGTTCGCGGTGACCGAGCGCCAGATGCGGCTTTCGAACGGTGGCCCGCTCCATAGCGCGCCAGCGATGGGATCGCCGATCGTCTCGAACAGTTCTGCGGATTTCTCCGAGTTCATGGCGCCGAGGCTAAGCCCGTGCAGATACAGTTTTGGCCGCTTGTCCTTCGGCAGTGTCGTCCAGTAGCCGTAGATTTCCGCGAACAGGGCGCGCGCCGCCTCCGCGCCGTATTCGGGCTGAAACATCAATGACAGCGGGCTGTTGAGATAGGAATACTGCACCGCGACGCTGGCGACATCGCCATGATGGAGATATTCGACCGTATCCATCGCGGCCGGATCGATCCAGCCGGTGCCGGTCGGTGTAATGACGATCAGGATCTTTCGCTCGAAACCGTGCTGGCGCTTGAGCTCATCAAGCGCGAGCCGGGCGCGCGCTTGCGCGCTGTCGCGGCTGCCGAGGCCTACATAGACGCGCACAGGATTCTGCGCGAGCCCTCCCGCAACGGCGCCGATTTCCCTCGCGGTCGGGCCTGAGGCAATGAACCGGCGCCCCATGCGCCCGAGCTCCGTCCACTTCACCAGCGACGCAGAACTTCCTGTTTGATCGGGGGCGGCCGGTTGCGGCCGCTCGGGCTCCTGCAAGGCGTCGAGCTCGCGGAAGGAGGAGTCGAGCGCGTTGAACGCCGAGCGGACCAGGACATTGCTGGCGATCGACCAGAACAGCAGGCCTGCGACCAGCACGCCGAGGACGTTGGCGACCTTCCGCGGAATCACGAGCCTCGCGCGCGTAGCGAGGAAGCGGACCACAACCGCGAACAGTCGCCCCAGCACCAGCAGCACTGCGAACGTGATCAGTGCGATGACGCAGACCTTGAGTGGATGTGCGGTCTCGACCGGAGCCATCTTCATCACAGTGCGGATCGAGTTCTGCCATTCGGCGGCGCGCCAGAGGAAGACGATGACGATGAGCAGGCAGATTGCTGCCGCCAACGCATTCGCAATCGATCTCGCGCGCGCCGAAGGCTCGGGCAGCTCGAGATAGTGCCACAGCCGGCGCCACAGGATTCCGGCGAAATAGCCGATCGCAAAGCAGCCACCGGCGAGGGCACCTTGCGTGAGATAGCTGCGCGGGATCAGCGTCGGCGTCAGCGCGGCCGCGAAGAACAGCGCGCCCAGCATGAGGCCGATACCTGATAGCGAGAGGAGTTGTCGCCGAATGAACCACGCGAGACTCTTCAAGGCATCCTCCGGAGTGATGCTATCCCCTGTTGTTCTCCGCAAAGCTGCTCTTCCGCGGCAGCAGGATCGTGAATTCCGTGAACTTGCCCGGCTCTGTCGTGACGTCGATCGTGCCGCCGTGCTGCTTCACGATGATGTCGTGGCTCATCGACAGCCCGAGGCCGGTGCCTTCGCCGGCCGGCTTGGTGGTGAAGAACGGATTGAACATCTTCTCCCTGACCTCGTCTGCAATGCCGGTGCCGTTGTCGCGGATGCGAATCTCGATGGTGTCGCCGCGGTCGCGCGTCGCCGCGATCACCACCGGCTCGTAACCGGATGCACCGCCATCGGCCTTGCGCTTGGTGACGGCGTGGAAGCCGTTCGAGATCAGGTTCAAGAGCACCCGGGTGATCTCCTGCGGAAACACTTCGGCCTGCCCGGCCGCCGGATCGAGCTCGCTCCTGAGCGTCACGTCGAACTGCGGCGTCTCGGCGCGAGCGCCGTGATAGGCGAGGTTGAGGCTCTCCTCGACCAGAGCGTTGATGTCGCTGAGCCGGTGCTCGCCGCCGCCCTCGCGCGAATGCAGCAGCATGTTCTTGACGATGGAATCGGCGCGCCGACCGTGCTGCACGACCTTCTCCAGATTGTCCTTCAGGAGCGCGGTCAGTTCGTCAACCTCGGCACGGACGTCGCCGGCGAGCGGAACCGGCGCGAGCACCTCGTTCAGCTCGTCCGTCAGCTCGGCGGAGAGCGAGGCAAAATTGTTGACGAAGTTGAGCGGGTTCTTGATCTCATGTGCAATGCCGGCGGTGAGCTGACCGAGGGAGGCAAGCTTCTCGGTCTGGATCAGCCGGTCCTGCGCTGCGCGCAAATCGTCGAGCGATTTGGCGAGCTCCCGCGTGCGGTCCTGCACCTCATTGAACAGGCGTGTGTTCTCGATGGCGATCACGGCCTGGTCGGCAAAGGTCTTGAGCAGGTTGATCGCCTTGTCCGGGAAATGGCCGGCCTCCGGCCGCGTCACGGCGATGGTGCCGATCGCAGCGCCGTCGCGCAGCATCGGCGCCACCAGAATGCTGCGATAGCCCCTGGTCCGCGCCAGCTCCTTCATGGCGTCCGTGAGGCCGGTTTCGTTCTGCATGTCGCTGCGGAACGCATATTCCCCGCTTGCCGCCACCCGGCTGTGGATGCCCGATGCCGACAGCGGCACCGGGAAGGAGCTGAGCAGATCGGCGTTGCCCGCTTCGTTGTCGGTGGTGAACGCGGCCAGATGCAGCATGCCGTCGATAAGGCGGGTGACGGTGGAGGAATGTCCTCCGATGAGCGCCTTGGCACTGTCGGAGATCGCCTGGAACACCGGCGTGACGTCCGCCGGCGAGGCCGCGATCACCTTCAGGATGTCGGCGGTCGCGGTCTGCCGTTCCAGCGCTTCCCGGGTCGCGTTGAACAGGCTGACATTCTTGATCGCGATCACCGCCTGGTCGGCGAAGGTCTGAAGCAGTCCGACATGGTGCTCGCCGAACGCGCCGGTCTCCCGGCGCGTGGCGATGATGACGCCGATGGCCTCGCCCTCGCTCATCAGGGGGGCGAACAGCATGCTGCGGTAGCCGCGGGCGCGCGCGATGTCGCGTGCGGCCGGCTCGAGCTCGGTGTCGGGCAATTGCGCCGCCGCACCATTGGCCACAAGCTGGTAAGGCGGAAACCGTGCGAACGGCACCGGGAACGAGGCCTGGAGCACACGATCGCCGGCCGGATCGGTCGGCGTGAACGCTGCAAGGTGCGCGGAACCGTCGACATAGCGCAGCACCGCGGTGGAGAAGCCACCGATCAGCCGGTTGGCGTTGGCGGCGATGGCGTCGAACACCGGTTGCACGTCGGACGGCGAGGCGGCCATCACCTTCAGGATGTCGGCGGTGGCGGTCTGGCGCTCCAGCGTTTCCTTCGTCTCGTTGAACAGCCGCGCATTCTCGATCGCGATCACGGCCTGGTCGGCGAAGGTCTGGAGTAGCTGTACGAGATCGGGCGCGAACGCGCCGGGCTCGGCGCGTGTGACACTGATCATGCCGACCGCCGTGCCCCGGCTCATCAGCGGCATGAAGAGCACGCTGCGGAAGCCGCGCAGCCGCGCCAGATTGCGGTTCAGCTCCGGGACGTGCTCGGCCTCGCTGTCGGGAAACTGGATCGTCTCGCCGCCGCGAACGAGGGCAAAGGTCGGAAAATCCTCGATCCGGCGCGGGAACGATGCCTTCAGCCCTTCGTCCCCGTCCGGGCTGGTCGGCGTGAACGCCACGAGGTGCAGCTCGTCGCCGATGAACTGAAGCACGGTGGCGGAGAAGCCGTCGAGCAGGCGCTTCGAGCTGGACGCGATCGCAGCGAACACCGGCCGGGCATCCGAGGGAGATGCCGCGATTGTGCGCAAGATCTCGGCACTGGCGTTTTGCCGATCGCGCAGCCGCGTGTTCTCGGCGGCGGCCGACTGCAATTGCCGTTTGAGCTCGTCGATCCCGGCGACATCGTTGGAAGGGGTGGTCATTCGCAATCCGGCTTGGTGCCGCGACGGGCGCGGCACCGGGCCGGATTATCACATCTTCTGCGGCCGGAGCCAGCGCCCGCCGCCCAGCCGCCGAGACCCGGCTGCCTCACGTGCCCGGCCGCGACACCTCGGTCTCCTTGCTGGTGATGAACTCCAGCAGCACCGGGGTGCCTTCCTTCGTCTTCTGGATGCCGCGCCTGATCGCCGGGATGATGTCCTCGGGCTTCAACACCCGCTCGCCATAGCCTCCGAAGGCGCGCGCCATCGCGGCATAGTCGCCGGAAATGTCGGTCGAGCGATATTTCTCGGTCGAGACCGGCATCACCTTCAACTCGATCGCCATCGAGAAATTGTTGAGCAGGATCGACATGATCGGGATGCGCTCGCGCACCGCGGTCTCGAAATCCATGCCGGTGAAGCCGATCGCGGCATCGCCCCAGACATTGATGCAGAGCTTGTCGGGCCTTGCGAGCTTGGCGCCCATCGCGAGGCCAAGACCGTAGCCGAGCTGCGTCGTCTTGCCCCAGCCGAGATAGGAGAGGGGTTCCACCGCCTTCCAGAATGGCGACAGCTGGTCGCGCGGGCTGCCGGCATCATGGGTGATGATGGTGTTGTTGATGTCGACGGTGTGTTGGAGGTCCCACAGCACCCGATAAGGGCTCAACGGCGCGTCGTTGCTGGTCAGCTTCGGTATCCACTTTGCCAGCCACTCCTTGTGCGAGGCGGCGATTTCCGCCGCGACGGCCGAGGCGTCGCGATCCTTCGTGACGGTCCTGCCGATTTCCTCCAGCAGCGCATCGAGCACGAGGCCGGCATCGCCGACGAGGCCGATCCTCGCCTCCACATCCTTGTTGAGGTGGTTGGGATCAAGCGTGGAGTGGATGATGGTCTTGCCCTTCGGCATCGCGATGCCGAAACTGGTCTCGGTGAAGGAGCAGCCGACGCCGAAAATCACATCGGCCTCGCTGAGGAACTTCGTCACCGCGCGCGGCACCGCAAGACCGCCGGAGCCGAGCGACAGCGGGTGTGTCTCCGGAAACGACGACTTGCCTCCCAGGCTGGTGGTGACGGGAATGGCGAGACGTTCCGCAAGACGTTTCAGTTGCGGCCACGCCTGCGCATAGTGCACGCCCTGGCCGGCATAGATCACCGGCCGTTTGGCGTTGACGAGCAGGGCGGCTGCTTCCTTCACATGCACGGGATCGGCGCCGTAGCGGGTGCGCAGCACCGGCGTGTAGTTCAGCGGTTCCGGCACCTCCTCGTTCCACATGTCGGAGGGGATTTCGACGATCACGGGCCCGCCGCGGCCGTTCTTGAGTTTCGTGAAGGCACGGCGGAAGATGTTGGCGACTTCCGCGGCGAGGATGATCGGCTCCGAGGACTTTGCAAACGGCTTCATCGCCTCGCTGGAATTGAAGTTCGGCTCGATGTGCGCGAGCCGGCGCTGATAGCCCATCGGCAGCACCAGCACGGGCACGGATTCGCCGAAGCACTGCGCGACGCCGCCCATCGCGTTCTCCGCGCCCGGCCCATGCTGCATGCAGAACGCGCCGATCGTTCGTCCCGACGTCACGCGCGAGATCGCGTCCGCCATGTGGATGCCGACGCGCTCCTGCCGCACCATGACGGGGCGGATCTCGGCCTGCGCCGCATGCTCGATCAGATGGTTGACGGGATAGCCGCAGAGGATCTCGATGCCTTCGCGCCTCATGATTTCCGCAATGGCGGTGCCGAGCTTCATGACGTCTCTCTCCCTGGCGAGGCCGGTTGCTCCGGCTGGTTGGGGAGAGAGGATCAGGAATTTGGGGAAGGGTAAAGCGCGGGGGTGCGAAGGAGGCGGTAGGTCAGGTATGCAGCGCCGGCGTCCATCCGCACGGACCCGCCAGCCATTGCATCAACGCTTCGCGGCCTCCTACTTGCAGCTTTTGCAGATCGTCAGCTTACGCTTTAACGCTTCATCTTCTTGATCGATCAATTGCTGCGCCGTATCCGGATTGTGCTGCGCCGTATCCGGATTGGGCTTGGAACCCTTTGCTGCGCGCGACGTCATGGGGCGCGTCGTCTGCTCCGGAGTATCATTGTCGTCGACGGCGTTAAAGCCGTCATAGTCAGCGGCTGGATTCGGCGATTGTGGAGGTCCGCCAGTCGCTGGTGTCGACGACACCCTGTCGGACGCTGCCGGGGAATTCTTGGCGCTCGCCCGTGGCGGCGATGCCTTGGGCGGAGCAAGCGAAACCGGCGGCGCGGCCGAAGTCTGGCCTCTCGCGCTGTCGTGCGACCATGCGCCCACAAACATGAGGCCGAGAGCCAAGAGCGTCACGCTTCTCATCCGCATCCTCTCGGCAGTTCTGGTTCAACGATCGATGGCATGGCCCGCCGAGCCGCGACGGCGTTCAGAGTATCAGGACTCACATGGCCGTCAAAGCGCCGTAGCCCGGATGGTGAGCGGCCTAATCCGGGACGGTCGCATCGATTCGCGGGCCCGCGATTGCCTGCCGCGCCATCCGGGCTGCGCCCGACAGGCAAGACACACGATCGCCGGGCGACCGCGATCGTCGGCCTCAGATCAACGTCCCCGAGTGGACGCTCGCATGGGCGAGCAACGACTGGATCACGATGTTGTCGCCGGGACCTCCGTCCAGCACGTCGACGCCGCCGCCGCCGATCAGCACGTCATCGCCGAGCCCACCGAGCAGCGTATCGTTGCCCGCGCTGCCGATGAGCACGTCGTCGCCGGCGCCGCCGTCGAAAACGAGGTGCGGCCCGCCGGGACCGACGCCCGACGCCTCGATCACGTCGTCGCCGCCGAGTCCGTTGATGGTGATGGTGTCGTTGAAGTCGAAGTTCTCGATCACGATCTGGCTGGCGAGACCGTCAATCACCAGCGCGCCATTGCTGTTGAGCGATAGCGAGATGACGTCGTCCCCGCCCGTGCCGTTGATCACGATCTTGTCGGCCGCGCCGTCGCCGCCTGCGGTGCCGGGAACGCCGCCCAGATCGATCTTGACCTCCGTCACGTCGGTGCCGCTCATGTCACCGACATTGATCGTGTCGGCGCCGCCGCGGGCATTGAACGCGATCGTTTCGACGCCGTGCGTGTCCATCGTGATCGAGGCGACGTCCCGCGTCAGCTCGGCACGCCCTCCATTCGCGAAGATGTTGATGGTTTCGGCGATGTTGGCGCCGTTGAACAGCAGCGTGTCGGTGCCGCCCTGGCCCTCGATCGTGTCGTTGTCGTCGCCCGGATTCCAGACGAAGGTGTCGTTGCCCGCGCCCATCAGCGCGACGTCGTTTCCGTCGCCGCCATTGATCAAGTCGTCGCCCTGACTGCCGCGGATGGTGTCGTTGCCGAGTCCGCCGTTGATCGTGAGTTGCAGCACGCCGGCCGCAAGCCCGCTCGCATCGATCACGTCGTCGCCGCCGAGGCCATTGAGTGTCAGCTGGTCGGTCGCATCCATGAAGGTCAGGTTGGTGGTCGCATGGAGGCCGAAGACGGTCACGCCGCCGGCATTGCCGGTGACGCCGAACGTGTCGGCGCCCTGGGTGGCATCGACCGTGACGGTGTCGACGGCGCCGTCGGGCGTTCCGGCCGAACCGCCGAGGTCGATGTTCACCCGCGTCACATCCGTCCCGGTCAGGTCGCCCACCACGACATGGTCGGCGCCGCCCAGCGCGTGGATATCGACATGCTCGACCCCGTGCAGGTCCATCGTGATGTTGCCGACGTCGCGCGTGAGCAGGGCGTGATCGCCGTTCGCCGTTATGGTGAGGTTCTCGGCGATGTTGGCACCGGAGAACCGCAGCGTGTCGACGCCGGCGCCGCCTTCGATGGTGTCGCTGCCATCGCCCGGATTCCACTCGAACACGTCGTGGCCGGCGCCGAGCTGCACGAGGTCGTCGCCGCGGCCGCCGACGACGGAATCATTGCCGTCGCCGCCGATCAGCGTATCGTTGCCGGCGCTGCCGACGATCGTATCGTTGCCGGCGCCGCCGTCGATCGTCAGGTGTACGATTCCCGCGGCAAGCATGGCCGCCGAGATCGTGTCGTTGCCGCCGAGGCCGTCGATGACGAGCGCGTCGTTTGCGCCTTCCGCGTTGGTAATGGCAAGAGCGGCGGGCAATCCTGTGACCGAAACTGACGCGCCCGAGCCAGCCACCTGGATCGTATCGGCTGCGCCCGTGCCGTTGAGCGTCACCGTATCGGCCGCGCCGTCCCCGGTCCCGTTCGATCCGAGATCGACATTGACCTGCTTGACATCGGTTCCCGCGAGATTGTTGACAACGATGTTGTCGCTGCCGCCGCGCGCATTGATCGTGATGGTCTCGATGCCGTCCAGGTCCATCGTGATGTTGCCGACATCGCGGGTCAGCAGCGTGCGTCCGCCATTTGCAGCGGAAACAACGATGTTCTCGCCGATGTTCGAACCATTGAACAACAGCGTGTCGGCTCCGGCCTGTCCTTCGACCTTGTCGCTGCCGTCGCCCGGGTCCCACTGGAAGGTATCGTTGCCGGCGCCGAGCAAGGCGGTGTCGTTGCCCTGGTTGCCGTCGATGAAATCGTTGCCGTCGCCGCCCAGCAGGCGGTCCGCACCATTGCCGCCGAGGATCGTGTCATTGCCGGCACCGCCGTCGATCGTCAGATTGATGAGCGCGGCGAGATTGCCGGTGGCGGTGATGACATCGTCGCCGCCATTGGCATGGACCACGAGATTTTCTGTGGTGCCGATGTCCAGCGAGAACGGCGCGGGGTCGACGCGGTCGAAGCGCACGCGCGTGCCATTGGCCGTGATGGCGAAGGTCTCGCTGCCGTTGCCGCCGTTCACCTCGGCGGTGTCGATGCCTTCGCCGCCTTCCATCAGGTCGCTGTCGTCGCCGGGGTTCCAGATCATGCGGTCGTTGCCGGCCTCACCGAACATCTGGTCGTTGCCGTCGCCGCCGATCAGCACGTCATTGCCGGCGCCCCCGAACAGCAGATCGTTGCCGCCTTTGCCGAGCAGCGTGTCGTTGCCGGACTGCCCGAACAGCATGTCGCCGCCGGACCCGCCCGTCAGCGTATCGTTGCCGGCACCGCCGAACAGATTCGCCGCGGGCATCGCGCCGTTACTCTCGTCGATCGTGATGGTGTCGTTGCCGTCCTGGCCGAAGGCCTGGATCAACTTGGTGTTGGCGACCGTCGCGGGGCCGCCTTTGATCGCGACCGCGCCGCCGTTGACGACGATCGTTCCGGCCGCATTGCGGCCCAACGCGATCGTGTTGTTCTGGCCGTTGCCAAAGGTTGTGAGAATTCCGGCGGAAAAGTTTGCTGTGACAGCCATGTGCGCTTCTCGCTCGCGTCATCCTCGGAACGGACCGTATGGCAGGATCGTGACGCGTTTCGCGATGCCACCGGGGGTGAACGGCAAACGACAAGGGCTGTAGGCCGAGATGCAAGTTCTTGCTTGGCCGAATCCTCCGGAAGGGCTTCTGTTTGTCTTGAGAACAGCTTGATTTTCCGGAGAGCGCCGCATGCCCGGCTGATGGATCTTCGCGGCGGGAAGGATGCGTCCGCCCAGCGTCAGGAACATGGTTCACAAACGGTAACCAGCCCGCCCTGCGCTCGGCCAAGCGCGGTGAACCTCGAAGAAGAATTTAACGCTTGCGCCTTAACTTGCGCTCGCCATGAGTGAGCAGGTCGTGCACAGCGAGGTTCAACCGTTTTCAGCGCGTGCGGCGCTCCCCTGGCTGGTGAGCCTTGGCGTCTATGCCGTGGTGCTGATCCTTGGACAGCGGCTGCTCAACGATCCCGACAGCTATTCTCATATCGAGGTCGGCCGCTGGATCATGGCGCATGGCGCCCTGCCGGCGAGCGACCCTTTTTCCTTTTCGATGCACGGCGCGCCCTGGATCACTTTCGAATGGCTCTCGGAGATCGTCTACGCCGGAGTCTACGCGCTTGCCGGCTGGCCGGGCGTCCTCGTCGTCGCCGCGGCGGCGATCGCGCTCGCCTTCGGCCTGTTGACGTTCTTCCTGCAGCGCGAGCTTTCGCCCACCCTGACGCTGCTCATGGTGATCGCGGCCGTCATCTTGTTGGCGCCGCATATGCTGGCGCGGCCACACGTGCTGGTGCTGCCGGTGATGGTGATTTGGGCGGCCGCTCTGGTGCGCTGCATGGATCGTGGGGGGCCGCCGCCCTACTGGGCCCTGCCGCTGCTGGTCCTATGGGCCAATCTGCATGGCAGCGTGGTGCTGGCGCTTGGGTTGATCGGCCCTATTGTGCTCGAGGCGCTGCTGCGTGAGGGGCGAAGCGGATGGTCGCGCGTGCTGTTGCGATGGTTGCCATTCACGGCGCTTGCACTCGCAGCGTCCTGCCTGACGCCCTACGGGCCGGAACCGCTGCTGATGCCGCTGACGACACTCGGCCTCGGCCCCGCGCTCGCCTGGATCTCGGAATGGCGGCCGCAGGATTTCAGCCGCATCGGTGGCTTCGAGTTACTGCTGCTGGCCGGCATCTTTGCGCTGTCGCGCGGTGTGACGCTGCCGCTCGTGCGGGCCCTGGTGGTGATCGGCCTGCTCCATTTCGCGCTGGCGCAAGTACGCAATGCGGATCTGCTGGCCATGCTGGCGCCGCTTTACCTAGCGGCTCCGCTGGGTCGGATGTTCGGCGGACCGACCGGGGACGATGCGGCCGGCTCGTCGCGCGGCCTGACTCTGGCCGCGTTCGCCGGGTTGATCGCGGTGAGCGGGGCGGCCCTGGCGCGTGACATCCGGCCGGCTCCGATCATCACCCCTCACGCTGCCATTGCTCAAGCCGACCTCGCCAAGGCGGGGCCCGTGCTCAACGATTATTCCTTCGGCGGCTATTTGATCTTCGCCGGCATTCCGACCTTTATCGATGGTCGCGGCGAGCTGTACGGGGGACCGTTCATCGACCGCTACAACCGCGCCGTAGCGCTGGTCGACCTCGGAGATTTTCTCAAGTTGCTCGATGAGTACAACATCGGCGCGACGCTGCTCGCACCGCGGACACCGGCGGTCGCGATGCTCGACCGGCTGCCCCAGTGGCAGCGCGTCTACAGCGACGATGTGGCGGTCGTGCACAAGCGGCGAGATGCGCCGCAGAGATAAGTCAGGCGGTCCCGAAGGCCGCGTATTGGCCTCCGAGCGACACGCCGTTCAAGGCACCTTCCAGGCGCCGCGCCGGTTTGGTGTCCCAGGGGAGCAACAGGAAATGGCGCGAGCCGACCTCGCGTAATCCGTCCGCAGCCATCAACTTCCGGGTCGTGCCGGCGCTGAGCAGGACGGCGTCCCGGTCGAACTCACAGCGCGCAACGGCGAGGCGTGTCAGCGGGTTGTACGGATTGTGCTCGATCACGCAGACGAGCCCCCCGGGGCGCGTCACGCGCCGCATCTCGGCGATGAACTGCGCCCATTCGGCCGGCACGATATGGTGCATCACGCAGACGGCCGTGACCAGATCGAAGCTGGCGTCGTCAAAAGGAAAGGTGCGGCCGTCGAATTCACGGTAGTCGACCCCGCGGTTGTCGGCGCGAGCCTGCACCAGGCTGGCCGAAGACACGTCGATACCGCTCAAGCGGCCGACCATGCCGTGCAGCAGGGGATGAAGGCTGCCGACGCCGCAGCCGACGTCCAGCATTTCGGGCCGCTCTGCGTCCAGCCGCTGCGCGATCAGATCGCGCAGGAGATCGGCCTTGGCGCGCATGAAGAAATGATGCGGCAAGCCCGAAAAGTCGATCGATGACTGGACCACGTCACGGTAGTTGTCGTGATAATCGTCGAAGAGTTCGGTCATGCGCCGATCACTCGTTAACAGCGTGGATCGCGGGTGCCGCGGCCGCGGCCTCGCTGCGATCGAAGCCGGCGCGCGTCTGCACCACGTAGAGCGGACGGCGTTTCACCTCGGCATGGATGCGGCCGACATAAAGCCCCACGATGCCCGTCATCAGCATGTTGATTCCGCACAGCAGGGACACGACGACGATCGTCGAGGACCAGCCGGTCACGAGATGGCTGTCCTTGCTGAGCCACAACAGGATCACCCAGCCGCCGTAGAGGAGTGCGAGTCCCGAGACCGTCAATCCGCACCAGACTGCCAGCCGCAAGGGCAGATCCGAAAAACCGAGCGCGGCGTTCATCGCGAGCCGCACCATCTTGAACAGCGGGTATTTGGTTTCGCCCGCTGCGCGCTCGAGGCGGTGGAAGGTGACCTCGGTCTGCCGGAAGCCGAGCCAGGCGATCATGCCGCGGACGTAGCGGTCCTGCTCCGGCATCTGCCGCAGGGCGTCGAGCACCTTGCGGTCGATCAGGCGGAAATCGCCGACATCGGCGGGGATGCCGACAGAGGACATCCTGCCGAGAAGCCGGTAGAAGAGATGCGCCGTCGCGCGCTTGAATCGGCTTTCGCCGTCGCGCGACAGGCGGCGGGCGTGGACGATGTCGTTGCCTTCCTGCCATTTTGCGATCAATTGCTCGATCACTTCGGGAGGATCCTGCAAATCGGCATCCATGACGATGATCGCTTCACCTTGCGCGGCGTCCATGCCGGCGGTGATGGCGACCTGATGGCCGAAATTGCGCGACAAGCCGATGTAGCGAAAGCGCGGGTCGCGCGTGGCGAGCGCCCGCAGCACGATCGAGCTGGAATCGCTGCTGCCGTCGTCGACGAAGATCGCTTCTGCCGGCCCGTCGAGCCGGGACAAGACCAGGTCTAGCCGGCGCAGTAGGATCGGCAGCACGGCTTCCTCGTTGAACACGGGGATGACGAGGCTGTAGCGGATCGATTTGAAACTGGCCGCCATGCGAGGGTGTCCAACTCGGTTGCAGGGGCGCAAGTCTAATTCGCCGGTGGTTAAGGTGGCCTTGCCGCAACTGTTAAGGATCTAGGGCTCCCGGGCGATGCGGCCGGCCCGGGGGCGGCCGGGGCCGGGAGGGAGCGGGGATGTTGATGCCCGATTAACCACGCTGTGCAGCTGTGGCTTCGGCCTAGGACCTGTGGCGGATCTTGTAGAGAACAAATCGTTCCGAGGTGTCCAGCTCGTCCAGCAGATCAGGCAGCGGGTTGGGCCCGGGCGGTCCAAGCACATAGAGATAGTCGAAATCCTGGTACCAGGAGCGGACGAACGGCGGAACGTCCGCCCGCGGCTGGCTTGTCGCAATCGCCGTCAGCAGGCTTGACGGCACCGGCCCTCCGTAGGGAATGGCAAGACGGCGCACGGCCCCGCGTGGCCGCACCGGCTGCTTGCCCTCTTCCGTGAATAAATTGGGCACGAAGGCGTTGGCATAGTGCACGGCCAGCGTCGGCGCATAGAACATTGGATAGGACGTGAGGTCGGCGAAGGGCGGGTCTCCGGGATCGCCCGTGCTGCCAACGAGGACGCGTGAGCCGCGATCGATCTTTTCGAACGACCTGATGATGGCCGCATAGTTAGTGCGGTAAGGCAGCCACACCGCGAGGACGACGGCGAGATTGATCAGGATGATGCCGCTGATCGCAGCGAGCGCGGCCATTCTCCAGGTACGGTTGGGCAGGGACAGCGAGCAGAAGGCCGGCAGGATCAGAGCCGCGGCGGGAATCACGCGGAGGTCGACAAACGATGTTCCGAACAGCTTCGATGGAATGACGAGGTACAAGAGCGCAAAGCCGATCGCGAGCCAGATTCCGGCCGGGTCGAGCTTGAGCACGCCGCGTCTTGCGGCGAAGAGCAACGAGATCATCAGCGCCAGCCCGGTCATTGCCGATAGCGTCAAATTGTAGCCGTTCATGATGCGCAGCGGCCAGATCGGCTTGAATCCGAGGAACCAGCTCGTACCTTCGCTTCCGATCGAGCCTGCAGTCATATGCATGATCCCGAGCAGGATCAGCGCCGGCATGGCCAGCGCGCCAAGCCGCGCGGCCGCGACCCGGTACGATATTCCGTGGTGGCGGATGCGCCAGAGCTCGTAAAGGCCCAGCGTCGCGCCGTAGATGCCGAGGGAGAAGAAATGCGCCGCATACAGCGCAGCGACGAAGACCGTGTTGACGACGAAGCGCCGTGGCCATGGGCCGTCTGCCAGCATCAGATAGACGGCAATGCCCCAGAGGGCGAGGCCCAGTCCGAACTCGAAATTCACGAAGCCCCAGCTGAACGGCAGACAGTAGAGGAAAGCGAGCGCCGCAAAGCCGGCGAGATGGACACGTCCCTTGCGGGCCCATTCGAGCAGAAGCGCGCCCCCTACGATCAACAATTGGCTCAGGAGCAGAAACAGCCGTGTGGCGTTCTCGACGCTCATCAGCCGCGCTATCTGCGGGACCAGCAGGTCCATTCCAAGGTTGGGATAGAATGCCCAGGCCACCTCGTAATGCGGATTGGCGTTGGGAGTGCCGCTCTGGCTCAAAATATACATGCGGGCGAGGTGATTGGGATAATCGACCATCGCGGGAATAGGGGTCAGCAGCACCGGAAGAAACGAGACGGCCGCCAGCATTGCAAGAACGGTGATCGTCACCGATCGATCCGAGCCAAGATGAGCCCGGATCGTCAAGGTCGGCCTGTCGGAAGATGCCATGTGATCGGGCCGCTGGAGTTTGAGCCTGCGCTCTGCAAAGGTGCAATTGCACGACACAACGTGCATAGCGCGAACATCGTAAAGATCAAAACGTCACGCAGCAGCAGGGCACCGTTGCCGTATGCACAGCGCTAATGAAAAGGAAATTCTGTGATGTTCGTGTTGTTGCATTAACGGAGGCTCAATACCACCGCGCGCGCGACGATGCGGCCGTGGCAACCAGGGCCGTCCGTCGGGTGCGCCACTGCCGCACTACCGCCCATTCTCCTGCAATGCGCGCCGCAGCCTGCGGATGATGACGTCGCGGGCGCGGTCGTCGGCGGCGGCTGCGACCTTGTCGCTGATGTCGAGCATCAGCTCCGACATCTCGTTGTGCCAGTCGAGGCGCGTCACGGCCTCGGGCGCCAGCCGGCGGCGATGGTCGACGTCGAGCACGCGCGGCTCGGGCGCCTCGAGCTCGTAGATATCGTCGAGCACCGGCTGATAGATCTTCGCGGCCGGAAGGATGCGTTCGCCCAGCTGCTCGGCAAGACCGGCGATCGCATCCTGCTCGCCGTGGGTGAGGAACAGGCCGCGGGCGATCGGGCGGCGCGCCGCGATCCAGCCGGCGAGGCCGGCGGCGTCGGCATGTCCGGAATATTCGTCGATCATCCGGATGCGTGATGCGACCCTGATCTCCTCACCCTGGATCCGCACGGCGCTGGCGCCGTCCTGGAGAAAGCGGCCGAGCGTGCCGTGCGCCTGGAAGCCGGAGAGGAGCACGGTCGCGCGCTCGTTCCACAGCCAGCGCTTGAGGTGATGGCGGATGCGGCCCGCATCGCACATTCCGCTGGCGGCGATGATGATGTGAAAGCCGCTCAGGCGCATGATCGCCTTGCTCTCGGCAACCGTCTCGGTGAATTTGAGGTGCGGCGAGTTGAGGAGGCGGTCGACGTCGACGCCGGGATCGAGGCTGGCGGCATGCTGGCGGAAGACCTCGGTCGCATGGATCGCGAGCGGGGAATCCAGGAAGATCGGCGCCGCCGGAACTTCGCCGCGCTCCATCAGGTGGACGATGTCGACGATCAGCTCCTGGGTCCGCTCGACCGCGAAGGCGGGGATGAGCAGGGCGCCTTTGGCCGCGGCGGCATCGCGGATCTCGCTTGCGAGATGCTGCCGGCGTTGCTCGGGCGTGGTGGCGGCCCGCACGCGGTCGCCATAGGTGGACTCGCAGATGACGTAGTCGAGGTCCACCGGCGCCTCGGGATCGGGCTGGAGCAGTTTTGCTTCCGGCCCGACGTCGCCCGACAGCAGGACGCGCAACGGGCGTTCCCGGCCGTCTTGGTCGAATTCCAGCTCGATCGAGGCGGAGCCGAGCAGATGGCCGGCATTCCAGTAGCGCGCGCGAACGCCGGGGATCACGTCGGTCCAGTGCTCGTAGTCGACCGGGCGGAACGATTGCAGCGATGCCGTCGCGTCGGCCTGCGTGTAGATCGGCGTGACCTCCTTCCATCGCCGCGCCGCGTTGCGCCGGTTGAGCTGCGCGACCTCCGACTCCTGGATGCTGCCGGCGTCAGGCAGCATCCAGGAGCAGAGGTCGATGGTGCCGCGCGTCGCCAGGATCGGTCCGTCAAAACCCTCGCGCACGAGCTTCGGCAGCAATCCGCTGTGGTCGATATGGGCGTGCGTCAGCAGCACCGCCTGGATGTCGGCGGGGCGGAAGGGAAAGGCGCCGTAATTGAGTGCCTTGAGCGTCTTCTGTCCCTGGAACAGGCCGCAATCGATCAGGAAGCGCCCCTTTGCGGTCTGGAACAGGTAGCTCGAGCCGGTCACGGTGCGGGCGGCGCCGCAGAATCGAACAGTCACGCTCATGTCGTCGTCTCCGGCGGAAGTGTCGGGTTGAGCTCGCGCTTGAGGGCGGCGGCTAGAATTTCGTCGAGCGCGATCGCGTTGGTCGGATGTGGCACGCTGTCGCTCGATCGAATGGAGCGGATGCCTGCATCGGCGAATGCGGTGAGCATCGCGGGTGGAAACAGCGCATGCGTCACGACGGAATCGACGGCGCTTGCGCCCGCTGCCTTCAACGTCCTTGCCGCGACCGTCAGCGTCGTCCCGGAGGAGACGATGTCGTCGACCATCAGCGCCGGCCGACCCGCGAGCAGGGCGGCATCGGCAAAGTCGATCTCGACGGAGCGATCGCCGCGCCGTTGCTTTCGCGCGACCGTGTGCTGCAAGCCCAACCGCCCCGCGAGGTCTCTCACCCATGGCTCGGATTCGGCATCGGGGCCGATCACGACGGTTGCCGGATCGATGCCGGCCACCGCAAGCGCGTTCGCGATCGCCGGCATCGCGGACAGGTTCTCCGCCTCGATGCCGGGAAACACGGCGGCGATGTCGCGGGTGCGATGCAGGTGCGCATCCACGGTGATGACGCGGTCCACGATCGTCGCAACGAGGCCACCCATGGTGCGCTGGCTGATGGCCTCACCCGCATGAAACGCAATGTCCTGCCGCATGTAGCAGAGATAGGGCGCGACCAGCACCAGCCGCTTGGCGCCGCCGCGTCGCAGCGCCTCTGCGGCGAACAGCAGGGCGATCAGCTTGTCGTTGGGTTGGTCGAGCGCGGCATAGAGGATGGTGGTGTCGGCGGCCGGCGCGACCGTGACGCGCAGCTCGCCATCCGGGAAGCGGTGCAGGATGATCTCGTCGCAGGCAAGCCCAAGCCGCGCTGCGAGACGCTGCGCCGCTTCGGTGCCGAACGGCAGGCTCTGGAACGCGACCGTGCTCACGGCGCTGCCTTGCCCGGGAGGGCGTCCTGACCATTGACGGCGTAACCGTTCTCCGCAGCGGCGGCGGAGGCCACGAGATCATGCTCGGGCCGGTCGAAGGCGTAGACGCGGTAGAGCGGCTCGCCCTGCTCGACGCGGTCGCCGATCTTCTTGAACAGGCGGATGCCGGCGCCCTTGTCGAGCGGCGCGCCGGCGGAGCGGGCGAGCCGGTTCAGCCGCAGACAGTCGATCGCGGACACCGTGCCGTCATGCGCCGCCTTGACGTCGAAGCTGAGCGATCCCAGTTCGGTGCTGCATGTCGAGGGGCCCTGGGCGTCGATGATCTTCTGCATCTGCTTCAGCGCCGCGCCGCTATCGAGCAGTTCGCGCGCCCGCGCATAGCCGGCGCCACCGCGCAGCTTCGGATCGTATTCCAGCAGATGGGCGGCGAGCCGCAGCGACTTCTCGCGCAGGTCGCGCGGCGCATCCTTATCGTTGCCGAGCACCGCCATCACGTCGTTGGCCTCGAGCACCGGCCCGATGCCGTTGCCGATCGGCTGGCGGCCGTCGGTCGTGATCACTTCGACCGTGCGGCCGAACCGGTCGCCGACGAATTCGAACAGCTTTCGCAGCCGCATCGCCTCGACGGCGCCGGTGACCTTCGCGGTCGGCCCGACCGGAATGTCGATCAGCAGATGCGTCGAGCCCGCCGCGATCTTCTTGGACATGATGGAGGCGACCATCTGCTCGCGGGTATCGAGGCTCAGCGGGCGCTCGACCGAGATCAGGACGTCGTCGGCCGGCGACAGGTTCACGTGGCCGCCCCAGATCAGGCAGCCGCTGCAGGCCGAGACGATCGCCTTCATCTCCTCGA
The DNA here is from genome assembly GCF_000472645.1 of Bradyrhizobium sp. WSM2254. NCBI lineage: Bacteria > Pseudomonadati > Pseudomonadota > Alphaproteobacteria > Hyphomicrobiales > Nitrobacteraceae > Bradyrhizobium > Bradyrhizobium sp. WSM2254. Next base: position 34,773 of record NZ_AXAB01000047.1, on the reverse strand, counting down.
CGCCGACATTCACCCGCGCCAGAACCTCCATGGTGTCGGCGGTGCCGGCGGGCGAGGTGATGGCGCGCGAGGAGGTCTTGGGGATCGGCAGGCCGTGCGCGGCGACGATCGGCACCACCACCATCGAGGTGCGATTGCCGGGAATGCCGCCGATGCAGTGCTTGTCGACGACGACAGCGTCCGGCCACACCAGCTGCGTGCCGGCCTGGGCCATCGCCCCGGTGAGGGCCAGGAGCTCGTCGCTGGTGATGAAGCTCGCCGAACCGATCAGGAAGGCGGCGATCTCCATGTCGGAGTAGCGATAATGCGCGAGGTCGTTGATGATCGCGCCGATCTCCGCCTGGCTCAGGGTTCGCCCGCGGATCTTCGCGCGCACCGCTTCAAGGCTCTCCGGTGGCGTGGCGGGCGTCACCGAGACCAGCGTGCCGACCGGTTCGGCGAAACGGCGGAATGCGGGCTCGGAGAGGCCGATCTCGTCCTGGGCCGCCAAGGTGTCGTCGTCCGTGATCAGCAGCGTCGCCAGCAGCACCTTGCCATTGAGTCGGAGCTCGACGCGGCTGAAGCCGCGAAAGATCTCCGCGCGCAGCGCCTTCGATTGCCTGGAGATGACCACGACGTTCTCGCGGCCGGTATCGAGGCGAACGCGACGGATCTTCAGTTGGGAGTGCGGGAGGTCTGGGTGCATGGACGGGCCGGCAGGGAGGAAGCTCGGCCTCCATGCTGAGCCATCGCGGTCCTGGTGCTGTTGACCCAGATCATGGTCTGCCACGCCGGCAGGCCTGCGCGCCGTCGCGGTCTCGCCGATGTCGGAAGGTTACCTCGGGCCGGGATATGCCGCCTACTTCGTGGCCGTTTCGATCGACTTGAACTTGTTGTTCAGAAGCGCGCTGCCCGTGTTGTTCACGACCGTGACGATCGCGAGCGCGATGCCGGCGGCAATCAGGCAATACTCGATAGCGGTAGCTGCACTTTCATCGGCAAGAAAGGACCTGAGCAATGCCATCGTCAACTCCCGTTCATCCGACCAACCTAGGCTGGCGCCGTTTTCGGAATGGTAAATTGATTCACTAACTTTTGCAGGGGGCGCGTTAAATTGCAGGCGGGGGCGGACCGCGACCTCAGGCCTTATATGCTGGCATTTATTGACTTAAGGTTTCGTCACCCAATTCGGGTGGATTTGACGGCGTCGTCGCTTTCAGGACTCGATCGCGCGCCCAGGTGCGGCCTTGCCGGGGCGTCTCAGCACCGCTGCGAGGCGCCCGACCAGATTGCGCATGACGCGCGGCTGTGACCGCGCCGCGCTGTCTGCGCGGCGCTTGTCCTCGCACGTGTCGTTCACGAGGCCGATGTAGTTCTTTCTGGCGTCCTGCTGCTGCACGGCGTGCAAACCCTGGTTCGATCGACGGCGCGACCTTGTGGCGCGCAACGGGAATCGACGGTTAATTTTGTCTACCGTAGGATTACTTGCTGCCTCGCTGGCGGGCGCCGAAAGCGATGGCACCGCTTAACGGATTGTTGAGGCTATGTCTCAGCAGGGCAAAGGCTGCAAGGCGACGCCGCGCCAGGGAGGGCCTACTTGCGACCGATGTCCGCGTTCAGCGCCCGCAACATCGCGATGCGGGCGAACATCATCCAGCCGCCGCCCGTCTCGGCCGCATGGATCAGGGTCTCGATCGCGGTCTGCCAGTGGCTCGCGTGCTGCGCGTCCTCGGGCAGCTGCATGATGTGATCGGCCGCCTGTTGCAGCGTCCGCAGCTTGCGCCCGTTGCGCAACGGGATCGGATCGTCGAACGCCGTCGACCAGGGCATGTCAGGCCAGCCGACCGGCGAGGGGAGACATCACGGCGCGATCGTAAGGTGCGTGCAGCTAGCCGGCCTTCTTCGCCCGCGCCGGCGCGCGCACCGGCTTGTCGGCCTTCTTCGCAGCTTCCTTGGGGGCCGGCTTCGCCGCAGCCTCCTTGCCGCCCTTGCCTGATATCGGCAGCAGCATCTCGCGCTGGCCTTCGGCGCGCTTCTTCGGCTTCTTGCCCTTGACGGCCTCCCTGACGGTCTCCTTGGCGACCTTCGCGGCCGGAGCTGCGTCCTTCTCGCTCGCGAGGCTCTTCTTCAGCGCGTCCATCAGGTTGATGACGTTGCCGCCCGTCTTCGGCGCCGCCTTGGCCGCGATCGGGGCGCCCGCGCGCTTCTTGTTGATGAGATCGATCAGCGCGGCCTCGTAATGGTCCTCGAACAGCTCGGGCTCGAACGCGCCGGACTTCTTCTCGACGATGTGCTTTGCAAGGTCGAGCATGTCCTTCGTCAGCTTCACGTCCTGGATGTCGTCGAAATATTCCTTCTCGCTGCGGACCTCGTAGGGGTAGCGCAGCAGCGTGCCCATCAGGCCGCTCTCGAGCGGCTCCAGCGCGATGATGTGCTCGCGGTTGGTCAGCACCACGCGGCCGATCGCGACCTTGTCCATGCTGCGGATGGTCTCGCGGATCACCGCAAAGGCGTCGTGGCCGACCTTGCCGTCCGGCACGAGATAATAGGGGCGGATCAGATAGCGGTTGTCGATGTCGGCCTTCGGCACGAACTCGTCGATCTCGATCGTGTGCGTGGAGTCGAGCGCGATCTCGTCGAGCTCGTCCTTGGTGACCTCGATATAGGTGTCGGTGTCGACCTTGTAGCCCTTGACGATGTCCTCGGAGGTCACCTCGTCACCCGTCTCGGCGTCGACCTTGAGGTACTTGATCCGGTGGCCGGTCTTGCGGTTGATCTGGTTGAAGGAAACCTTCTCAGTATCCGAAGTGGCCGGATACAGCGCGACCGGGCAGGTCACGAGCGACAAACGCAAAAAACCCTTCCAATTGGCGCGGGGGGCCATGGGCTACTCCAAACGCAACGGGGACCGACTTACGAGGATACCATCGGGGAACACCGAATCATACACGGCTCGGCGCGGAATCTTGCAACTGCGTTAACCGGCCGCCCCGCATGCGGTTGCTGCCTGGGCCCAGGGCAAAAGCCGGAACATCGCATCGGATCGGGCGTTGGCTCAGGACACAGGGCCGTGAGGAGGTTGCGGTCATCGGAGGCGAGACGCAGGGGCGGAGATTGAGGGCATCATGGCAACCACGCGAGACCAGCATCAGATCGTCGAAACTGCAACCGAGGCGCGCCAGGGCGAGCCCGGGCCGTCGGTGGCCGCGCTGCTCGCCATCTCGACCGGGCTCGCGATCCTGATTCTCGCCGTCATCTGGTTCGTATTCTTCCGGACCTGACGGCCGGATCCGAAGGTCCCGGGCCTTCCGACTCGCCGCGTAACGCGGCACATTGCGCCCGCCATGCCGCCGGCTCGTCCGGCTGCCTGGCGGGCGCAGTCGCGTCGGCGCGTGACAGGGCGTATATGACCAAAAAGTAACGCAGGCAGTTCCCCGCGTTCATATTCAGTTCACGCCGGAATTGTTCATCTGAGGCTGTCATTCATGCGGCCTATCTTTGGAGAGAAGCGTGCGCCTGCTCGTTGTTGAGGACGACCCCGATCTCAATCGCCAGCTTACCAAGGCGCTGACGGACGCCGGCTATGTCGTCGACCGCGCCTTCGACGGGGAGGAGGGGCACTATCTCGGCGACAACGAGCCGTACGATGCCGTCGTGCTCGACATCGGCCTGCCGAAGAAGGACGGCATCTCGGTGCTGGAGGCCTGGCGCCGCAACGGCCGCACCATGCCGGTGCTGATCCTGACCGCGCGCGACCGCTGGAGCGACAAGGTCCAGGGCTTCGATGCCGGCGCCGACGACTACGTCGCAAAGCCGTTCCATCTGGAGGAGGTGCTGGCGCGCATCCGTGCGCTGCTGCGCCGCTCCACCGGCCATGCCCAGAGCGAACTCAGCTGCGGCCCGGTCACGCTCGACACCAGGACCGGGCGGGTCAGCGTCTCCGGCAATCCCGTCAAGATGACCTCGCACGAATATCGGCTTCTGGCCTACCTGATGCATCATTCCGGGCGCGTCGTGTCCCGCACCGAGCTGGTCGAGCATCTCTACGACCAGGACTTCGACCGCGACTCCAACACCATCGAGGTCTTCGTCGGCCGCATCCGCAAGAAGCTCGACGTCGACATCATCCAGACCGTCCGCGGCCTCGGCTATCTCCTGACCCCGCCGCCCGCTCCGGGCGCTTGAGGCCTTCTCGGACTTGACGGGAGGCCGAACAGGGGGCCTTGGTCCGGTCATGACGTTCGACACCCTTCCATCCTGCGCCTCCCGGGATCGTTCCGATGGCCGCTAGCTCGCTTGCGACCCGCCTGTTCCTGTCGGCGACGGCATGGCTCGTGGTGATCCTGGCCATCACCGGCGTGGTGCTGTCGTCGGTCTACAAGAACGCGACCGAGCGTGCCTTCGACCGCCGGCTCAATCTCTACCTCCGCACGCTGATCGCGGAGGTCGCGACCCCGGACGAGCCGCCGGACCGCCAGTTCCAGTCGCTCGGCGAGCCCCTGTTCGAACTGCCGCTGTCCGGCTGGTATTGGCAGATCACGCGCACCGACACCGAAAAGCCGGAGGTGCGCTCCTCGCGCTCGCTCTGGGATAAGAAGCTGCCGAAGCTGGAGGAGCAGGGCGCAGACCTCACCGCCGCCGGCATCCGGCTCGGCTATGTCGACGGTCCCGAGGGGCAGAACCTGCGGATGGTGGAACGACCGGTCGATCTCGGCGCCGACGGCAAATATCTGGTCAGCGTCGCCGGCGACGACACCGAGATTTTCGACGAGACGCGCAGCTTCGACTATTATCTCGGCGGCACCTTCACCGCGCTCGGCGTCGTGCTGCTCCTGACCACGGTATTCCAGGTCCGCTTCGGCCTCGCGCCGCTCAAGCGCATCTCGGAATCGATCGCCGACATCCGCTCCGGGCGGGCGGAACGGCTCGAAGGCGAATTCCCGGTCGAGATCGCGCCGCTCGCGCGCGAGACCAACGCGCTGATCGACGCCAATCGCGAGATCGTCGAGCGCGCGCGCACCCATGTCGGCAATCTCGCCCATGCGATCAAGACGCCGCTTTCGGTCATCGTCAACGAGGCCGGCGTACACGCCGCCGATCCCTTCGCGGTCAAGGTGATGGAGCAGGCGGACGTGATGCGCGACCAGGTTGCCCATCACCTGGAGCGGGCGCGCATCGCCGCGCGCGTCTCGGTCGTCGCGACCGTGACCGAGGTGGCGCCCGCCATCGAGGCGCTGCGGCGGACGATGGAGAAGATCCACCGTGACCGCAGCATCATCGTCGAGGCCAAGGCCGATCCGTCGGCGAAATTCCGGGGCGAGCGGCAGGATCTGGAGGAGATGGTCGGCAATCTCGTCGACAATGCCTGCAAATGGGCCGCCTCCCGGGTCTTCATCGAGGTGCTGGTGGAAGCGCCGCACCAGGCAGGCGCGGGCCCGCGCCTGCGGATCATCGTCGATGACGATGGCCGTGGCCTGTCGGAGGCGGAGCGCACCCAGGTCTCCCGGCGTGGCCAGCGGCTCGACGAGTCCAAGCCCGGCTCGGGGCTCGGGCTTTCCATTGTGGTCGACCTTGCCGCGCTCTATGGCGGCAACCTCTCCCTCGGCGGCGCGCCGATTGGCGGCTTGCGGGCCGAGTTGGTCCTCCCCGGAATATAATCCTTTGTTGCAACGGGATTTTCTGGCTCCGGAACCACCGATCCGCAAGCAAACGGGAGGATTCGGGCCAACGTCCTCAACGGCTTCTTAAGGCGCAGCCTCCTATGATCGCGCCCCGGACGCATCCCATGTCCGCCACTTTACCGTGCATTATCCCGGGCGCATGAGCCAGACATCGATCGAGCGGCTGAGGGAATATCTCGCGCAGCTCCCGCCGCAGTCGCAGGCGCTGCTGATGCGGGAGTTCGAGCGCGCGCTCGAGCGTGGCCAGGACACGGCTGTGGCGACCCTCGTGCTCGAGCAGCTGCGCAAGATTGTCCGCAAGACGGAAGCCGACGAAACCCCGCCACCGCGCACGGACGACCTGTCGCGGCTCCTGTTCCAGGTGCTGGAACCGTTCCTCGTCGAGGCGGGCGCCCCGATCCGGGTCGGACAGATCCGCCGCTCCTCGCTGCATCCGATCTGGCAATGGCTCGGCCGTGACGGCGCGCCGGACAAGGTGAACGAATTCGAGGCGACGCTGGCGCGCATGCCGGCTGCCGACAGCGCGGGGCAGGTCGAAGCGCTCGCCCAGAAGCTCCAGACGGTGGCGGCGGACGCCATCGTCCAGCTGACCGGACCGGGCGGCGGCGACAAGTCGCGTGCGCTGGCCCGCGTCGGCCCGCCCAACGTGATCGAGGACCTCTATTCGGTCGGGGCGGTGCTCCAGGTCCGGGACGCCATCGCCACCCTGAACGAGAAGCTGCCGCGCTTCCTGCGCGCCTTCGGCGACTCCCAGATCGCCTCGGTGTCGTCAGCGCTCAACATCCCCGTCCTCCAGACGCCGCAGATGCTGCCCTTCGCGCTGTCGATCGTCGTGCAGCGCATGACCGCGCCGTGGCAGATCATCCGCCTCGCCATCAAGATTGCCGCATCGGACGACGAGATCCGCGTGGCGGCAACGCCCTATGGCGTCGCCGTCACGATCGCGCTGCACGATCTGTCCTGCGTGGCCGCGATCCTGCGCATGGACATCAAGCGCGGCCATTTCGACAACGTCGCCGACAATCTCAAGGCGCTGCATGACGGCGTGCGCGGCCTGCGCACCGAACTCGACCTGCGCAACGATTCCGCGTGGGGCAAGCAGCTGACCTCGATCCGGGCCGATATCTCCAATGCCCTGCAATCCGAGATCGACAGCGTTCCCGGCCGCGTTCGCCGCATCCTGCGCCAGCGCCCCGAGAAGGACATTCCGCCGGGCGCGCGGATCGACAGCACCGAGGTGGAGGAAACCGCGGCGCTGATCGATTTCGTCGCGACCTGCCGCAACTACGCCAGCGAGCTCGCGATCAACGAGGTGACACTGCGCACCTATTCCGACCTGCAGCAATATGTCGAGCGCTCGACCGAGCAACTGGTGCAGGCGCTGCGCGCCGCCGATCACAAGGTCCGCGCCTATCGGCAGCAGCAGGTGCAGGCCGCGATTCGCTTCTGCCAGGTGCTGTTCGGCGATGACTACGCGTCGCTGATGAGCCGCGCCGCGGAGAACGCACTCACGGGCGAGCGCAAATCGTCGCGCGCAAGCTGATCCAAGCGCATATTTTGCAACCACAATTTGTAGTTGACGCTACCGGTGACGAGCCCTACGGTCCCGGTGCAAGTCCGGGGAATTTCTATTTGTGGGCGCATGAAACCCGTTATCAGCTCCATCGAAATCGAGAACCGCGTCATTGTTGCCAAATATCAAAGACTGATGGTCGGCGCGAAGGTGGTGCTGGTCGAGAAGGTAAGCGGTCGGCAACTGTCTGAAACGGTCACGAGGGTTGCGTCTCCGGTTCCGGTCGGAGCATTGCGCATCAGATTGCCTGACGCCATCGAGCCGGGAACATACTTCCTGAAGGCCTTCAACGGTCACGGCGAGGACGCCGCTCGGAGCGCGGACTTCGAGATCGGCTAAGCCGTTGGATTTTCGCCGTTTCGGGGCTGTGGCCGGTCGCGCCAGATTGATAATTGTCAATTGCCGCATCGTCCGGCCGTGGTGTAAAGCGACCTATGGGCGCGGATAGCGCTGCCGGAAGCTTGCCAGATGACGTTATGGTTCGTGTTCGCGCTGATGACGGTCGCGGCGATTTTCGCCGTGCTCTGGCCGCTCGGCCGCAGCGCGCGCGCGCAAAATCAGGGCAGCGAGGTCGTCGTCTACAAGGACCAGTTGACCGAGATCGAGCGTGACCTTGCCTCGGGACTGATCGCTGCGCCTGAAGCCGAGGCTGCGCGTGTCGAGATCAGCCGCAGGCTGCTCGCTGCCGCCGGCAGCGAGACCGTGTCAGAGCCGACATCGAGCCTCAAATGGCGCCGCACGGCAGCCGTATTGGCGCTTGTCGGTCTGCCGCTTGTTGCGATCGGCGTCTACATGCCGCTCGGCTCACCCCGGCTTCAGGACTTTCCGCTGGCGCAGCGGGAGCGCGGGTCCGGTTCCGGCATGGCGCGATCGCTGGAGAACCTCGTCGTGCAGGTCGAGCAACATCTGGAAAAGAATCCGGCCGACGGACGCGGCTGGAACGTGCTCGCGCCGGTGCTGCAGCGGCTCGGCCGCTTCGACGATGCCGTGCGGGCCTATCGCAACTCGCTCACCTACAATGGTGAGAGCCCGGAGCGCAGATCCGATCTCGGCGAAGCAATCTCGGCCGCTGCGGGCGGCGTGGTGACCGCCGAGGCCAAGACCGAGTTCGAGCGCGCGCATGCCCTGGACGCGGACGATCCCAAGGCGAACTACTTCCTCGGTCTCGCCGCCGAGCAGGACGGCCGCAAGGACGAGGCCGCCACCATCTGGCGCGCGCTGCTGGCCAAGGCCCCGGCGGATGCGCCGTGGCGGCCCCTGGTGCAGTCCTCGCTGGCGCGGGTCGGCGGCGGCACGATGCCGGCACTGTCGGACGAGACCATTGCAGCCTCCAAGGACATGAGCGAGGGCGATCGCGGCGCCATGGTCCGCGGCATGGTCGAACGTCTGGCGACGCGCTTGAAGCAGAACGGCGACGATGTCGAGGGTTGGTTGCGCCTGGTGCGCGCCTATCTCGTGATGGGCGATCGCGACAAGGCGGTCGGCGCATCGAGCGATGCCCGTCAAGCGGTCGCCAAGGATGGCGAACGGCTCCGCCAGCTCAACGAAGGCCTCAAAACTCTCGGGCTCGACGGATGACGATGTCAGGACGAGACGAGCGGAGAACGGATACGCCATGACCCGCAAGCAGCGACGCATGACCATCATCGGCGGCTCGCTCGCCGTGCTCGCGCTCGCCGCCGCGCTGGTGCTCAACGCACTTCGCGACTCCATCGTGTTCTTCTCGACCCCGACCATGGTCGCCGAGAAGCACGTTCAGGCCGGCAAGAGGTTTCGTCTCGGCGGCCTGGTGCAGCCGGGCTCGCTCCAACGTGGCGACAATCTCGCAGTGAGCTTCGAGGTCGCCGACGGCAACGCCAAGCTGCCGGTCGCCTATAAGGGCATACTGCCCGACCTGTTCCGCGAAGGGCAGGGCGTTGTCGCCGAAGGCGCGCTCGATGCCAACGGCGTGTTCAGAGCCGATACCGTGCTCGCCAAGCACGACGAGACCTACATGCCCAAGGACGTCGCAGATGCCCTGAAGAAGCAGGGGCACTGGAAGGACGATTACGGCGGCAAGGCTTCTGATGGCGTCAAGCCTGCAGCCACGACAGCGCAGGGCAACCCGCAAGGAGCAGTGCGTTGATCGCGGAATCCGGGCATTATGCGCTGGTGCTGGCGCTCGGGCTGGCGCTGATCCAATCCATCGTGCCGCTGATCGGCGCGCGGCTGCGCGACGATGCGCTGATGAACGTGGCGCGCTCCACCGCGCTGGCGCAGCTGCTGTTCGTCGGCGCCTCGTTCGTGGCGCTGGTGATGCTGCATGTGAATTCGGATTTCTCCGTCGCCAACGTCTACGAGAATTCCCACTCCATGAAGCCGCTGCTCTACAAGATCACCGGCGTGTGGGGAAACCATGAAGGCTCGATGCTGCTGTGGGTGTCGATTCTGGCGCTGTTCGGCGGATTGGTCGCTGCGTTCGGCAACAATTTGCCGCTGTCGCTGCGAGCGCATGTGCTCGCCGTGCAGGCCTGGATCGCCAGCGCCTTCTATCTCTTCATCCTGGTGACCTCGAACCCGTTCCTGCGTATCGCCAGCCCGCCGATCGAGGGACGCGATCTCAATCCGGTGCTGCAGGACATCGGTCTCGCCGTGCATCCGCCGATGCTCTATCTCGGCTATGTCGGCTTCTCGATCTCGTTCTCCTTTGCCATCGCGGCGCTGATGGAGGGACGGATCGACGCCGCCTGGGCGCGCTGGGTGCGGCCGTGGACGCTGGTTGCCTGGATCTTCCTGACGCTCGGTATCGCGATGGGCTCCTACTGGGCCTATTACGAACTCGGCTGGGGCGGCTGGTGGTTCTGGGATCCGGTCGAGAACGCCTCGCTGATGCCGTGGCTTGCCGGCACCGCGCTGCTGCATTCGGCGCTGGTGATGGAGAAGCGCAACGCGCTGAAGGTCTGGACCATCCTGTTGTCGATCCTGACCTTCTCGCTGTCGCTGCTCGGCACCTTCCTGGTGCGGTCCGGCGTCATCACCTCCGTGCATGCCTTTGCCACCGATCCGACCCGCGGCGTGTTCATCCTGCTGATCCTCTGCCTGTTCATCGGCGGCAGCCTGTCGTTGTTCGCGGGCCGCGCGACGTCGTTGAAGCAGGGCGGCCTGTTCGCGCCGATCTCGCGCGAGGGCGCGCTGGTGCTGAACAATCTGCTGCTGACCGTCGCCTGCGCGGTCGTGCTGTTCGGCACGCTCTATCCGCTGGCGATGGAGATGCTCGCCGACTTCAAGATGTCGGTCGGCGCGCCGTTCTACAACCTCACCTTCGCACCGTTGTTTACGCTGCTGCTGCTCGCCGTGCCGTTCGGGCCGATGCTGGCGTGGAAGCGCGGCGATCTGCTCGGCGTCACCCAGCGCCTGCTCGCGGCTGGCGTTGCCGGGCTCGTCGTCGTTGCGATCGTCTGGGCCTGGACGCGTGGTGGCAGCGCGCTGGCGCCGCTCGCGATCGGGCTTGGCGTCTTCGTCATCGCCGGCGCCGTCACCGATCTGGTCGAGCGGACGGGCCTGGTTCGTCTGCCGCTCGCAACGGCGCTGCAGCGGGCGCGCGGCCTGCCACGTTCGGCCTGGGGCGCGGCTTTGGCGCATGCCGGCCTCGGCGTCGCGCTGATCGGGATCGTCTGCGAGACCACCTGGAACAGCGAATACATCGCGACGATGAAGCAGAGCGACGTCGCCCATGTCGCCGGCTATGACGTGAAGCTCGACGGATTGTTTCAGCGTCAGGGCCCGAACTACCGCGAGATGATCGCCGAGTTCAACGTCAGCCGCGACGGTGAGGCGCTGAGCGTCATGACGCCGTCCAAGCGCAGCTTCACCACCCGCGGCTCCTCCACCACGGAGGCAGCGCTGCTGACCCGTGGTGCGAGCCAGCTCTACATCTCGCTGGGCGATGCCAACGCCGAGGGCGCGATTGCCGTGCGCATCTATCACAAGCCGCTGGTGCTGCTGATCTGGTGGGGTCCGGTGCTGATGGCCTTCGGCGGCGTGCTGTCGCTGTCCGACCGCCGCTTGCGGGTCGGCGCGCCAAAACCGGCGCGGGCCAAGCAGCGCCTGCAGCCGGCGGAGTGATCCGATGCGCTGGATGATGGCCGCGTTCGTCGCGCTTGCGCTGCTGGCTTCGCCTGCGGTGCATGCCGTGCAGCCCGACGAGATCATGTCGGATCCGGCGAAAGAGGCGCGCGCGCGCGACCTGTCGCGCGAGCTGCGCTGCATGGTCTGCCAGAACCAGTCGATCGACGATTCCGATGCGCCGCTGGCGCGCGACCTGCGGCTCCTGGTGCGCGAGCGCATCGCGGCCGGCGACAGCAACTCGCAGGTGCTCGACTTCCTGGTCGCGCGATATGGCGAGTTCGTGCTGCTCAAGCCGCGCTTCGAGCGGCAGACCATGCTGCTGTGGTTGCTCGGGCCGTTGCTGCTGACGGGTGGCGGCCTTGCGCTGTGGCTGCAAATCCGGCGCCGCGCGCGGAGCGGTGCAGACCTACCTGCGCCGCCGCTCACGCCGGATGAAGAGGCGAGGCTCGCGGCATTGATGTCGGACGAGGCCAAATCGTCCTAGCTGCTTTCAAGTCGTCCCGGCTTACGTAATGATACGTAGGCCGTCTGGCGTTGCGTGTTTCATGCTCTGTTGACCTTTGTCTGGAAGCTTGTCGCGAAATTCGATTCCAGACGTTTGAGTCCTCAGCGATGTTCACGAACAGCAATCTGACGATCCGCTTCCTGGTCGGCGCCGTCGTCGCTGCATTATTGTTCCTGCTGGGAGTCGGCGGCGGCACCGGATTCGTCGCGGTGCTCTATCTCAACAACGAGATCACCAGCCTGTCGTCGGACTTTGCTGCGCTGAGCGGACCCGCGCGCGATCACGCGATGCAGATCTACCAGCAGGCGCAGGCCGCATTCTCCTATTTCCTGATCGCCTGCGGCGTGATCGCGGTCGTCGCCTGCGCGATCTGCCTCACGACCTGGTTTGCCGTGCGCAACGGCATCCTCAGTCCCTTGGCGGCGATCGTGCATGCCATGCGCGAGGTCGCCGACCAGAAGTTCGAAACGCCCGTGCCCGGGCTCGGCGGCACCAACGAGATCGGCCTGCTCGCCGGCGCGCTGGAGGTCTTCAAGACCAATGGGCTCGAACGGCGCCGCCTCACGGAGCGGCAATTGCATGAAGCGCAGCACCAGGCCGAGCGGTCGACATTCCTCGACGACCGGATCAAGCGCTTCAACGATCTCGTCGCCAGCGTCGTCGACAGCGTGGCCTCGTCGGCCGTGCATCTGAAGAGCAATGCCGAGACGCTGTCGCGGACGGCCAACGACACCAGCACCAAGGCGAGTGCGGTGGCGAGCGGAGCGAGCCAGGCCAGCGCCAGCGTCCAGACGGTCGCGGGCTCCGCCGAGGAGATGACGAATTCGATCGGCACGATCAGCCGCCGCGTCACCGATGCGACCCAGCGCGCCGAGGGCGCGGCGGCGCAAGCCGAGAAGAGCCGCGACACCATTCACACGCTGTCGGATGCCGCCGACAAGATCGGCGAGGTCGTGCAGCTCGTGCAGGCGATCGCATCGCAGACCAACCTGCTGGCGCTCAACGCCACCATCGAGGCGGCGCGTGCAGGGGACGCCGGCAAGGGGTTTGCCGTCGTCGCTTCCGAGGTGAAGAGCCTCGCGCACCAGACCAGCAAGGCGACCGAGGAGATCACCTCCCATGTCGCCAGCATCCAGGGCATCACCGCAGAGACGCGCGGGGCGATCGACGGCATCTCGAAGACGCTGTCGGAGATCTCATCGATCATGTCCGGCATCGAGGTCGACACCGCCCAGCAGCGCAACGCCACCCAGGATATCTCGCGCAGCGTCCAGGACGCCGCGCGCGGCACGCGCGAGGTGTCCAATCACATCGTCCAGATCACCTCCACCTCCGCCGAGACCGGTCGCATGGCGGCCGAGGCCCGGGATTCCGCCGTCGATCTGTCGCAGCAGGCCGAGACCCTGAAGCGTGAAGTCGACGAGTTCATCGTCAGCGTCAGGGCGAGCTAAGGTCGCCAAAAACCTCGCCCCGGGGCCGGTCACCGGAACTCGAATAAGTTCCTGTAAGACCACAACTTTCGGTCTGCGCTAAACTGCCGCATCGGCATCGCCCCTTCATTACGAAAGTTTAACCCAGCCGCCAGCGCGCGGTAAGGCGGGAGTCCCCATCTTCAGGTCCGCAAGGTGCTGGCATCCGGCACCAAATCGATTTCAAGGCCCTGGAGATCTCTGCATGACCGAACGTCCCGACCTCTCGAACCTCCCGTCCTACCGGCAGCCGCGCCGGTCGGTCTTTTCCGCGCACAAGATCGCGCTGATGGCCTCGGTCGTCGCCGGCCTCGGCGCCGCCGTCTACGGCTTCAGCCCGTCGGTGTCGCCGGCCGACCTGTTCTCCAGCCCGGCGCATGCGCAGGTCAACAACGAGGTCCGGAAGGTCGAGCGCCCGGTCGGTTTCGCCGACATCGTCGAGCGCGTGAAGCCGTCGGTGATCTCGGTGAAGGTCAACATCAAGGAGAAGACCGCGAGCAACGATGACGGCGATGATTCCTCCTCGCCGTTCCAGCCGGGCTCGCCGATGGAGCGCTTCTTCCGCCGCTTCGGCGGTCCGGACGGCATCCCCGGTCTGAAGGGCGGCGGCCGTGGCCGCGTCGTGCAGGGCCAGGGCTCCGGCTTCTTCATCTCGGCCGACGGCTTTGCCGTGACCAATAACCACGTGGTCGACGGCGCCGACAAGGTCGAGGTCACCACCGACGACGGCAAGACCTATACCGCCAAGGTGATCGGCACCGATCAGCGCACCGACCTTGCCCTGATCAAGGTCGAGGGCGGCTCGAACTTCCCGTTCGCCAAGCTTGCCGACGCCAAGCCGCGGATCGGCGACTGGGTGCTCGCGGTCGGCAATCCGTTCGGCCTCGGCGGCACCGTGACCGCCGGCATCGTCTCGGCCAGCGGCCGCGACATCGGCAACGGTCCCTATGACGATTTCATCCAGATCGACGCGCCCGTGAACAAGGGCAATTCCGGCGGTCCCGCCTTCGACACCAATGGCGAAGTGATGGGCGTCAACACCGCGATCTACTCGCCCTCCGGCGGCAGCGTCGGCATCGCGTTCTCGATCCCGGCCTCCACCGTGAAGACGGTCGTTGCCCAGCTCAAGGACAAGGGCTCGGTCAGCCGCGGCTGGATCGGTGTGCAGATCCAGCCGGTGACGTCCGACATCGCCGACAGCCTCGGCATGAAGAAGGCCGAAGGCGCGCTGGTGGCGGAGCCGCAGGCGAACGGTCCGGCCGCTAAGGCCGGCATTGAGTCCGGCGACGTGATCACCTCGGTCAACGGCGAATCCGTCAAGGATGCCCGCGAGCTCGCCCGCACCATTGGCGGCTTGGCCCCCGGCGCGACCGTGAAGCTCAACGTGCTGCACAAGGGCCAGGACAAGGTCGTGAACCTCACCCTGGGCCAGCTGCCGAACACGGTCGAGGCCAAGGCCGACACCGACAATGACAGCGGCAAGGGTGCGAGCAAGGGCACCGACGTGCCCAAGCTCGGCATGACGGTTGCGCCCGCCAATTCCGTGGCCGGCGCCGGCAAGGAAGGCGTCGTGGTCACCGAAGTCGATCCGAAGAGCGCCGCGGCCGAACGCGGCTTCAAGGAAGGCGACGTGATTCTCGAAGTCGGTGGCAAGAGCGTGAGCACCGCCGGCGATGTCCGCGACGCCATCAACACGGCGCGGTCCGACAGCAAGAACAGCGTCCTGATGCGTGTGAAGAGCGGCGGCCAGTCGCGCTTCGTCGCGATTCCCCTCGCCAAGGGGTAACCCTCAGGAGGCCTACGCAATGAAGGGTGTCGCCCGGCATCAGTCGCCCCAGCCGCCGGCGCCCTTCGGGGGAGCAGCGTAACATTCGCTTCCCCAGTCTACCTTCCGGTGGAATTACGCCCCCCTCCGTCGGAAGGCCTAGGGCGGTGAGGTCCCCCCAGCTTCACCGCCCGCCTTTTTCTCGACCCGAGACTCTCCCACTCGGCTTGCATGCGATTGCCGCTCGCGCCATGTTTAGAGAAGGTGACCTCCTTGACCGCCGCCGAACGCACGATGCGCCTCCTCATCATTGAAGACGACCGCGAATCCGCCGACTACCTCGTGAAGGCATTTCGCGAAGTCGGACACATTGCCGACCACGCCGCCGACGGCGAGGAAGGCCTCGCCATGGCCGAGAGCGGCGATTACGACGTGCTGGTGGTTGATCGCATGCTGCCCAAGCGCGACGGCCTGTCGCTGATCGGCGCGCTGCGCGACAAGGGCAACACCGCGCCGGTGCTGATTCTCTCCGCGCTCGGGCAGGTCGACGACCGCATCAAGGGCCTGCGCGCCGGCGGCGACGATTACCTGCCAAAGCCCTATTCCTTCGCCGAGCTCCTGGCGCGGGTCGAGGTGCTGTCGCGCCGCCGCGGCGGCCCGGCCGAGGACACGCTCTATCGTGTCGGCGATCTCGAGCTCGACCGGCTCTCCCATCGCGTCGCCCGCGGCAAGGACGAGTTGACGCTTCAGCCGCGCGAATTCCGTCTGCTCGAATACCTCATGAAGCATGCCGGCCAGGTGGTGACGCGCACCATGCTGCTGGAGAACGTCTGGGACTATCATTTCGATCCGCAGACCAACGTGATCGACGTGCACATTTCGCGGCTGCGCTCCAAGATCGACAAGGGATTCGAGCGGCCGCTGCTGCACACGATCCGCGGCGCCGGGTACATGATCCGTGACGGCATTCGGTAAACTCGTCCGCACCACGGCGTTCCGGCTGACGCTGGTCTATCTGCTGCTGTTCGCGATGTTCGCAGCCTCGCTGCTGGCCTATTTCGCCTGGAATACGCGCCGGCTGATCACCGAGGAAATCACGCAGACGGTGAACGCCGAGACCTCGGAGATCAACGAGATCTACGGCCGCCGCGGCTTGCGTGGCCTGGTCCTGGCGATCGAATCCCGGGCGTTGCGACCCGGCGCCAACCTCTATCTCGTGACCACGCCGACGGGGCAGGCGATCGCCGGCAATGTCGGCTCGCTCGCGCCCGGTGTGATGGCGACGCGCGGCTGGTCGGAAACCGCCTACCGGCGCATCGAGGACGCGGATGACCGCGACCATCGTGCGCTCGTACGCGTCACCGAACTGGAAAACGGCTTCCGGCTCCTGATCGGCCGCGACCTCGCCGAGCGGCGGCGGCTGTTCGGCATCGTCGCCAAGGCCGCGCAATGGTCGATCCTGATCGTGGTCGTGCTCGGGCTCGGCGGCGGCGTCTTCGTCGCGCGCAGGGTGCTGAGGCGCATCGACGCGATGAGCGGCACGGCGCATCGCATCATGACCGGCGATCTCAGCGAGCGCCTGCCGGTGGGGCGCAGCGGCGACGAGCTCGACCGCCTCGCCGAAAACCTCAATGCCATGCTGGAGCGCATCGAGGCGCTGATGGCGGGGCTGAAGGAGGTCTCCGACAATATCGCCCACGATCTCAAGACGCCGCTGACACGCTTGCGCAACCGCGCCGAGGAGGCGTTGGCGAAATCCGGCTGCGAGGCCGACTATCGCGCCGCGCTCGAGCGGACCATCGAGGAATCCGACGGGCTGATCCGCACTTTCAACGCGCTGCTGATGATCGCGCGCGCCGAGTCCGGCCAGGCGCGCGGCAACATGGACGATTTCGATGCCGCCGAAGTCGCAGGCGGCATCCACGAGCTCTACGAGCCCCTGGCTGAAGACGACGGCATGACCTTGAAGGTCAAATGCGAGCCGACGCCGGTTCACGCCAACCGCGAATTGATCAGCCAGGCGCTCGCCAATCTGGTCGAGAACGCGATCAAATACGGCAAGCCGGTCGCGCAGACCGGTGGAACCGTGGTCAGCATGGACTCGGGGCAGATCCTCATCGAGGCCAGGCGCGAGGGCGACCAGGTGCTGCTCAGCGTTACCGATCGCGGCCCCGGTATTCCCGAAGCCGATCGCAAACACGCCGTCGAACGATTCGTGCGGCTGGAGGCCAGCCGCACGCTGCCGGGCTCCGGCCTCGGCCTCAGCCTCGCCGCCGCGGTTGCCACATTGCATGGCGGAGAATTGCGGCTGGGCGATGCCCATCCCGGCCTCGTCGCCACGCTGGTGCTGCCGGCGCGTGTGGGCGCTGGCGACAGGGTTGCTCCTCCAATACCGGATGTGCCACAGAAGGTGGCATGAACCACTCCGCGCCGGGAAACGCGGACAAGCATGGTGAGAGCCTGGCCGCGCGCTTCGTGGAGGCTCCCCATATTGCCGCTTCCACAACCGACGAACGACGTTTCGAAGACTGGCTGGCCGCGCTCGAGCCGGCACAATCGGCTCGTCTCGAAGCGCTGCTGGTTCATCCCTTCGCCCGGAATATCCTCGCCGGCATCGCGGAATTCTCGCCCTATCTGTTCGATCTGGTGCGCGCCGATCCGCTGCGCCTTATCCGGCTGCTCGAATGCGATCCGGATCTTCATCTCGCCGCACTGATCGCGGAGGCGAGAGGCGCGGTGCTCGCGGCACCTGACGAGGCCGAGGTGATGCGGCTGCTTCGCCGCATGAAGGCGGAGGCGGCGCTTCTGACCGCGCTGTGCGACATCGGCGGAGTCTGGCCGGTGATGCGGGTGACGGCGGCGCTGACCGATGTCGCGGTCTCCTCCGTGCAGGCGGCGCTTCAGTACCTGCTGCGGCAGGAAGCCGCACGTGGGAAACTTTTCCCGCCCAATCCCGAGGCACCGGAAGAGGGCAGCGGCCTGATCGTGCTCGCGATGGGCAAGATGGGTGCAGGCGAGCTGAACTATTCCAGCGACATCGACCTCATCGTGTTCTTCGATCCTGACGCCACGACGCTGGCGCCGGATATCGAGCCGCAGCCATTCTTCGTCCGCGTGACGCAAGGCATGGCGCGCATTCTCCAGCAGCGCACCTATGACGGCTACGTCTTCCGCGTCGATCTGCGGCTGCGCCCCGATCCGTCCTCGACGCAGGTGGCGATCTCACGGGACGCCGCGCTGCATTACTACGAGCGGGAAGGGCGCACCTGGGAGCGCGCCGCGATGATCAAGGCGCGCGCCTGTGCCGGCGATGCCAGGGCAGGCGAGGCGCTGCTCGCCGAGATCGCCCCCTTCGTCTGGCGCAAGCATCTCGATTTCGCCGCGCTTGCCGACGTGCACGACATGAAGCGGCAGATGCAGACCTATCGCGGCCAGAGCGAGGTCGCGGTCGAAGGCCACAACGTCAAGGTCGGTCGCGGCGGCATCCGCGAGATCGAGTTTTTCGCGCAGACCCAGCAGCTGATCGCCGGCGGCCGCCATCCGGAATTGCGGGTGCGGCCGACGCTCGCCGCGCTCGATGTGCTTGCCGCCAGCAAATGGATCACCCTCGCGGCGCGTGACGAGCTCACCAGGGCGTACGAGTTCCTGCGCCGGGTCGAGCATCGCCTCCAGATGATCGCGGACGAGCAGACCCATGCGCTGCCCGACGACAAGGAGGCGGTCGGGCGCTTTGCGCGGTTCTTCGGCTATCCGGATCGCGAGGCCTTTGCCCGCGATCTGTTGCGGCAGCTCGAGATCGTCCAGGGGCACTACGAGAAGCTGTTCGAGGGCGACGATCCGACCGGCACGGCAAAGCTACCGGCGCTCGACTACAGTGCAGGTCCCGACGATCCGCGCCTGCTCCAGCACCTGACGACGCTCGGCTTCAAGAAGCCCGCCGCCGTGGCGCAGACCGTGCGCGACTGGATCACGGGCGACTATCGCGTGTTCCGCAATGGGGCGACACGAAGCGCCTTCATCGAATTCGTGCCGGCGCTGATCGACGGCCTCGCCCACGCCGAGGAGCCGGACCGCGCCGTCGTGGCGTTCGATCATTTCCTTGGGGCGCTCCAGCGTGGCGGCCGGCTGATCACGCTGCTTGGCCAGAACCGCGATCTCGTCGCGCTGGTGGCGCTGGTGCTGGGCGCGGCGCCGCGGCTCGGCGAGATGCTGGCGCGGCAGCCGCAGCTCATGGACGGGCTGATCGATCCGCGCTTCTTCGGCGCGATGCCGGACCGGCGGGAATTGTCGGGGCGGCTCGCCGCCACCGTGCAGGATGCCACCTCGTATGAGGAGTTCCTGGATCGCCTGCGCCTGTTCGGGCAGGAGAGCCTGTTCCTGATCGGCACGCGCATCCTCTCCGGCACGGTCTCGGCGCAGCAGGCGAGTACGGCCTTTGCCGACGTCGCCGAAGGAATCGTCCACACCGTGCATGGCCTCGTCGCCGATCGCTTTGCCGCCCAGCACGGCCGGATCGAGGGGCAGGAGACGGCGATCATCGCGATGGGCCGGCTCGGCAGCCGCGAGATGACCGCCTCGTCCGATCTCGACCTGATCCTGCTGTACGATTTCGACAGCGAGAATCCGGACTCGGATGGGCCGAAGTCGCTTCAAGGCGCGCATTATTTCGCCCGCTTCACCCAGCGCCTGATCAGCGCCTTCACGACGCGTACCAATTACGGCGTGCTGTATGAGATCGACATGCGGCTGCGCCCGTCAGGGCGCGCCGGCCCGGTGGCCTCGAGCCTTGCCTCCTTCGCGGATTACCAGGCCAACGAGGCCTGGACCTGGGAGCACATGGCGCTGACGCGTGCCCGCGTGGTGTCGGCTTCGCCTGAATTCGGCGACCGGATCGCGCGCGTCATCCGCGATGTCCTGACCCGCCGCCGCGACCCTGCCACGATCGCCAACGACGTCGCCGACATGCGGCGCGCGATCGGCCAGGAGAAGGGCGAGACCGATTATTGGGATCTCAAATACGCCGCCGGCGGCATGATCGACATCGACTTCATCGCGCAATATCTCCAGCTCGTGCATGCCCATCACAAGCCGGATATCCTCGACGTCAGCACGCTTCAGGTGCTGGACAATGCGGCCAGGCTCGGCGTGCTGCCGCAGTCGGAGGCCGAGATCCTGCGTGCCGCAGCGCGGCTCTATCACGACCTGACGCAGATCCTGCGGCTCTGCGTCAGCGACGGCTTCAAGCCGGAAACCGCCGGCACCGATCTCCAGCGCGTGATGGCGCGAGCCGGCGATGCGCCGGATTTCTCGTCGCTGGAGGCGCGTGTGAAGGAGACGCAGAGCGAGGTGCGGCGCGTGTTCAGGGCGCTGCTGGAAGGGACGTCGCCGGCTTCAGCGAGGTGATGGCCTCGCGGACATCAGGCTCAAGGCCCGCGCCGCCGGCGTCGAGATGGGCGAAGATCGCGCGTTTCATCCGGGGATCCCAGAATTTCTTGATGTGCTCGGCGATTCCCGGCACGGCCTTGTCGTGGCCCTGGCTGCGGAAGAACGTGCCGATCTGGTTGGCCATGTAGATCAGGCGGTCAGGCGACATCGGCAACCTCCGTGGCATGGCAGGCGACGATGCGGCCGCCATGCGTAAACACTTCGAACCCGTCTTGCCGGGCAATGGCGATCAGCGTGATGCCGGCGGCTTCCGCCGTGCGGACCGCGAGCGCGGTCGGCGCGGAGACCGCGACCATCAGCGGCGCGCCGATCGCGGCGGTCTTCTGCACCATCTCGACCGAGACGCGGCTCGTCAGCAGCACCATGCCGCCGCGCGCATCCGTCCGGCTGCGCGCCAGCGCACCTGCGAGCTTGTCCAGCGCGTTGTGGCGGCCGACATCCTCGCGCAGCGCGGCGATGTTGCCGGAAGGAGACCAGAACGCGGCGGCGTGAACGGCGCGAGTTTGCATGTTGATCGATTGGAGCGGCGCGATGGCCTGCATCGCCGTCATGATCTGCTCGGGCGTGAAGGTCTGCCCCTGCGGCACGACGGCCGCAGGCCGCACGGCTTCGGCAATGGACTCGATGCCGCAGATGCCGCAGCCGGTCGGGCCGGCGATATGACGCCGCCGTTCGCTGATGCGCGCGGCCTCGTCCGGCGCAAGCCACATGCGCAACTCGATGCCGTCGTCGAGGCGGACGATTTCGAGCGAGCGGATGTCGTCGACCGATCCGACGATGCCTTCGCTGAGGCTGAAGCCGACGGCGAAGTCTTCGAGGTTCTGCGGCGTCCCCATCATGACGCCATAGGTGCCGCCATTATAAGTCAGCGCCAGCGGCGTCTCCTCCGGGATCAGCCGCGTCCCTTCGGACGCCGCGCCGTCGCGCCAGATCTCGCGGTCGATAGCCTGAACCGGCACGTGCATGCGGTTACTCCGCAGCTTCGGCAGGCGCGATGCGGCGGGAGTGCCGCGCCTGCGCATCATAGGACTTCTGCCAGTCGGACGGGCCGTTCGACGGCGAAATCTGCACCGCCGTGACCTTGTATTCGGGACAGTTGGTGGCCCAGTCCGAATACTCCGTCGTGATGACGTTGGCCTGCGTGTCCGGGTGGTGGAAGGTGGTGTAGACGACGCCCGGCGCGACGCGATCGGTGATCTCCGCGCGCAACGTGGTCTCGCCGGCGCGGCTCTTCAACCGTACCCAGTCGCCGTCGCGCACGCCGCGCTGCTCGGCATCGTGCGGGTGGATCTCCAGCCGATCCTCGGCATGCCAGACCACGTTCTCGGTGCGTCGGGTCTGCGCGCCGACATTGTACTGGCTGAGGATGCGCCCCGTCGTGAGCAGCAGCGGGAAGCGCGGGCCGGTCCGCTCGTCGGTCGCGACATATTCGGTGACGATGAACTTGCCCTTGCCGCGGACGAAGCCGTCGATATGCATCACCGGCGTGCCCTCGGGCGCCTTCTCGTTGCACGGCCACTGCACCGAGCCGAGCTCGTCGAGCTTGGCGTAGGAGACGCCGGTGAAGGTCGGCGTCAGCGCCGCGATCTCGTCCATGATCTCGGACGGGTGGCCGTAGTTCATCTCGAAGCCCATCGCCTTGGCAAGGCCGATGGTGACCTCCCAGTCGGCCATGCCGTTCTTCGGCGTCATCACCTTGCGCACGCGCTGGATGCGGCGCTCGGCGTTGGTGAAGGTGCCGTCCTTCTCGAGGAAGCTCGAGCCGGGCAGGAAGACGTGGGCGTAGTTCGCAGTCTCGTTCAGGAAGAGGTCGTGAACGATGACGCATTCCATCGACGACAGCGCCGCCACGACGTGCTTGGTGTTGGGATCGGACTGGAGGATGTCCTCGCCCTGCACATAGATGCCCATGAACGTGCCCTCGATCGCGGCATCGAACATGTTTGGGATGCGCAGGCCCGGCTCGGGGTTGAGCTTGACGTTCCAGAGCGCCTCGAACTGGTCGCGCACGGCATCGCCCGAGATGTGGCGGTAGCCCGGCAGCTCATGCGGGAACGAGCCCATGTCGCAGGAGCCCTGCACGTTGTTCTGGCCGCGTAGCGGGTTCACGCCGACGCCGGGACGGCCGATATTGCCGGTCGCCATCGCAAGGTTGGCGATCGCGATCACCGTAGTCGAACCCTGGCTGTGCTCGGTGACGCCGAGGCCGTAATAGATCGCCCCGTTGCCGCCGGTGGCATAGATGCGGGCGGCTTCGCGCAGCGCCTTGGGGTCGACGCCGGTGAGGATCGCCGTTGCTTCCGGGCTGTTGTTCGGCTGGGCGACGAAGGCGGCCCATTCCTCGAACTCGGTCCAGTCGCAGCGCTCGCGCACGAAGGCTTCGTCGACGAGGCCCTCGGTGACGATGACATGCGCCAGCGCGGTCACGACCGCGACGTTGGTGCCGGGCATCAGCGGCAGATGCAGCGCCTTCACGTGCGGCGATTCCACCATCTCGGTGCGGCGCGGATCGATCACGATCAGCTTGGCGCCCTGGCGCAGCCGCTTCTTCAGGCGCGAGGCGAAGACGGGGTGGGCGGAGGCCGGATTGGCGCCGATGATGACGGCGACGTCGGTGTTCTCCACGGAGTCGAAGTCCTGGGTGCCGGCCGAGGTGCCGAAGGTCTGCGACAGGCCATAGCCGGTCGGCGAATGGCAGACGCGTGCGCAGGTGTCGACATTGTTGTTGCCGAAGCCGGCCCGGATCAGCTTCTGCACCAGATAGGTTTCTTCGTTGGTGCAGCGCGACGAAGTGATGCCGCCGATGGCGTCGCGACCGTACTTCTTCTGGATGCCGCGCATCCTGGCGGCGGCGAAGGAGAACGCCTCATCCCAGGACACCTCGCGCCAGGGATCCTCGATCCGTTCGCGGATCATCGGCTTGAGGATGCGTTCCTTGTGGTTGGTGTAGCCCCAGGCGAAGCGGCCCTTGACGCAGGAATGGCCGCGATTGGCCTTGCCGTCCTTGTACGGCACCATGCGCACGACTTCCTCGCCGCGCATCTCCGCCTTGAAGGCGCAGCCGACGCCGCAATAGGCGCAGGTGGTCACGACCGAATGTTCGGGCTGTCCGATCTCGATCACCGACTTCTCCGTCAGTGTCGCGGTCGGGCAGGCCTGCACGCAGGCGCCGCAGGAGACGCATTCGGAGCCGAGAAAGCTTTCGCTCATGCCGGGCGAGACGCGGCTGTCGAAGCCGCGGCCGGAGATGGTCAGCGCGAAGGTGCCTTGCACTTCCTCGCAGGCGCGGACGCAGCGCGAGCAGACGATGCACTTGGAGGGATCGTAGGTGAAGTAGGGGTTGGACTCGTCCTTCGGCATCCAGTTGTCGTTGGTGCAGCCATCCGTCTTGGCGAAGATGTGGTTCTCACCCTCATAGCCGTAGCGCACGTCGCGCAGGCCGACGGCGCCGGCCATGTCCTGCAATTCGCAATCGCCGTTGGCGCCGCAGGTGAGGCAATCGAGCGGATGGTCGGAGATGTAGAGCTCCATCACGCCCTTGCGCAGCTTCTTCAGCCGGTCGGTCTGGGTGTGGACGACGAGGCCCGGCATCACCGGCGTGGTGCAGGAGGCCGGCGTGCCGGCGCGGCCCTCGATCTCGACGAGGCAGAGGCGGCATGAGCCGAATGCATCGACCATGTCGGTCGCGCAGAGCTTCGGGATCTGGTGGCCGGCCTCCATCGCCGCGCGCATGATCGAGGTGCCCTCGGGCACCGAGATCTCCTTGCCGTCGATGGTCAGCGTCACCATCGTTTCCGATTTGGCGCGCGGCGTGCCGAAGTCGATTTCTTCGATCAGAGACATTGTCGTTCTCCTATTCCGCGGCCTGAAGCGTGGTCGGCGCCGGGACGAAATCCTCCCGGAAGTGCTTCAATGCGCTGAGCACCGGGTAAGGCGTGAAGCCGCCGAGCGCGCAGAGCGAGCCGAATTTCATGGTGTTGCAGAGGTCTTCGACGAGCGCGAGGTTTTCGCTGACGCGCTCGCCGTTGATGATCTTCTCGATGGTTTCGACGCCGCGGGTCGAGCCGATGCGGCAGGGCGTGCACTTGCCGCAGGATTCGACGGCGCAGAATTCCATCGCGAAGCGCGCCTGCCTGCGCATGTCGACGCTGTCGTCGAACACGACGATGCCGCCATGGCCGATCAGCCCGTCACGCGCGGCGAAGGCCTCGTAGTCGAACGGGGTGTCGAACAGGGCGCGGGGGAAATAGGCGCCAAGGGGCCCGCCGACCTGCACCGCACGGACCGGGCGGCCCGTGAACGTGCCGCCGCCGATGTCGTCGACAAGCTCGCCCAGCGTCACGCCGAACGCGGTCTCATACAGGCCGCCATAGCGGATATTGCCGGCGAGCTGGATCGGCATCGTGCCGCGCGAGCGGCCCATGCCGAAATCGGCATAGGCCTTGGCGCCTTCGGCGAGGATGAAGGGGATCGCCGCGAACGACAGCACGTTGTTGATCACGGTCGGCTTGCCGAACAGGCCGTGATGGGCCGGCAGCGGCGGCTTGGCGCGTACGATGCCGCGGCGGCCTTCGAGGCTCTCCAGCAGCGACGTTTCCTCGCCGCAGACATAGGCGCCGGCGCCGACGCGGACTTCAAGGTCGAAGCTGGTGGTCGAGCCGCCGATCTTGTCGCCGAGATAGCCGCCGCGCTTCGCAGCCTTGATGGCCGCGTTCATCGCCTCGACCGCGTGCGGATATTCGCTGCGGATGTAGATGTAGCCCCTGGTTGCGCCGACGGTGATGCCGGCGGTGGTCATGCCCTCGATCACCAGGAAGGGATCGCCTTCCATGATCATGCGGTCGGCGAAGGTCCCGCTGTCGCCTTCGTCGGCGTTGCAGACGATGAACTTGCGGTCGGCCTTGGCCTGGGCAACCGTCTTCCACTTGATGCCGGTCGGAAAGCCAGCGCCGCCGCGGCCGCGCAGGCCCGATGCGGTGACCTCCGCGAGGATCGCGTCCGAGCCGAGCGACAGCGCGCGCTCCAGGCCCTTGTAGCCGCCATGGGCGCGGTAATCGTCGAGCGAGCGCGGATCGATCACGCCGCAGCGGGCGAAGGTGAGGCGGGTCTGGCGCTTCAGCCAGGGAATCTCCTCGGTCGCCCCTAACCGCAGCAGATGCGGCGTATTGCCGGCGAGCGCGTCGAGCAGGGAGGGTACATCGGCCCCGGTGACCGGGCCGAACGCGATCCGGCCCTGCGGCGTCGCGACCTCGACCAGCGGCTCCAGCCAGTACATGCCGCGCGAGCCGGTCCTGATAATCTCGACGGCGACGCCGCGCTTGGCCGCGGCCTGTTCCAGCGCCAGTGCAACCTCATCGGCACCGACGGCGACCGCACCCGCATCGCGTGAGACGAAGAGACGCATGCTCATCGCTGCGCCTCCGCAACCAGCGCATCGAGGCGCTTCTCGTCGAGCCGGCCGACGAGGCGGCCGTCGAGCATCGCCGACGGCGCAGTCGCGCACAGGCCGAGGCAGTAGATCGGCTCCAGCGTGACGCGGTCATCGGCCGTCGTGTTGCCGAGCGACACACCGAGCCTGGCCTCGGCACGCGCCGCCAGCGCATCGCCACCCGCAGCCTGGCAGGCCTCGGCGCGGCAAAGCTTCAGCACGTGGCGGCCGGCCGGCTTGTGCCTGAAATCATGATAGAACGTGAACACGCCATGCACCTCGGCGCGCGACAGATTGAGCGCCTGCGCGACCATCGGAATGGCCGCCTCCGGCACATAGCCGAACGCCTCTTGAAGGGCGTGCAGAATGACCAGCGTCGCGCCCTCCTGCCTTGCATGTTCGGCGATGATCTCGGCGCCGCGCGTCTCGTTCCAAGGCTCGTAACAAGGCTCGTAAACCGCTGTCATTCTTCGTTCTCAAATTGAGCGTTCCTGCATCGCAAACTATTTGGAATCATTCGAAGATCAATAAAGCTGTCTCATGCTGCGATTGCGAATTCAGATCGATTGGCGGATGCAATCGACTGATACGGAAACGCAATTAATCGCGTTCTGCGTGCCGGTTTTTCCGTGTTGGCAGGGACCGGCCGTGCTAGCTTGCATGCCACGACAGAATTCGAGGGGGCGTCCGGTTGATCGACAAGCTTGAACTGCTGCTGGCGCTGGCGAAGGAACGGCATTTCGGACGCGCGGCGGAAGCCTGCGGGGTCACCCAGCCGACGATGTCGACCGGGCTCAAGCAGCTCGAGGAGATCCTCGGCGTGATGCTGGTCCAGCGCGGATCCCGCTTCCAGGGTTTTACGCCGGAAGGCGAGCGGGCGCTGGACTGGGCGCGGCGGATCGTGGGCGATGCCCGCGCGATGCGCCAGGAGATCAACTCGCTGAAGGAGAAGCTCTCGGGCGAGATCCGCATCGCGGCGATCCCGACCGTGCTCGGCATGGTGGCCGCGCTGACGACGCCGTTCCGGGCCAGGCATCCCGAGGTGCGCTTCCGCATCCAGTCCACGACTTCATCGGAGGTGCTGGGCCTGCTCGAAAATCTCGAGGTGGACGCGGGGCTGACCTATATCGAGAACGAGCCGATCGGGAAGGTGCGCACCATTCCGCTCTACAACGAGAGCTATCGTCTCCTCACCGCGCCGGATGCGATGTTCGGTGATCGCGAGACGGTAACCTGGACCGAGGTCGGGCAGGTGCCGTTGTGCCTGCTCACGCCCGACATGCAGAACCGCCGCATCATCGACCGCGCGCTGCGCTCGGTCGGCGCGGAGGCGACGCCGACGCTGACCTCGAACTCGCTGCTCGTGCTGTTCACGCATGTGAAGACGGGACGCTGGGCGAGCGTGATGCCGGCCAAGCTCGCCGAGACGCTCGGCCTGTCCGATACCGTGCGCTCGATCCCGATCGTCGACCCCGAGGTCAATTACAGCATCGGGATGGTGATCCCGCAGCGCGATCCGATGACGCCGCTGATCGCAGCGCTGGTCAATGTCGCGCGTGAAGTCGCGCCGACGCTGCAATTGTAGGGGCCAGAGCTGGAGGGCCCGAGCAAGCGCCTCGTCCTTCGAGACGCCCGCTTCGCGGGCTCCTCAGGATGAGGCTCCGTTGCATCGGTGTTCGTTGAAACTGCTGCCGCGTATTCGGCCCTCATCCTGAGGGCCCGCCGGAGGCGGGCGTCTCGAAGGATGGCCGCAGGCGAACTTCCCGCCGTGTGCTAGGCCGCGGCCGATATCCCGGACGCCGCCTTGATTGCGTCGCGCGGCAGCGTCACGCGGACGACGGTGCCGACATCGATCTTCGAGCGCAGCCGCATCGAGCCGCCGTGGAGCTGCGCCAGCGAGCGGGCGATGGCGAGGCCCAGCCCCGAGCCGTGATAGGTCTTCGTGAGCTGGCTCTCGACCTGTTCGAACGGGCGTCCGAGCCGCGCCAGGGAGTGCGGTGCGATCCCGATGCCGGTGTCGGCGATCATCAGCACGATCCGGTCGTCGAGCTCCCGGCTGCGCACCACGATGCGGCCGCCGTCGGGCGTGAATTTCACCGCGTTCGACAGCAGGTTGACGATGATCTGCTTGGTGGCGCGGCGGTCGGCGACGACGGAAATCGATTTCGCGATGTCGGCATCGAGCGTCAGCTGCTTGTCCTGCGCGCGGCCGGAGACGACGCGCAGGGATTCCGCGAGCGTCCGCGCAAGATCGAGCTCTTCCATGTCGAGCTTCATGCGGCCGGCCTCGATCTTGGACATGTCGAGGATGTCGTTGATGACTTCGAGGAGGTAGTGGCCGCTGGTCAGGATGTCCTGGCAGTATTCCTGGTACTTCTCGCTGCCGAGCTCGCCGAACAGGCCCGAGCCCATGATCTCGGAGAAGCCGATGATGGCGTTGAGCGGCGTGCGCAGCTCGTGGCTCATATTGGCGAGGAATTTCGACTTGGTCTGGTTGGCTTCCTCGGCGCGGGTCTTCTCGCGCTGGTACTTTTCCGCGAGATCCGCAAGTTCGTTGGTCTGGCGTTCGAGCGCGGCCTGCGAGCGCTTCAGGTCGATGACGGTGGCGCGCAGGCGCAGATCGTTGTCGACGAGCTTCTGCTCGTGCTCCTTGATGCGGGTGATGTCGGTGCCGACCGAGACGTAGCCGCCGTCCTTGGTGCGGCGCTCGCTGATGTGCAGCCAGCTGCCGTCGTCGAGCTGCGCCTCGAAGGTGCGCGCGCCCGGGCCCTGGCTCGCCGTCTCGTTGTGGCGGGTGCGCACCTCCGGCATGCGGCCGACCTCGAGCACGGTCTCGTACGAGGTGCCGGGAATGACGGCGCTGTCGGGCAGTTTGTGCAGGCGCTGGAAGTGCGAGTTGCAGAGCACGAGGCGATCGCTCGCGTCCCACAGCACGAAGGCCTCCGGAATGGTCTCGATGGCGTCGCGCAGGCGCAAATCGGCTTCCACCGTCCGCTCGGCGAGGCTCTTCTGCTCGGTGATGTCGACGGCGATTCCGATCAGGTGAACGCTGGAGTCGGTCGCGCCGCTTGTCTTCTCGCAGCGGACGCGGAGCCAGATCCAGTGGCCGTCGACATGCTGCATGCGGAAGGTCTGGTCGATGTGGTCGATCTTCTCGGAGATGAGCTGGTCGGCGATCTCGAACAGGTCGATGTCGTCCGACTTCACCAGCGCGTTGACCTCGCCGAAGGTGAGGAGCTCGTTACGGCCGTCCAGGCCGAGCATCGAGAACATCGACTGCGACCAGAAGATCCGGCCGCGCGACAGGTCCCAGTCCCAAAGGCCGCAGCGGCCGCGGTTGAGCGCGGTATCGATGCGGCCGCGCACCGCGTCGTTGATGAGATCGCCCTCGCGGGCGCGGGTCGACTGCCAGTGGAAGGCGAAGCCGAGGATCAGGACGACGAAGCCGGTGGTGGCCGACAGCGTCACCGAGAGCGCGGCGTCCGAGCCCCAGATCGGCTCGTTGCGCTCCTGGATCACGGTGACGAAGCCGGGCAGCGACTTGATCTGCCGCGATGTCGCCATCGCGGCGTTGCCGTTCGGCAGCGTCATGTCGGAGATGTCGCCGTCGCGCGGCGGCGCCGCGAGCAGCTGCGCCGTGGTGATGGAATCGAGCAGGCGGTCGTTGCCCGAGGAATCGCTGTCGATGGGAATGCGGGCGAGGATGCGGCGGTCGACGCCGGCCGAGGTGACGATGACGTGGCGGCCCGTGGCCGTGCCCCAGGACGGGATCAGGTCGGGCAGCAGCGCCGGCAGGCTCTCGATGTTCTTCAGCCGTTCCTGCCGCGAGGAGGTGAGGCGGTCGATGCGCTCGGCGAGCAGATCGGCGAGTGCCGAGATGTCATGGCGGAGCACCAGCCGCTTCTGGCGCGTCTGGTCGACGACCTGCACGAACGCGCCGAGGCAGATCGTGATCAGGAACGCGATGATGAGCGTCGGCACGGCGCGACGCAGCGCCGGCTCCGCGATCAGCAGCCGGTGATAGGCAGGTTTCGCGATCGATTGCGCCAATCCTTTGATCGAATCGGATTGGACGCACGCGTTCGCGGCGTCTGCACGCGACATGCCTTCGGCCCCCTGGAAAACTTGCTTGCAACTTGAGTTCGGAAGCAGCCCCACATCGCTTCCGAATCACACCGATTTGAATCCAGTTTTGCCGGGCTGTCGAGAGTCAACGAATCGTTAACGCGAATTTATTCTTATCCAACGCGCAGTTTGCGCGTCGAGAGTCCGCAAACTCACGTGCACAGCGAGTCCGAAACGAGAACGTGTGACTCCTCGCACATTCTGCGTCACGCGCGCGGCGGCTCGGCGTGGCTGATCACGCGCTTCACGCTCGGGAACGCGCGGCGCAACGCGCGCTCGATCGCGTCGACATGCTCGTGCACCTTGATCACGCTCATCGACGGCGCGGCGCGGCAGTGGAAGTTGACGATCTCGCCGGCATCGGTGTTGCGGACGCGCACATTGTGGATGTCGTGGATCTCGCCCTCACCGGCGAATTCGGCCAACGCGGCGGCGATGGTCTGCACCCGTTCCGGCGCGGCATCAACGCCGAACGGCAGTTCCGGTTCCAGAGGCTCGATATGGACGTCGACTTCGACGTCGGCGCCGAACTCCTCCTGGATGTTCCGCTCCAACGTGTTGGCGATGTCATGGGCGGCGTCGAGCCGCATCCCGGCGTCGACCTCGAGGTCGATGCCGACGATCAGCTTGGCGCCGAGGTCGTGCACCGTGACGTGGTGGACGGCGAGGCTCGAATTGCGGGCGATCACCATGATGCGGTCGCGTACGGTCTCGTTGTCGCGCGCGACGGGGACCGGGGTGAAGGTGAGGTCGGCATCGCCGAACGCCTTGTCGACGGCGGCCTGCACCTTGCGCTTGATCTCCTCGACGCGGTCGATCGGATAGGTCCGCGGCACCTTTGCGATGGTGTCGATGAAGGTGGTCGCGCCGACCATGCGCACGCGCAGCCGCTCGACGCCGATCACGCCGGGCACGCTGCGGATCGCGGCCGTGGCCTTCTCCTGCGCGCCCTCCGGCGCGCGGTCGACCAGCGTCTGCACGGTCGAGCCGGCCATGCGCAGGCCGAGAGCGGCGATCATCACGGCGACCGCAGCGGCGGCCGCCGCGTCGCCCCACCAGAAGCCGAGAGCGGCGAGGATCAGGCCCACGATCACGGCGAAGGAGCCCATGACGTCGGAGGCGAAATGCAGCGCGTCGGCGGCGAGCGCCTGGCTGCGCGTTTCCCGCGCGGCGCGGTGCAGGGCGCGGGCGCGCCACAGGTTGACGACGATGTCGATCACCAGCACCACGAACGGCACGGCCGAAATGGTCGGCGGCGGGGTTCCCTCGCGCAGCCGGCTGTAGGACTCGACCAGGATGCCGCCGGCGAGCACGTAGAGCAGGGCGGTGACGCCGAGCGCGGAGATGCTCTCCAGCTTGCCGTGGCCGTAATGGTGCTCGTCGTCGGCCGGCTTGTCGGACACCCGCACCACCGCCCAGGTGATGATGGTCGCGATCAGGTCGACCGAGGAGTGCAGCGCTTCCGAGATCAGCGCGAGCGAGCCGATGGCCACGCCGACCACGAACTTGGCCGCCGCCATGCCGCCGCTGGCGAAGATCGAGATGGCCGCGACCGAGGTCTTGCTGTGCTGTGCGCTCATGGCCGGGGATTTAGCAGCCTAGGGCTGAACATCAAGCGATGATCCACAGCTGTAGTCGCAAGTGAGTTGCAGGAGCGAAGCTATTGCGAATGCTTCCGAATTGAATGCTCGCCGATGCCGCTTGCTCAATCTCGTAGGGTGGGCAAAGCGAAGCGTGCCCACCATGGGTCAGCGAGTGTGGAAGAATGGTGGGCACGGCGCTGCGCGCCTTTGCCCACCCTACGGGACCGGGCGCTCGTCGCCCGGCCAGGGATCACACCGTCACGACGATCTTGCCGAGATGCTTGTTCGCCTCCATGTGCTCGAACGCCTTGTCGATGTCGGCGAACGCAAACACCTTGTCGATCGGCAGTTGCAGCTTTCGCGATTCCACCGCGCCCCAGATGTCCTTGCGGACCTCCTCGAAGATCTCGCGGACCTCCTCGACGGTGCGGGTGCGGAAGGTGACGCCGACATAGTCGATGCGGCGTGCGGCATGCAGGTCGAAGTTGAAATCGGCGTGGGTGCCGCCGAGCCGGCCGACATTGACGATGCGGCCCTTGATCCTGGTGGCGGCGAGGTTCTGGTTGGCGACCGTGCCGGAGACCTGGTCGACGATGAGATCGACGCCTTCGCCGCTCGTCGCCTTCAGCACCTCCTCGACCCATTTGGGGTCGGAGGAGTCGACGGCGAGGTCGGCGCCGTACTCCGTCAGCCGGCCGCGCCGATAGGCATCGGTCGACGAGCCGATCACCAGCCTTGCGCCCTTGAGCTTGGCGATCTGCATCGCCATCAGGCCGACGCCGGAGCTGGCGCCCTGGATCAGCACGCTCTGGCCCGCCTGCACGCCGCCGACGGTGACGACCGCGTTGTGCATGGTCGCGAGCGCGACGGGCAGGGTGGCGGCCTCCTCGAAATTCATGTTCGACGGCGCGCGGAACAGCCGGCCGTGATCGGCCAGTGTGTATTCCGCGAAGGCCGCACCGCCCGAGCCCATGATGCGGTCGCCGACCTTCACGCCCTTGGCATCCGGTCCGAGCTCGGCGACCTCGCCGGCCCATTCCATGCCGAGCACGGTGCCGACCCCGCCGGCCGCACCATGGGCGTGACCCTTGCGCATGCCGGTGTCGGCGCGGTTCAGCCCGCAGGCGCGGACGCGGACCAGCACCTGTGTGCCTTTAGGCTTTGGTTGAGCGACGTCGGAAATTCGAGCGCCCTCAGGGCTGTAGACGTAAGCTTTCATGAATTACTCGATGGCGTTTGAGGAACTGGTTTAACCGGACGTAGGACTCTTCGCCTCTCCCCGCTTGCGGGGCGAGGGAGCATACCTTCGGCGTGGCGAGCGCCGCGCTCAAATCAGATCGCGATCATTCGGCCGCCTGCGCCGCGGGGCGCGTGATCATGCCCTCGAGCCGGCTTCGGATGATGGCTTCCGCTTCGCGCACGATGCGGGAGATGAGCTCGGCGCAGCTCGGGATGTCCTGGATCAGGCCCTGGACCTGGCCGGCCGACCAGATGCCTTCGTCGGAGTTGCCGGTGGCATAGACCATCTTGCCGCGGGCACCGGCAACGAGCTCGCGGATGTCCTCGAACTTGGCGCCTTCCTTCTCCATGGCGACGACCTTGGTCGAGACGGCGTTCCTGGCGACGCGCGAAGTGTTGCGCATGGTGCGGAAGATCAGCTCGGTCTCGCGCTCGTCATTGGCGACGATCTTCTCCTTGATGGATTGGTGGATCGGGCTCTCCCTGGTGGCCATGAAGCGGGTGCCCATGTTGATGCCCTCGGCGCCGAGCGCCAGCGCCGCGACGAGGCCGCGCGCGTCGGCGAAGCCGCCCGAGGCGATCATCGGGATCTTGATCTTGTTGGCGGCGGCCGGGATCAGGATCAGGCCGGGCGTGTCGTCCTCGCCGGGGTGGCCGGCGCATTCGAACCCGTCGATCGAGATGGCGTCGACGCCCATGCGCTCGGCCGAGAGCGCGTGGCGGACGCTGGTGCACTTGTGCACGACCTTGACACCGTGCTTCCTGAACTCGTCGACATGCTCCTGCGGCTTGTTGCCGGCGGTCTCGACCACCGTGATGCCGGCCTCGATGATGGCGGAGCGATATTCGGCGTAGGGCGGCGGCTTGATCGCGGGCAGGATGGTGAGATTGACGCCGAACGGCTTGTCGGTGAGGTCGCGGCAGCGCGCGATCTCCTTGGTCAGGTCCTCCGGCGTCGGCTGGGTCAGCGCGGTGATGAAGCCGAGCGCGCCGGCGTTCGCGACGGCCGCGACCAGCTCGGCGCGCCCGACCCATTGCATGCCGCCCTGGACAATCGGGTGCTGGACGCCGACGAGTTTGGTGAACCGTGTCTGCAACATGATGCGTTTCCCCGCCTGCGCGGCAGGCCCTGTTATTGGTTGATGACGGCAGGATGCCGCCCGGGTCGGCAAAAGTCTATTGCGCCGGCGTGCGGTGAGGGCGGGGCGATCATGCGGGACGCGGGG
Source organism: Bradyrhizobium sp. WSM2254 (assembly GCF_000472645.1). Taxonomy (NCBI): domain Bacteria; kingdom Pseudomonadati; phylum Pseudomonadota; class Alphaproteobacteria; order Hyphomicrobiales; family Nitrobacteraceae; genus Bradyrhizobium; species Bradyrhizobium sp. WSM2254. The sequence goes on along the minus strand of NZ_AXAB01000047.1, from coordinate 648 downwards.
GGATTCCGTGGGGCGGATAATCTTGGGGGCTGCAGTATTCGTCCCGTCATCCTGAGGTGCGAGCTGCGCGGTGCGCAGCGCCGTGCAGGGAGCCTCGAAGGATGAAGGGCCGAGATGCAGCCGGGCCGTCGCCCTTCGAGGCTCGCCTCGCGGTGCATTCGCACCGCGCTGCTCACACCTCAGGGTGACGGTCATAAAATTAAGCTCGCGGCCACAACTCGCTCCCATACCGCAAGACACGCCTCCGCGCTCTCGCGGCGCATTCCGCCCGAGCGTTGCTTCGTCGCGTTGCCCTTGTCGAGACAAGGGCGCAGGGAAGGCCGGGCGCCGGCTGGCACCCGCAGGTCCGTGCGCCACAAAAGATGCACACGGGGTGGACCACAGGTTTCGCCGGATCGCCCGGCCTTCCCTGCGCGAATGGTTTTAACGGTGTCCTTCGTGCTCTCCCCGGGGAGCGATGCACTATTGCCCCCGTCGCCTCGCGGATGGCTGATGTGCGCGTCCGNTCGGGCAGCGCACATCACCACGAGACTTGACGCACAGACCCCGGGCGTCAGGACCACACGACTTCGCCGTCCGCGCACGTCCTCGCTGGGCCTTCGAGAGCTGGCGTGTGCTCGCACCCGAAGCCATGCGAAGACGCTGTCG
>NZ_AXAB01000046.1:0-82146 GCF_000472645.1 Bradyrhizobium sp. WSM2254 | reverse complement strand
CAGCGCCGCGCCCGGGTCTGCTGCTGAGCATAGCTTGGCTTGTAGCCGACCTGCCTGCCACGGTTCCGCCTCAGCTCCCGAGAGATCGTTGATGGCGGGCGATCCAAAGCTGCCGCGATTTGCCCGACCGAGTTGCCATTGGCCGAAAGGCGGGCAATCTCGCATCGATCGTCAAGGGAGAGCTGTTTGTAAGTCCGCCCCATGGCAACACCTCCAGTTGGAAGTGTTGCACTTCGTTTGTGAACTCAGGGGACCCATAACCACAGGATGTGGTTTGGCGATGACTCGGAGTTGCAGCTTCGCGCCACAACTTCTCCCTGGGGTAATGGGTCCTGGCTTCCGCCAGGACGACGCCAGCCCTACGGCACGAACCCCTCAAAGATCATCTGGTCCGCATACTGCCCGGCCCGGGTCCGCTGCTCGGGCGTGCGGACGGTCCAGCCGAGCAGGGCGCAGCCGAACACATTGCGGGCGATCCAGGCGGCGGGCGCCGGGAGGTGGTCGACCTTGAAGGCGACGAAATGCGGCTGGGTCTGGAAGCCGTGGCGCAGGTACAGCATGCCGTCGCGCTGCACCTCGGTGAGCTTCGCCCAGTACTCGTCCTCATAGCTGCGCTGCGCGACGATGCCGCGCGGGCGGGAGGGCAATAGCTCGCGCAAGGCCAGGACCTGGTCGGGATCGAAGGACATGCCGACCGCCGGGCCCTGATAGGACGCCAGCACCTCAGCCATCCGCTTCACCAGCTTGCGGTCGCCGCCAAAATGGCTCTTCACCTCGATCACCAGCGGAACGCGGCCGGCGACCATGGCGCAGAGGTCGGACAGGGACATCATCCGCTCGTCCGTGTCCTTGAACCTGATGGCCTTCAGCTCCGCGGCGGTCTTCTCGACCACCTCGCCGGTGGCCTCGGTGAGGCGGCCGAGCGCATGGTCGTGATGGACCATGGCTTCGCCGTCGGCGGAGAGCTGGATGTCGACCTCGATCGAGAAATTGCCAACGATCGCGGCCTGGACCGCGCCCGGCATGTTCTCGACGATGCCGCGGGAAATGTCGTGCAGGCCGCGGTGGGCGACCGGCCGGGCTGTCAGCCAATCAGGGGCACGCACGATGCTGGCCTCAGGCGACCTCGAACACGCCCTCGACCTCCACCGCCGCATCCGCCGGCAGCGAGGCGACGCCGACGGTGGTGCGGGCGTGGCGGCCCTTGTCACCGAAGGCGGCGACCATCAGGTCGGAGGCGCCGTTGAGCACCTTCGGCCCGTCGAGAAAGTCCGGCGCCGAGTTGATGAAGCCGCCGAGGCGTACCACGCGCGCGACCTTGTCGAGATCGCCCAGGGCCGCCTTGACCTGGGCGAGCAGGTTGACGGCGCAGCCGCGCGCTGCCGCGGCGCCGTCTTCGATCGAGACGCCGGCACCCAGCTTGCCCTTGGCGATCAGCTTGCCGGCGGGATCGAAGCAGACCTGGCCGGAGACGAACAGCAGATTGCCGGTGCGCACGAACGGGACGTAGTTGGCCACGGGGGTGGGGGCCTCGTGCAGCTTGATGCCCTGTTCCGCCAGTTTCTGCTCGACCGTGCCCGCCATCTTCGACCTCGTTGTCCAAAAATCATTCACCCCGGCGCGGCCCATTGGTGCCCGGGAGCGTCCTGTTTCGCCCATCGTGCCGCCACATGCAAGCAACCCCAAGGGGCTGCATTTTGTTGAGGCAGGGCAGGAGGTTCAGGGCGAGGGCCGCAACTTTACGTGAAACGGCCTCAGTTGCGACGCAATGGAACGGTCATTAAAATGTCGAATCTGCTGTCCCCAAGGACGCATCTTCAAGGAACAGACATGATGCACCTTTTCCGGACTTCGCTCGGTGTGATGGCGCTCGCGGCGGCCGCTTGTGGCCCCGGAGGCGGGGCGCTGGCCGCCAACGGTCCGTTCCTCGCGCATCAGGCGCTCTATGACCTCAGCCTCGTCAAATCGCGCTCCAATTCGGTCAACAGCGCGCGCGGCCGCATCCTCTACAACTTCACCGGAAGCTCCTGCGAGGGCTACACCTCCGAATTCCGCCAGGTCTCCGAGCTCGACAGCGGCGAGGGCAAGGTCACGCTCAGCGACCTCCGTTCCAATTCCTGGGAGGATGCCGCGGGCAAGAGCTACCGCTTCAAGATCGAGACGCGGATGAACGAGGCCGATGCCGGCCGGGTCGACGGCTCGGCGGAGCGCGACGGCGACCACATCAACGTCAAGCTGAAGCTGCCTGCGCCGAAGAGCTTTACGCTCGACGGCAAGATCGTGTTCCCGACCGAGCAGATCCAGCGCATCATCGCCGCCGCCAAGGACGGCAAATCGCTGCTCGAACTGTCCGTCTATGACGGCTCCGACGACGGCCAGAAGGTCTACAACACGCTGACCGTGATCGGCCAAGCGATCCCCGCCGACCGCGCCAGCTCGATCGATCCGTCGACCACGGACGAGCACATGAAATCGCTCAAGCGCTGGCCCGTCACTGTCAGCTATTTCGACCGCGACGCCCAGCAGAAGGAAGGCGAGCAGACGCCGATCTATGCAATGGCGTTCGAGCTCTATGAGAACGGCGTCTCGCGCCAGCTCGTGCTCGACTACAATGATTTCGTCATCTCCGGCGCGATGGGCAAGTTCGACGTGAAGGACAGCAAGCCCTGTAATTGAGAGGGTCGCCGTTCTCTCCTCCGTCATTGCGAGCGAAGCGAAGCAATCCAGACTGCCTCCGCGGAAGGATTCTGGATTCTTCGTCGCAAGAGCTCCTCGCAATGACGGGCTAGCCCTCGGGACCCTCTCCAGCTACGCTCCCTCCCAACCACAAACTCCGGGAGGCAAGCACCATGCCCAAGCTCGACCATCTCCGCCCCAGCGGCCTGCACCACAATCCGGCCTATTCCCACGTCGTCACCGCCACGGGTGCGCGCACCATCTACATCTCGGGCCAGGTGTCGACCGACGAGGAGGGGCGGATCGTCGGCGAGGGCGATATCGCCGCGCAGACGACGCAGGTGATGCAGAATCTCGGCCTGGCGCTGAAAGCTGCCGGCGCGAGCTACGCCAACATCGTCAAGATCACGACCTTCGTGGTGAACTACAAGCCGGAGCTGCGCCCGATCATCGGTAAGGCCCGCTCCGCCTTCTTCGAAGGCATGGAGCCGCCGGCCTCCACCCTCGTCGGCGTCACCGCGCTTGCCGCGCCGGAATGGCTGATCGAGATCGAGGCGGTGGCGGTCGCTGATTGAGGAGACCGCGCAGGATGGGTTGGGCCCTGCGCGGCGGTTTCGAACGAGAGGGAAGACCATGTCGCGGGAGCTTCGCATCGGAGAGGTCGCCAGCCGAACGGGCCGCAGTATTCACACCATCCGCTGGTACGAAGCTCAGGGCTTGATCCCCGGCGTTATCAGGGATCGCGGGGGACGGCGCGTCTACAGCGATTTTCACGTTGGCTGGTTGGATCTGATGGAGCGCCTGCGTGGCACCGGCATGTCGGTCAAGCAGATGCGCGAATATGCGGCGCTTGCGAAACGGGGCGAAGCAACGCTGAACGAGCGTCACGCGCTGCTCGCAGCCCACCAGCAGCGCGTGCAGGACAACATCCAGCGTTGGTCGCAGGCTCTGGCGCTCATCGAAGCCAAGGTCGAATTCTATCAGGAGTGGATCGCCGGCGGTGAAAGACCCGCCGTGTCGCCGCATGGACGCCTCAAGGCTGCGCCGGCCTCATTGGCTGCCGGGCGGCCTTAGCACCCTCTCGACCAATGCGGTGTCCATGTACTCGGTCAGCTCGCGCAGTTTTCCGTCCGCCATGCGAATGACGAAGCAGTAGGTGTTGGCGTAGAGCTCGCCGGCAAGCGTCGTCGCATTGCCCCGGCACTCGGCGACGACGTAGTCGCCTTCAGCAATGATGCGGGATGCCGTGAGGCTGGTGGGAGCGGTGAATTGTCGGTGGAGAGGCTTCATCAGGCGCTCCAGCACGTCGGCCTTGCCGACATACTCGCCGGACCAGGCCGTCGAGCCGGTGATCCGCCAGACGAAGTCATCTGCCATCGCGGCGATGAACGGGTTGGGGTCGCGGCGTGCGCGCGCATCCATGATGTCCTGAATGAGCGCCTTGTTGTCGGTCACCGTCATGGGCTGTCTCCTTGAATCGAGGCCAGCCATCTCCTTACAGGCTAGAGCATGCTCTAGATCAAGCTCAATCAACCCTGTTTCGGACTGAACCTGTCATGCAAGAGAGCCATCGCTTCTTCGGCCCTGTCGGCAGGCACGAAAAGATGATCGTGATGGAAGGCCGAAACGGCATTCACGCTGATGCCGGGTTCGGCCAGTCGCGCCGTGATGGCCGCCAGAAAGCCTACCGCATCGAGCGCGGAGTGAACCGTCAGCGTGATCAGGCGCGAGGCAAACGCGTGGCGTAAGCCTGACGCCTCGGCTTCTTCGCGCAGGATCACCAGCGTCGTTCCTTCCTGCTCGCGGAACGTCAGCAGTGGGTTGACCGCTGCGGGAATGGGCTCGCCGGGTGGGATCGTGCAAAACACGAAGGTGCCGGGCTGCATTTCCGGCTTCATGTTCCTCAGCAGCGCGTCGAGAGCGCGTTCGCCTGTCATGGTGCCAGTCCGCGAGCGGGTAGGACCGTTTGAGCCCTTGCGAAGCTATCGACGCCGGAAGCTGTTGGAGCCATGGCCGACATACCTTTGTATATCTTTCCTAATCCTTCTCATACGCTGACCTTACGCTGGTACAATTGAGCGACGGCGGGAGATTCTTACAATTTGAGTCCACTCGGGTCACTGCGAGGAGACTCAAATGAACGTCGTCATTCGAAAGCTCAACGGCTTGTGGCACCTCATTGTCGGGTCTTGTCAGATCCGAACCCCGTTCCTGGAAACTCAGGATCGGCAGTTGGTCGTTCAGTATGCCAGGCGCGTCTATCCGGGGGCACGGATCTTCGAACGCGACTGAGTTGAGCAGGGCTCGATCACTCCCGCGCCTTCTCCGGCCCGTCATAGGCGATGCCGCGGATCACCGCGGCGCTGCCGAACTTCTTGCGCAGGCTGTCGACGGCGCGCTCGGCATGGGCCGCGCGGCGGTCGAGCATGTCGGTGTCGTCGGCGGGCGAGCCCTCGCGCAGTGCGCTGACGCCGGCGCCCATCAGGCGGAAGGCGGTGCCGTCGATCTCCTTGGCCAGCATCTCGCGGCAGATCGAAAAGATCTTTGCGGCGAGCTGCGTTGGCGCTGCGATCGACTGCGAGCGCGTGCGCTGGCGGAAGTCGTAAGTCTTCAGCTTCAGCGTGACGGTCGAGCCGGCAAGCTCGCTGCTCTTCAGCCGCGACGACGTCTTCTCGCAGAGGCGCCAGAGAATCTTCTCCAGCGTTGCGAAATCGCGGATGTCGGTTTCGAACGTGGTCTCGCTCGAGATCGTCTTGGCGCCGCGATCGGCCTCGACGCGGCGGTCGTCGATGCCGCGGGCAAGACGCCACAGCCTGCGGCCGTCGCTCGGAAATTGCCGCATTATCTCGATCTCGTCGGCCTTCTGAAGGTCGGCGATGATGCGGAAGCCGCGCTGCACCAGGCGTTCCTGCGTCGCAGGGCCCACGCCGAAGATGAAGCCGACCGGCCTCGAAGCCAGCATCGAACGCGCTTCCTCCTGATCGAGTGCGGCAAAGCCGCGCGGCTTGTCGAGATCGGAGGCGATCTTGGCGAGGAACTTGTTGCAGGACAAGCCGACCGAGACGCTGATGCCGATGTCGCGTTCGACGTTGCGGGCAAACCGCGCCAGCACCTTTGCCGGGATCATGCCGTGAACCCGTTCGGTGCCGGAGAGGTCGAGGAAGGCCTCGTCGATCGAGAGCGGCTCGACCAGCGGCGTCAGCGCCTGCATGGCCTGGCGCACCTCGCGGCCGACGCGGACGTACTTCGCCATGTCGGGTCGGATCACGATCGCGTGCGGGCAGGCTTCCAGCGCCTTGAACATCGGCATGGCGGAGCGGACGCCATAGGTGCGTGCGATGTAGCAGGCGGCCGACACGACGCCGCGCTTGCCCCCGCCGATGATGACGGGCTTGTCGGCGATGTCAGGATTGTCGCGCTTCTCGACCGTGGCGTAGAAGGCGTCGCAATCGATATGGGCGATGGTCAGGCTCGAAAGCGCGGGGTGGCGGACGAGGCGGGGGGAACCGCAAGCCGAGCAGCGCCGCACGCCCAGGTTCTGCACGTCAACATCCAGGTCGGCCAGGCAATCCCGGCAGAAGCAGCGGGGCCCGGCCGCCTCCGGGACGCTCACGGCACGTCACGCTCCCAGGTGCGGTCGCCGAGCGCATCGCCCAGCACCTGCCGCGCCGCCGCAACGTTGGTCGGATGCAGCTCCGATGCCGTGGCAAAGGCCTTCACGGTCGCGTCATCGCGCAGCACGAAATCGAGGACGCTGAGGAGGAAATTCGGGTCCGAGGCGGCGTTCCGCAGGGTCTCCGGGCCGACACCTGTCTCGGCCAGGAACAGGCCCAGCCGCTCGGGCTCGCCCGCGACAAAGGACAATGCCTGAATCGCAACGATTTCAGCGACTTCGCGGGGGTTGTGAACAGGCTTTTTCAAGGGGCCGGTTTGCCTTTCCGTTAACTTTCAGTGTCTACTTTGGAATATGCCCGAGTCTCGCGCCTGAGTCTTGCGACCCCCGACAAGCAACTGGAAACCACATCGCAGAAAGTGGCCCCTCGGGTTTAACGAAACTAGAGCGAATCTGAGGCTAGTTTGAATCCAGTTTTCGAAGCGCCGGGGAGCGGCGCCTGAGGCGTCACATGTATCGGGCTTCGTGCCAATCAGGAGGACGGGATGGCTAAGACCGTCCTGATCGTGGAAGACAACGAGCTCAACATGAAGCTCTTCCGCGACCTGTTGGAGGCGCACGGCTACCAGACCACGGGCACCAGCAACGGCTACGAGGCGCTGGATCTCGTTCGGAAGATGCGGCCGGACCTCGTGCTGATGGATATCCAACTGCCGCAGGTCTCGGGCCTCGAGGTGACGCGCTGGATCAAGGACGATCCGGAGCTGCGCGCCATCCCCGTCGTCGCGGTCACGGCCTTCGCGATGAAGGGCGACGAAGAGCGCATCCGCGAGGGCGGCTGCGAAGCCTATTTGTCCAAGCCGATCTCGGTCGGCAAATTCATTGAGACGGTCCGGCGTTTCATCGGATAGGAAGTGAGTGCAAAGTGTCCGCGCGTATCCTGGTTGTCGATGACGTTCCTGCCAACGTCAAACTCCTCGAAGCCCGCCTGTCCGCCGAATATTTCGACGTGATGACCGCCTCGAACGGCGCCGAGGCGTTGGTGCTGGCCAGCCGCGCCGAATGCGACATCATCCTGCTCGACGTGATGATGCCCGACATGGACGGCTTCGAGGTCTGCCGCCGCCTGAAGACCGATCCGGCCACGCACCACATCCCCGTCGTGATGGTCACGGCGCTCGACAGCCCCTCCGACCGCAACCGCGGGCTGGAAGCCGGCGCCGACGATTTCCTCACAAAGCCCGTCTCCGACGTCGTGCTGATCGCGCGCGTGCGCTCGCTGACGCGGCTGAAGATGATGACCGACGAGCTGCGCATGCGCGCCATCACCTCGCTCGAGATCGGCATGCAGGCGCCGGAGCGCACTGCGGTCGCCGACACCGGCAAGGGCGGCCGCATCCTCCTGGTCGACGACCGCCAGTCCTCCTATGAGCGGCTGGCAACGCTGCTGGCCGCCGAGCACACCGTCGATGTCGAGCCGAACCCGACCGAAGCGCTGTTCCACGCCGCCGAGGGCAATTACGACCTGCTGATCGTCTCGCTCGACCTCAACAATTTCGACGGCCTCAGGCTATGCAGCCAGGCGCGCTCGCTGGAGCGCACGCGCCACGTGCCGATCCTGGCGATCGCGGACCCCGAGAACTCGACGCGGCTGCTCCGCGGCCTCGAGATCGGCGTCAACGACTATCTGCTGCGCCCGATCGACAAGACCGAGCTCTTGGCGCGCGCCCGCACCCAGATTCGCCGCCGCCGCTACACCGATCATCTGCGCGACAACGTGCAGAACTCGATCGAGATGGCGATCACCGACGCGCTCACCGGCCTGCACAATCGCCGCTACATGGAGAGTCATCTGGCGACCCTCGCCGAGCAGGCCGCGACCCGCGGCAAGCCCTTGGCGCTGATGATCCTGGACATCGACTATTTCAAGTCGATCAACGACAATTACGGCCACGATGCCGGCGACGACGTGCTGCGCGAATTCGCGGTGCGCGTCCGCAAGTCGATCCGCGGCATTGATCTGGCCTGCCGCTACGGCGGCGAGGAGTTCGTCATCGTGATGCCGGAGACCGATCTCCATGTCGCCGGCATGGTCGCCGAGCGCCTGCGCCGCTCGATCGCGGGCGAACCGTTCGCGATCCACAAGGGCACCAAGCGCATCGAGGTCACGATCTCGATCGGCCTCACCACGCTGGAGCAGAAGGGCGAGGCGGTCGCCGACGTCCTCAAGCGCGCCGACACCGCGCTCTATCGAGCCAAGCACGACGGCCGCAACCGCGTGGTGTCGCAGGCGGCGTGAGGCCGCCTGCAACAAAGACTGCGAAAACAACCCCATTCACAGTAGCCGGCGCTAGTCGGATCAATGACTTGTGCAGGTGGCAACGCCGTTTGACTCGTCGGGCAAGACAGGCGCATTTTAGTAGGATCGAGAAGTGCGGGTGGTGTGGCGCGAAGCTCCACAAGTTCCGCTGTCATTCCCCGCGAAAGCGGGGAATCCAGTACGCCGCGGCCTCTCGGTCTAGCCTCACTGTCTCTGGAATACTGGATGCCCCGCCTTCGCGGGGCATGACACTGTGCGATATCGCTACAGCGGTTATCGTGGAGCGGGCTTGCGTCCCTTTGCCGCCGTCGCATCCCCCACATCCACCCCCGCATTCCGCAGCAGCACGGTCGCCGCTTCCTTCGCGGCGCGCGCCATCGCGGGGTCGTCGCGCACGAGGTCCTGGGCGATGGAGCCGTCGACGAGCAGCACGAGCTGGGTGGCGAGTGCATCCGCCTCCGTGACGCCGAGCTCGTTGAGCCGCTCGCGAAACCAGACGCGGCGGCTTTCCTTGAAGGCGATTGCGATCTTCTTCACGGCGCGGTCCGCCGGGCCGAGCTCAGCGACCGCATTCACGAACGGGCAGCCGCGAAAATCCTTGGCCGCAAAGCGCCGCTCCAGCGAATCGAAGGTGGCGAGGATCTGCTCGGCCGGCGGCTTGTCGGACGGACGCGGCTGCACGAACCGGCGCTCGAGGTAAGCCGCGATCAGCGCGTCCTTGGAGGGGAAGTGGTTGTAGAGCGTGCGTTTGGAGATGCCGATCTCGGCCGCGATGGTGTCGACGCCGATGGCGCGAATGCCTTGCAGATAGAACAGCTTGTCGGCGGTCTCGAGGATCCGCTCTTTCATCGTCTGTTTGGTCGGCGGGGGAGCCATGCAGCAGCGCGCGTCCTCTTCGCTTGACAGCCTTCGCCTTTCATAGCCTAAGTACACAGGTCTGTGTAACCAAAATCAACTGATATTGCAGACGCCGGTGCGCGCGCCGCGCCGACGAGGGAGAAGAACATGCCCCTGTTGCAGGTCCTGCGTCCGACATTGCCCATCCTGATCGGCGCCTCGATCATGCTGACGCTGAGCATGGGGCTGCGGCAGAGCCTCGGGATCTTCATGCAGCCGCTGACGCATGACATCCACATTTCGATCTCGGACTTCACGCTGGCGCTGGCCGTGCAGAACCTCGCCTGGGGCTTCCTCCAGCCGCTCGCCGGCGCGATGACGGTGCGCTACGGCTTCCGCCCGATCATGATCGTGGGCGCGCTGATGTACATCGCGGGCCTGATCCTGATGGCGACCGCGAACGGCCTCGTCAGCATCATGATCGGCGCCGGCGTGCTGATCGGCACGTCGCTGGCCTGCACGGCGGCGGCGATCGCGATGTCGGTGGCGGCGCGCGCTGTCCCCGAGACGGTGCGCTCCACCGTGCTCGGCATCGTCTCGGGCGCGGGGTCGCTCGGCGCGCTGCTGTCGGCGCCGATCGGGCAACTGCTCAACGAAGGCTTTGGCTGGCGCATCGGACTCGCCGGCTTCGTCATCATGTCGGTGCTGATGATCCCCGCCGCATGGTATGCCGGACGCGTCGACAGGATTCCGCTGCCGAAACCGTCTGCCGACGACATCGGCGATGCCACGGCCGCGACGGCGGCGAAGACGGCGTTCGGCAATGCCTCCTTCGTGGTGATGACCTGCGCCTATCTCGTCTGCGGCATGCAGCTCGTGTTCCTGACCACGCATCTGCCGTCTTATCTCGCGATCTGCGGTCTCGATCCGATGCTGAGCGCGCAGACGCTCGGCATGATCGGCGGCTTCAACGTGCTGGGCTCGCTGTTCTTCGGCTGGGCCGGCCAGCGCTGGAACAAGCTGGCGCTGCTGGGCGCAATCTACATCCTGCGCTCGCTCGCGCTCGCCTGGTACTTCATGCTGCCGGCGACGTCGTTCTCGACGCTGCTGTTCGGCGCCATCATGGGCTTCCTGTGGATGGGAGTAGGGCCGCTGGTGGCAGGCGCGGTCGCCGAGATGTTCGGCCTGCGCTGGCAGGCCATGATCCAGGGCCTTGCCTTCATGAGCCACCAGATCGGCAGCTTCCTCGGCGCTTACGGGGGAGGGGTGCTGTATGACGCGCTCGGCTCGTACACGATGGCCTGGCGCATCGGCGTGGCGCTGGGCCTCGCCGGCGGCATCGTGCAGGTCGCATTCGCGCTGATCCGGCCGTCGCAACCGCCGGCGCCGGTGCTGCGGACGGCTTAACCGGACGCGAGCTCACAAGGCTCACGGTTTTGGCGCGCATCGGCGACCCTGGGAGTCGCACGTCGTCCAACGCGGAGCTTCCTGCCTGAACCTCACGCGCGGGTTGATATCACAATAGGTGTTCGACCGGCCGGACGCCGATGCCAGGCACTGCTCTCTCGTCACATACATGCAGTCGCCGGAATAGCCGAGCTGGCCACCGAAGACGCACCAAGGATAGTCGCGTTCAGCGTTCGCGGCGGACGAAAGCCCCACCAGCGTGAATACAACGAACAAAGCGAGTCGCATTCGACCCTCCTTCATCTAAAGCCGACAGATCATAGAGCATTCTGAAAACAATTGGAGCCTGAAAGGAGCCGGCCCGGCTTGCTGGCCGTTGCCGCCGGCATCGACGCCGCGACGTTCACCTTGACCGGGACGGGAAGCGGAAGGCGCAGTGCCCGAGCCAACGCCTGATGTCGCGATGCCGGCTGTCTTTCCGGAAGCTTCCCGAAATACGAGAGGGTTTGCATCAGCGCGCATCTGACGAGGTGCTCTCCGTGCGGTGCGCAGCACCGCGCTTGAGCGGCAGCTCAAGGGCTGGAGCCGGGTCAAGAAGCCGTCGCGCTGGAGCGCCTAGCCCGAAGAAGTAAGAGGCGATGCGGTCGCCGGGGCCGTTCATCCTTCGAGGCTCTCCAAACGGCGCGTTGCGCCGCTTGGCTCGCACCTCCAGCGACAACGGCTTCGCCGTTGCGCGGGGATAACGGATCTAAAATAAAAACGGGGCCGTGAGGCCCCGTCAAAGTCCTTCAGCGTATCCCGCGATCTTACTTGATCTTGGCTTCGCGGAATTCGACGTGCTTGCGCGCGACCGGGTCGTACTTCTTCTTGACCAGCTTGTCGGTCATGGTGCGCGAATTCTTCTTGGCGACGTAGTAGAAGCCGGTGTCGGCCGAGGACACGAGCTTGACCTTGATGGTGACCGCTTTGGCCATGTTCTGAACCTCAGAAATGAAGGGAATCTGGAGCCGGCCAAACGGCCCGCGTTGGCCGGCAACCTAGCCAGAAACCGCCTGATGTCAAGGTTTCGAAGCGTTTTCCAGCGAAGTGGGCACCGGTTCGCGTCAAGAAAACGCGTCAAAAACAACAACCTAGAGCCCCGTAGGGGCTCTAGGGCTCCAAAACCACTCAAATCGGGCCGATTACCCCTCGAAGAACCGGTTTTTCGGCCGCGGCAGGCCCAGATTCTCCCTCAAAGTGGTCCCTTCATACTCTTTCCGGAAAATCCCGCGGCGCTGGAGCTCCGGGACCACCTTGTCGACGAAATCGTCGAGGCCGGCGGGCAGGAACGGGAACATGATGTTGAAGCCGTCCGAGCCGCGCCCGACCAGCCATTCCTCCATCTGGTCGGCGATGGTCTTGGCGGTGCCGACAAAGGCGAGCCCGCCATAGCCGCCGACGCGCTGGGCGAGCTGGCGCACGGTGAGTTTTTCGCGCGCGGCGAGATCGACCATGCGCTGGCGGCCGCTCTTGCTGGCGTTGGTCTCGGGGATTTCGGGGAGCGGGCCGTCCGGATCGAAGCCGGAGGCATCGGTGCCGAGGATGACCGAGAGCGAGGCGATGGCGCTGTCGTAGTGCACGCGGCTGTCGAGCAAAGCGCGCTTCTCCTTGGCTTCATCGACGCTGTCCCCGACCACGACGAAGGCACCGGGGAGGATCTTGAGATGTTCAGGATCGCGGCCGACCTTTGCCATACGGCCCTTAATGTCGGCATAGAGTTTCTGCCCGTCGGCGAGGCTGCCGCCGCCGGTGAACACGGCCTCCGCCGTCTCGGCCGCGAGCTGCCTGCCGTCCTCGGAAGCGCCGGCCTGCACGATCACCGGCCAGCCCTGCACCGGGCGGGCGATGTTGAGGGGCCCGCGCACCTTCAGATATTTGCCGTTGTGATCGAGCGTGTGCATCTTCGAAGGGTCGAAGAACAGCCCATCCTCGACATCGCGCACGAAGGCGTCATCGGCGAAGGAATCCCACAGACCCGTGACCACGTCATAGAATTCGCGCGCGCGCTTGTAGCGCTCGGCGTGCTCCATGTGGTCGTCGAGACCGAAATTCAGCGCCGCGTCCGGGTTCGAGGTGGTGACGATGTTCCACCCGGCGCGCCCGCCGCTGAGATGGTCGAGCGAGGCGAAGCGGCGCGCGACGTGATAGGGCTCGTCGAACGTGGTCGAGCCCGTCGCGATCAGGCCGATCCGCTCGGTGACGGCCGAGAGCGCCGACAGCAGCGTGAACGGCTCGAACGAGGTCACCGTGTGGCTGCGCTTGAGCGCGTTGATCGGCATGTTCAGCACGGCGAGATGATCGGCCATGAAGAAGGCGTCGAACTTGCCGGCCTCGAGCTTCCGGATCAGCGTCTTGATGTGACCGAAATTGAAATTGGCGTCCGGCCAGGCCCCGGGATAGCGCCAGGCGCCGGTGTGGATGCTGATCGGGCGCATGAACGCGCCAAGCTTGAGTTGCCGTTGTGCCATCGCCCCGTATCCGTTCTGGGTGTCGTTCGCAAAGACATAGGGACGCGGAGGAACTCTGCCATTGGGGCAGGCGGGAAGATTTTTTCGTTTTTCGCGACACGCTCAGCACAATCGCGTCATTCCGGGGCGTCGCGGAGCGGCGAGCCCGGAATCCATCCCTCGGCAGTCTCTGCGGCCCGATGGATTCCGGGCTCGCCGCTACGCGGCGCCCCGGAATGACGGGGGGAGAGGGGTCGCCCCATCGAACCATCCTGCCGCTCGCTCCGACCAAGCCATGACCTCGTGAGGAGACGTTGAATGGCAGGCGCGATGACAGTGGATGGCGGCATGGTCCGCATCGACCGCCCCATGCCCTGGATCGGCCGGCTGCTGTCGCTGCCGCTGCTGGCGGCGAGCAGTTATCTGCTCTGGAATGTCGCGCTCGGCCTGCGCCAGGATTTTTCCGGCTTCGGCCGGCTCGCCGATGACCTCGTGCCGGTGCTGGTGTTCACCGGCCTCGGGCTGCTCGTCGGCATCCCCGGCCTGATCCTGCTCACCTTCCGCTATTTCGTCGTGCTCAACGAGACGCTGCGCCAGATCGTCATCACCAGTCAGTTCGGCCCGCTGAATATTCGCAAGCACCGCAATCTCGCCGACTATCATTTCATCAGCATCACCGACGATTACGACGCGGATCTGACGACCTATGACGTCAATCTCTGCGGCAGCAAGGGCACCGAGCCGATCAACCTGATGAGCTTCATCAGGCGCGGGGAGGCCGACAAGCTTGCGAGCGAACTCGGGCGGGCGCTCAAACTTCCGGCGCGCGACTATGTCGGCACCGAGCCGGACGCGGACTGAGAAGGAACTTCCTCGTCATTCCGGGGCGCGCCTCTTGGCGCGAGCCCGGAATCCATCTGGCCGCGGGGATTGTGGATGAATGGATTCTCAGATGCGCAATTGCGCATCGTAGTTCGCGCTTCGCGCGCCCCCGAATGACGGCCTAGCTCAAAATATCCTTCTGCATCTTGCCGCCGTAGAAATGGAAGAACGGCACCGGCGCGTCGTGGCAGAGCGGGCCGGTGGCAAGGCGCGTGTCGAGCTCGTTGAGCACGTTGCGCGTCATCGGATGCAGATCGGCGAGCGGCTTCGAGCCGAGCTCGACCCAGACCAGCTCGACCAGCTCGGCATCGGCATGGATCACGCCCTCGACGCGATGGCTGATCGCGGAGGCATCCGCGGTGAAGAAGCGCGTGTCGAACCGCTTGACGCGGCCGGGCGGGGTGATGGCGCGCGCGATCAGGAACAGGCTCGAGGGGTCGGGCAGCAGGCCCGCATCAGCGAATGGTTGCCACGGGCCTTCGAGCCTGGCCTTGCCCTCGGCCTTGCGCCCGAGGCAGAGGCCGGTCTCTTCGCAGGCCTCGCGGATCGCGGCGACCGCCAGCGACTTGGCGCGTGAGGCCGGCGTCTTCGGGCTGCCCTTGGCGAGATTGGCTTCGAGCTCGGAGGTGATGGGGGCGGCACACGGGACGCGGTAGTCGGCCTTGTCGACACGGCCGCCGGGGAAGACGAACTTGCCGGGCATGAACACCACCTTGTCGTGGCGCTTGCCGACCAGGACTTTTGGAATGGTGCCGCTGCGATCGACCAGGATCAGTGTCGCCGCATCCTTCGGGCGGAAATAGGGATGATGGTCGGCTTCCTTCTCCTCGTGGACCTTTGCCTTGTCCGCTACCTGCGCCGTATCCGTCATGTCCTCACCCAACGCTTCTTATTTGCTTACACCGGCGGAATACCATCCGGAGGGTTGTCGTCAAAGCCGTGCATGCGCAGAGCCCATTGCAATCCGACCACGGCTCCCTTGACCGGCTGGAGCAACGCGAGCGAGGCGAAGAACGTGAAGGGCAGATAGGCTGCGAAGCTGAGCCAGACCGGCGTCGTGTAGTTGGTCTCGATCCAGAGGATGCCGGGCACCACGATGTGGCCGACGATGACGATGACGAGATAGGCAGGCAAATCGTCGGCGCGATGTGGCGTGAAGTCGAGGCCGCACACCGAGCAATGATCGGCGGTCTTCAGGAAGGCGCGGAACAGCTTGCCTTCGCCGCAACGCGGGCAGCGGCCGCGGAAGCCGCGCTTCATTGCTGTCCAGACGTCGCGCTTCTCGACGAGGCCGGTCTCGCGCGTCCAGATCTTTGGGGCCGTGCTCATCGTCACCATGCCTTGCCCTTTTGACCCTTGCCTTTTCCTTTGTTCTTCTTGCCCTTGCCGGGCTTCTTCGGCTTCGCCGGCTTGTGCTTCTTCGCCGGACTGCGTCCGGGATGCGCCTTGAACGAGGGGCGGCGTTGCGGACCAGGCCGCCTGCGGCCCTGCGGCGCGGTTTCGCCGCTCGACGACAGCAGCTCGAAGCGCAGCGCGCCTGCGACGGGGGCTGCTTCTATCAGACGGACGTCGACCACGTCACCCAGCTGATGCATGGTGCCGCTGCGCGTGCCGACGAGGGCGTGGCGGCTCTCGTCATAGTTGAAATATTCCGTGCCAAGGGATCGGATCGGGATCAGGCCGTCGGCGCCGGTATCAGTGAGCTTGACGAACAGGCCGGCGCGCGTGACGCCGGAGACGCGGCCCTGGAAGCTGGCGCCGATGCGGTCGGCGAGGTGATGGGCGATCAGCCGGTCCACGGTCTCGCGCTCCGCCTTCATGGCGCGCCGCTCGGTCACCGAGATGTGGGCGGCGACCTCGCCGAGGCTTTCCGGCGTCTCGCTGTCCGGCAGCGCGCCTTCGCCGAGGCCGAGCGCGCGGACCAGCGCGCGGTGCACGACGAGGTCGGCATAGCGGCGGATCGGCGAGGTGAAATGCGCGTAGCGGCGCAGGTTGAGGCCGAAATGACCGTAATTTTCGGAGGAATATTCAGCCTGGGCCTGGGCGCGCAGCACGACTTCGCTCACCAGCGGGAAGTGGTCGTGGCCTTCGAGCTGGGCCAGCACGCGGTTGAACAGGGCCGGGCGCAGCGCGCCTGATTTGGCGAAGGGAACGTCGAGCGTCTCCAAGAACTCTGCGAGCGCGTGGACCTTCTCCAGCGTCGGCTCGTCATGCACGCGGTAGATCAGCGGCAGCGACTTCTTCTCCAGCATCTCGGCGGCCGCGACGTTGGCGAGGATCATGAACTCCTCGATCAGCTTGTGCGCATCGAGACGTTCAGGCACGACGACGCGATCGACGGTGCCGTCGCTCTTCAGGAGGATCTTGCGCTCGGGCAGATCGAGATTGAGCGGATCGCGCTCGTCGCGGGCGCGCTTGACGCAGGCATAGGCGGTATAGAGCGGCCTCAGGATCGGATCGAGCAGGGGACCGGTGGTGTCATCCGGCCGGCCGTCGATCGCGGCCTGCGCCTGCGCGTAATTGAGCTTGGCCGCCGATCGCATCAGGATGCGGTGGAAGGTATGCGAGCGCTTGCGGCCGTCGGGGCCGATCACCATCCGCACCGCGAGCGCGCCGCGCGGCTCGCCCGGCACCAGCGAGCAGAGATTGTTGGAGATGCGCTCGGGCAGCATCGGCACGACGCGGTCAGGGAAATAGACCGAGTTGCCGCGATCGAGCGCGTCGCGGTCGAGCGCGGTGCCGGGCCGGACGTAGAAGCTCACATCGGCGATGGCGACGTTGACGATGAAGCCGCCCTTGTTGTTGGGATCGTCATCGGCCTGCGCATGCACCGCGTCGTCATGATCTTTCGCATCGGGCGGATCGATGGTGACGAGCGGGACGTCGCGCCAATCCTCGCGCCCCTTCAGGTTCGCCGGCTCAGCCGCTTCGGCTTCACGCTCTGCCGCGGGGCGGAATTGCAGGGGGATGTCGTGCGCGTAGATCGCGATCAGGCTGATCGCCTTCTCCGACTTGACCGAGCCGAGCTTTTCCTTGACGCGGCCTGAAGCAAGGCCAAAGGCGCGCGAGCGGATGATGTCGACGCTGACGAGGTCGCCGTCCTGCGCGCCCTGCGTGTCGGCCGCGGCGATGTTCAGCTCGCGGTCGGCAGACTTCTTGTCGACGGGGACGAGCCGTCCGCCGCCTTCGGGCAGCTCGCGGAACACGCCGAGGATGCGGCTCTTGGCCTTGTCGAAGACCTTGATGATGTGGCCGCGATAGGCCGGGCCTTCGGCCTCGTCGAGGCGCTCGACGCGCAGCAGCGCGCGGTCGCCGACACCGGCGGCGGTGCCGGGCTTCGGCCGGCGCGGCATGACGATGAGGATTTTTGGCGGTTCGCCGCTTTCGACCTCGTCCCATTCGGTGGGGGAGGCGATCAGTTCGCCATCGGAGTCGCGGCCGGTGATGTCGGCGACCAGCGTCGATGGCAGGGTGTCCGGTTCCGAGACCTTGTGGCGCTTCTTCTTGATGGTCCCGTCGTCGGCGAGCTCGCGCAGCATGCGCTTGAGCTCGACGCGATCGGCGTTCTTCAGGCCGAACTCGCGCGCAATTTCGCGGGTGCCGACGTTTCCCTGATTTGCCTTGATGAAGGCGACGATGGCTTGCCTGTCGGGAAAGCCACGGTCATTCTTGCGTTTCACTTAACCTCTAACTCTTGCCGGCACTCTTCTTGGCCGGAGTATTTGCAGGATTCTTGCTGGCGGCGGCCTTGGTCGGCGACGTCTTTGCGGTCGACGACACGGCGGCGCGCGCCTTGCTGGTGGATTCGGATTTGGCCGCGGCTTTCTTCGCGGCCGGTTTCTTGGGCTTCGGCGCGGTATCATCGCCGTCGGCGGCCTTCGCCGCGGCGGCCTTCTTGGCCTTGGCCGGCTTCGCCGCCTTCTTCGCCTTGGTCTTGCCGCCGCCCTTGGCCGCGCGCTCGTCGATCAGCGCGATCGCCTGCGGCAGCGTGACGGTGTCCTTTTCGAACTCGGCCGGGATCGTCGCGTTGACGCCGCCCGCGGTGACATAGGCGCCGTAGCGGCCGCTCTTCACGGTGACGGTGCCGAGCGTCGGATGATCGCCGATCGCCTTGCCGGGGTCGGCGCCGAAGCGGCGGCTCGGGCCCTTGGCGACCTTTTCCGCGATCAGCGTCACCGCGCGGTTGAGGCCGATGTCGAACACCTCGTCGCCGGCCTCGAGGCTGGCATAGGTCTTCTCGTGCTTCACGAACGGCCCGAAGCGGCCGAGGCCGGCGGTGATCGGCTGGCCGGTTTCAGGATGCTTGCCGATCTCGCGCGGCAGCGACAACAGCTTGAGCGCAAGCTCGAGCTCGACATCGCCGGGCGAGGTGCCCTTCGGGATGCCCGCGCGCTTCGGCTTCTCGCCCTCCGCATAGTCCTTCTGCTCGCCGAGCTGGATATAGGGCCCGAAGCGGCCGGCCTTGACCCAGACGTCGAAGCCGGTGTCGGGATCCTGGCCGAGCGAACGGTCGGCGGTCGCCTCGCTGTCGGCGGCAAGCTGGCGGGTGTAGCGGCACTCCGGATAGTTCGAGCAGCCGACGAAGGCGCCGAACTTGCCGGCCTTCAGATTGAGCCGGCCATTGCCACAGCTCGGGCACTGCCTGATGTCGCCGCCGTCGGCGCGGGGCGGGTAGATGTGCTGTCCGAGCATGTCGTCGAGCACATCAAGCACCTGCGCCACGCGCAAATCCTTGATCTCGTCGACGGCGCCGATGAAGCCGCTCCAGAAATCCTTCAGCACCTGCTGCCAGGAGATCTCGTTGTTGGAGATGCGATCGAGCTGCTCTTCCAGATTGGCAGTGAAGTCGTATTCGACGTAGCGGCTGAAGAAGCTCTCGAGGAACGCGACCACGACGCGGCCCTTGTCCTCGCCGTGCAGGCGCTTCTTCTCGAGCTTGACGTAGCCGCGGTCCTTCAGGACCTGGAGGATCGAGGCATAGGTCGAGGGCCGGCCGATGCCGAGCTCTTCCATGCGCTTGACCAGCGAAGCCTCGGAGAAGCGCGGCGGCGGCTCGGTGAAATGCTGGGTGACGGCGAGCGACTGCCGCTTCAGGCCGTCGCCGGCGCTCATGGCGGGCAGGCGGCGGGAGTCCTCGTCCTCTTCGTCGTCGCGGCCTTCCTGGTAGAGCGCGAGGAAGCCGTCGAACTTGACGACCTGGCCGGTGGCGCGCAGCTCCAGCGTACGGCCGCCCACCTTCGCGGTGATGTCGACGGTGGTGCGCTCGAGCTCGGCCGCTTCCATCTGGCTCGCGATGGTGCGCTTCCAGATCAGCTCGTAGAGCCGTGCCTGATCGGAA
The DNA here is from genome assembly GCF_000472645.1 of Bradyrhizobium sp. WSM2254. Lineage (NCBI taxonomy): Bacteria > Pseudomonadati > Pseudomonadota > Alphaproteobacteria > Hyphomicrobiales > Nitrobacteraceae > Bradyrhizobium > Bradyrhizobium sp. WSM2254. The sequence goes on along the minus strand of NZ_AXAB01000046.1, from coordinate 62,587 downwards.
TCGAGCTTGCGGCTCATGCTGTCCGGGCGGCGGGACATGTCGGTCGGGCGGATCGCTTCGTGCGCTTCCTGGGCGTTCTTGGCCTTGGCCTGGTACTGGCGCGGGGCCTCCGGCACGTAGGCGTTGCCGTAATCCTCGCCGATCACCTTGCGCGCCTGGGTGATCGCGGACGGATCGATCTGCACGCCGTCGGTACGCATATAAGTAATGAGTCCGGTGGTCTCGCCGCCGATGTCGATGCCTTCATAGAGGCGCTGGGCGATGCGCATCGTGTGCGCGGGCGCAAAGCCGTATTTGCGGCTGGCTTCCTGCTGCAGCGTGGACGTGGTGAAAGGCGCCTGCGGATTGCGTCGGGCGGGTTTTGCGTCGACCGTGGTGACCGCGTAGGCGGCGGCTTCCAGAGCTTTCTTGAAGTCTTCGGCTTCCGCGCCGGTGCTGATGTCGAGACGTTGGATCTTCTTGCCGTCGGCGCCGACGAGGCGGGCCTCGAACGCATCGCCGCGCGGGGTGAGCAGGGTCGCGATCAGCGACCAATATTCGCGCGGCACGAATTTCTCGATCTCGAGTTCGCGGTCGCAGACGAGGCGCAGCGCCACCGACTGCACGCGGCCGGCCGAGCGGGCGCCCGGCAGCTTGCGCCACAGCACGGGGGAGAGGGTGAAGCCGACGAGATAGTCCAGCGCGCGGCGCGCCATATAGGCGTCGACCAGCGCTCCGTCGATCTGGCGCGGATGCTTCATCGCGTCCGTGACCGCCTGCTTGGTGATGGCGTTGAACACCACGCGCTCGATCTTCTGGTCCTTGAGCGCGCGCTTCTCCTTCAGCACCTCCAGCACGTGCCAGGAGATGGCCTCGCCCTCGCGATCAGGGTCGGTGGCGAGAATCAGGCGGTCGGCGTTCTTCAGAGACTTGGCGATATCGTTGAGCCGGCCGGCCGCCTTGGGGTCGACCTCCCAGATCATCTTGAAATTGGCGTCGGGATCGACGGAACCGTTCTTCGCCGGGAGGTCGCGGACATGGCCGAACGAGGCCAGAACCTCGTAGGACGAGCCCAAATACTTGTTGATCGTCTTGGCTTTCGCCGGCGACTCCACAATGACGATATTCATGTAGTTCCAGTAACTTACGGGGAAATTCTGGGCCGAATTCGACGAGATTCGGGTCGGCCGTTTCGAACCGAACATGGGTGGTGAGGCCGTCGCTGTCAAATCGAGGGGTGCAGAAAGCGGCCGCGATGGGAAAAGTTTCATATCGAGAAAGTTGCAAATTACCACCTTGGAGTTGCGATCGATGTGGGCGTAATGTTGCCGCGGGGCATGGATTCGGGGTGGGGTCTGGTGACTAAGCCAGGAAGGAAACGGGCGCGCGCCGCATCAGGCGCGCCGGGAGGCTCGCGTCACGAGGAACCGGGAGAGGGCGGCGCCGACGAGGCGGTGGCCTATATCGCCGAGCAGGTGGCGGTGCTGCGCAAGCTCGCCGAGCGCCACAGGCTCGACGTGCTGCATTATCTCCTAGGGATGACGCAGCTCGAGGCCGACGAGCACCTGCGGCTGCGCACCAGGCGCAAGCTGTCGTGAGGCTCTCATGTCGTCCCGGCGAAGGCCGGGACCCATACCGCGAGGTCTATCGATCTGAGCGGGGGGCTAATTCCGAACCACGAGTCTTCGCCTAATCGCTCCCTGTGGTTATGGGTCCCGGCCTTCGCCGGGACGACCATGAGGAGAGATCGTGCGCGCTGTCATCCTGTTGCGCGCCGCCGCGGCGCCGGCCGCAGCTTTACCGCCGTATCCGCCTGGCTGAGCAGCCGGCCGTCCTCCGCGCGCAGCTCGAGCTTGCGCACCGGGCGGCCCTTCGCGCGATCGACCAGGATGGTCGCGATCTGCTCGGGGTGGTCGTCGAACGCCTCGCTCCATTGCCGGAGCGCGACCAGGATCGGGAAGGTGCCGCGGCCCTTCGGCGTCAGCAAATATTCAGAATATGCGCTGCCGTCGGAGGCGGGGGCGGTCTCCAGAATGCCGTGATCGACCAGTGCGCGCAGCCGCGCGGCCAGGATGTTCTTGGCCATGCCGAGCTTGCTCTGAAACTCGCCGAAGCGGCGCAAACCGAACAGCGCCTCACGGATGATCAAGAGCGACCACCAGTCGCCGATCGCCTCCAGCGAGCGTGCGATCGGGCAGGTATCGCCCTCGAAGCTGGTTCGTTTCACCATCGTCTTGGTCCTTTCGCGTTCGCCCGATTCCTGCGGCGATCACGCGCTTGTGTGGTTGCATCATAAAACCAAATGGCCTAGATGGCAACGTAGTTTCATAATGAAACCGCTGGAGGCGAACGTGAGACTGAAGAACAAGACGGCATTGATTACGGGCGGCAACGGCGGCATCGGTCTTGCGACGGCAAAGCTGTTCGTGGCCGAGGGCGCCAAGGTGGTGATCACCGGGCGCAACAAGGAGACGCTGGCGGCCGCCGCCAAGGAACTCGGCCCGAACGCGCTTGCGGTCGTCGCTGATGCCACCGACATCGCCGCTACTGAAGCTGCGATCAGGCAGGGCGCCGAGAAGTTCGGCAAGTTCGACATCGTGTTCGCCAATGCCGGCATTCCCGGCAGCACGCCGCTCGGTGCGGCGACGCTGGAGGTCTTCGAGAAGGTGATCAGCACGAACCTCACTGGCGTGTTCTTCACGGTCCAGTCTGCGCTGCCTTATCTCAACGACAACGCCTCGATCATCCTCAACGGCTCGGTGATCTCGGTGCTCGGCATCCCCGGTTACTCCGCGTACGGCGCGGCGAAGGCCGGCGTGCGGGCGATGGCGCGGATCATGGCCTCGGAGCTGTCGCCGCGCGGCATCCGCGTCAACGTCGTCGCGCCGGGCGCGATCCGCACGCCGATCTGGGGCGCCGCGATCGCAACGCCTGAAGCCGAGAAGGCGTTCGAGAAACGGATCGCGCTGTCGACGCCGCTCGGCCGCATTGGTGAACCCGATCACATCTCGAAGACGGTGCTGTTCCTCGCCTCCGATGACTCCGCGCATATTCAAGGCCAGGAGATTTTCGTCGATGGCGGCGCGGTCGCCTCGCCGAGCGGCGCGCCGATCTATCGCGGCTGATCAAATCAAGCGCAAATTGAATCGGTCGACGCGGCCACATCGGTTGCGCCGGCCGGTTTCCTCGTCCTGCAGGATGTATTTTCTGAACCTTGCGTGATGAGGTTGAACCTTGCCGCAAGCTGCCAAGACACTTTTACGGGCAGGGGGTCACAAGACTCATTTTCAGGGAGCCCGTCATGCCAAAGGCAGCTCGCATTTTTTCGTCGATTTCAGCACCGCGCATTTTCACCGAGCGTTCCGCCATTCCCGCCAGGCGCTCCGACAGATCGGAGCTCATCGCGGTGGCCCTTTTCTCCGGCATCGGCCTGTTCATTTCGCTCGTGGCCGTCATCCTGGGCATGCAGGGCGCCTGGTTTTAGCCCGTGCGACCTGTCAGCCGCCGCCGGAATCCGGCGGCGGCCGTTGCGGTTGGCGTGAGCCTCACGCCGCCTGAAGGCTGGTGGCTGCCTGAAGTGCGCCGGCCAGCGCTTTCTCACGATGATCCGGCCCGACCTGGATGCCGTCGGCGGAGATGAACTCGGGATCGGTGATGCCGATGAAGCCGAACACCCAGCGCAGATAGGTTTCGAGATGTTCGCCGGCCGCGTATGGCGTCTCCGCGCCGTAAAAGCCGCCGCGCGAGATGGCCACGATCACCCGCTTGCCGCCGGCAAGGCCTTGCGGGCCATTGGCGCCGTATTGGAACGTCTTTCCCGCCACCAGGATACGGTCGATCCAGGCCTTGAGCTGGCTCGGGATGGTGAAATTGTACATCGGCGCGCCGATCACGACGATGTCGGCAGCGAGGAACTCGTTGAGCACGGCCGCGCTCGCGGCAAGGTCGGGTCCGAGTTCCGTCGGCGCAGGCGCGCCTTGCGCGGCCGCCAGATGCGAGCCGGAGAGGTGAGCGAGCGGGGTCTGGGTCAGGTCGCGATAGATGATGTCCAGCGAGGGCGTCGCCTGCCGGAGACGGTCGACGATGGCGGCGGAAACCTGCCGGCTGACGGAGTGGGGGCCGAGCACGCTGGAGTCGATATGGAGGAGTTTCATTGAGGTCACCCATGGTATAGATTTGTAACCCGCACTACATGAGTGACTGTCGAAACCCCCGCAAGAACGCACTTTTTTGAGCCATGGGCACATTATTGAAACCTGCGCACATCGATCTGCCCGCTTCGCCAAGGCCGGGTCAAAGGCCCGATCCCAACCATGCGGACTGCCGCGGGGTCGCCTCCGTGCTGTCCCGGGTCGGCGACAAATGGAGCGTGTTCGTCATCATGATGCTCGGCGACGGACCGAAGCGCTTCAATGAGCTGAAGCGCATGATCAACGGCATCTCGCAGCGGATGCTGACGCTGACGCTGCGCGGGCTGGAGCGTGACGGCCTCGTCACGCGCACGATCTTCCCGACCATTCCGCCGCGCGTGGACTATGAGCTGACCGATCTCGGCCGCGGCCTGTCGCGGCCCGTTGAGGCGCTCGGCAAGTGGGCGATGGAGCATCTGGCGCAGATCGAGGCCGCACGGACGCGGTTCGACAAGCGCGGCGAGCACTAAAGCAGCGACACCAATCCGCCGCCGTGGCGTTCGAGCCGGCCGGCGAGCTCGAGCTCCAGCAGCACGGTGCGGACGATGGCCGGCGAGGCGCCGGACATCCGGACGAGATCGTCGAGCGAGATCGGCACAGGGCCGAGCAGGCCGGTGATCTGGTCGCGGTCGTGCGTCTGCGGATCGGCTTCGAACGGCTCGCTGTCGGGTTCGCGCGCCCGATGCATCGGCGGTCGCTCCATGATCGGTGCGACCGCGTTGATGATGTCGGCAGCTTCGGTGACGAGCGTTGCGCCCTGCTTGATCAGATCGTTAGTGCCGGCGGCGCGCGGATCGAGCGGTGAGCCCGGCGCCGCGAACACCTCGCGGCCCTGTTCGGCCGCCATGCGCGCGGTGATCAGCGAGCCCGAGCGGTGGGCGGCCTCCACCACGACCACGCCGAGCGAAGCGCCCGAGATCAGCCGGTTGCGGCGGGGGAAGTCGCGGGCGCGCGGCTCGTGGCCGAGCGGCATCTCGGAGATCGCCGCGCCCGCGTGATCGAGGATCGCTGTGAGCAAATCGCCATGCTCGGGCGGATAGATGCAGTCATGTCCGCCGGCGAGCACGGCGATCGTTCCGCTCGCGACGCTCATGCGATGCGCGGCCTGATCGACGCCGCGGGCGAGCCCGGAGATGATGATGAAGCCGGCTTCGCCAAGCTCACGTGCGAGCTGCCCGGCGAACTTCAGCCCGGCGCCGGAAGCGTTGCGCGAGCCGACGATCGCGATCATCGGCCGCATCAAGGTTTTGGTGTCGCCGCGCACCGCGAGCAGCGGCGGGGCGTCGTCGAGCGTCGAAAGCCGCGCCGGATAGCCGTCCTCGCCGGGCGCGAGCCAGGCGATGCCGAATTTGCGGCTGGCGGCGAGCTCGGCTTTCGCCTCGTCCGCACTACAGATGCGCCCCGACCGCGCCGCGCCGCCGCGGCGCGCGAGATCCGGCAGCCGCTCGAGCGCGGCGCGCGCGGTGCCGAAATGATCGACCAGCGAGCGGAAGGTGCGCGGCCCGACATTGTCGGAGCGGATCAGCCGCAGGCGGTCGATCCGCTCAGTCTCGGTCAGCTCCACACTGGGGTTGATGGCGTCCACGGTGTCTCCTTGCAGGCACAGCATGGAACAACCTGAGGGCGTGGGCAACAGCGACGTGCGCTTGATCAGGCTTCAGAGGCACGGCGAGAAGACCCGACGTCGTCCGACGGGTCCTCCGGAGGGTCGTCCATTCAGCGCGCGTGCGCCGGCTGAGCGACGGCGACGCCGTTCCGCGAGACGCGCGCGTCAAGGCTGAGCGCACCGGCGCCGAAGGCGAAGATCTGAAGCAGGCCGCCCGCCATCATCACGTTCTTGAGGAAATGGATCATCTGGTTCTGGTCGGCGAAGTTGTTGTGGAAGGAGACCGCTGCGGCCAGCGAGAACACCGCCATCGCCAGCGCGACCGAGCGCGCCTGATAGCCGGCGATCAGCAGCAGGCCGCCACCGAGCTCGACGAGAACCGCGATCGCATAGGCCAACGGCGGCACCGGCAATCCTGCGGAGGCGATGTAGGCGGTCGTCGCACCATAAGCGGCGAGCTTGCTGAAGCCGCTCATTGCGAAGGGGACGCCGATCAGCAGCCGGCCCACGAGAGAAGCATAACGGGTCGTATCCATGGTAGTCGCTCCTGTGCTTGTTGGGGGCCGACGGCGCGCCGCTCGGCCTGTGTCCACAAACTGGCCCGATCCAATTGCAGCCGAAATAGAAATGATTGAAAGTCATTGTTTCCAATTTTGATCCTGACGGCGCGATGTCACGGAGGCGGACGCTCTGGTCGCGCCGTTGGTCTCGCTCGATTTCACGCATGGATCGACCGCGTCTACATGCGTTTGCGCGACTTTGCCCCGATGCTAAAAGCGATACCAATAAGAAGGGTATTGCCATGATCTCACTCGCCGACCTCCAGCGCCGCATTGAAGCGGGCGAGCTTTCGCCCGATGCCGCCATCGCCCAATCGCACGCGGCGATCGAGGCGCGGGAGAAGGAGGTCCATGCCTTCGTCCGCCACGACAAATCGGCAAGAGCGCAAGCCTCCGGCCCGTTGCGCGGCATCGCCGTCGGCATCAAGGACATCATCGACACCGCCAATATGCCGACCGAGATGGGCTCGCAGATCTATCGCGGCTGGCAGCCGCGTTCGGACGCGCCGGTCGTGATGATGCTGAAGCGGGCGGGCGCCACCATCATCGGCAAGACCACGACCACGGCGTTCGCCTCGCGCGATCCGACGCCGACGCTCAATCCGCACAATCTTGGCCATACGCCCGGCGGCTCGTCCTCGGGCTCGGCGGCGGCGGTTGGCGCCGGCATGATCCCGCTGGCGCTGGGCACCCAGACCGGCGGCTCGGTGATCCGGCCCGCCGCCTATTGCGGGACGGCCGCGATCAAGCCGTCGTTCCGGATGCTGCCGACGGTCGGCGTGAAGTGCTATTCGTGGGCGCTCGACACGGTCGGCCTGTTCGGCGCGCGCGCGGAGGATCTCGCGCGCGGACTGCTGGCGATGACCGGCCGCAGCGAATTCTCCGGCATCGTCCCGGCCAAGGCACCGCGCATCGGCGTGGTCAGGCAGGAGTTCGCAGGCGCTGTCGAGCCGGCCGCTGAAGAGGGCCTGCAAGCCGCGATCAAGGCGGCCGAGCGCGCCGGCGCCAGCGTGCAGATCATCGACCTGCCCGAAGCGGTGCAGGAGGCCTGGCGCATCCATCCGATCGTCCAGGACTTTGAGGCGCATCGCGCCCTCGCCTGGGAGTTTTCCGAGCATCACGACGAGATCGCGCCGATGCTGCGCGCCAGTCTCGATGCGACGGTCGGCCTGACGCCGAAGGATTATGACGAGGCGCGCCGGATCAGCCGCCGCGGTCGCCGCGAGCTCGGCGAGCTGTTCGAAGGTTTCGACGTGCTCCTGACCTATTCGGCGCCCGGCACGGCGCCGGCCAAGGAGCTCGCGAGCACCGGCGACCCCCGGTACAACAGGCTCTGGACGCTGATGGGCAATCCTTGCGTCAACGTGCCGGTGCTGAAGGTTAATGGCCTGCCAATCGGCGTGCAGGTGATCGCGCGCTTCGGCAACGATCCGGGCGCGCTCGCGACGGCGTGGTTCCTGGAGGATGCGCTGGCGCGGGCCTGACGCGGGGCACCTCAACTTTATTTGAGCGCGAAGGATGCAACCGCGCCCGGGCTGAGCCGACCAACTGAACTCATGGCTCTCCCAGACAAACAGACCCCACGCAGCTCGCAATTTTTCGGCGCGGGCGAGGGACTCGGCGACATCGTCGAGTCCCTCTGGGATGCCGATCTCGACGATGCCGCAGCCGCCTGCGCACGGACCATCAAGGTTCTGCCGACGCCGTCGCCAGTCCTGATCGTGCACTATCGCGCGCCGATGGCCTCGCAACGCGGCGTCTACAAGCGCACCATCAACGGCATGCATACCCGCGCAGCAGTGCTGAAGCCGAGCGGTTCGCTCGGCGTCGTGTCGGTGCGGCTCAAGGCCGACGCGGCCGACCGCGTGCTCGGCGTGAAGCCTGCCGATCTGCTCGATGCCAGCATCGATCTGTCGGACATTTTTGGCGATGGCGCTGCCGCGCTGCTCGAAGAACAGCTCGCGGAGGCCGGCAGCGCGGCCGCGCGCGTGACCTGCATGCGAGACTTCCTCCGGACGAGGACAGGGCCCGGCCGTCTCGATCCGCTGGTCGCGCAGGCGATGCGCGCGATCAGGCGGGATCCGGCGATCTCCATGCGCAGGCTTGCCGGCGATCTCGACATCGGCGAGCGTAGCCTGCAGCGGCGCTTCAAGGCCGAGACCGGTGCAAGCGCAAAGCAGTTTGCGCGGATCGAGCGGATGCAGCGGGCGATTGCCGCGCGCCGGGCTGGTTCCGACTGGGCCGATGTCGCGCACGCGACCGGTTTTACCGACCAGGCGCATCTGATCCGCGATTTCCGCACGCTCGCGTACGCTTCGCCGGAGGCGTTCTGCCGTCAGTCGTCGATCGCCAACGTAAGGGCCTGGAACGCCGAGCTCGCGGCGTCGGATTTTTACAATACCTTCGTCGCCTAGGCCGCTACCAGCGCATCTCCCTGGATTGCAAGGAGAAGCAAACATGCTGACCGAGATCGCCCGCGGCACGCGGCTGCGCAATGCCTTCAACAAGGAGACTTTTGTCTTCTCAGGACCGCTCGACAATCCCGGCGTCGGGCGCTTCGGGGTGATCCTCGAAAAAGGCGGCTCGGGCGGCGGCAATGCGCTGGTGCACGTTCATCCCGGCGCGGACGAACACTTTGCGGTCAAGAGCGGGCGCATCAAGGTCGTCGTCGACGGGCGCGAGCAACTGGTCGATGCCGGCGGCACCGCGATCGTGCCCCGCGGCCGGCCGCATTATTTTGCCAATGTCGGCGAGAGCAATGCCGATCTCGAGATCTCCTTCGTCCCGGCGCAGCAGCATCTGCGCTTCTTCGCCAATTTCGCCACGCTCACGGTCAAGCAGCCCGCGTGGTTTTCGAGTGCCGGCGAGGCGAACTTTCTTCTGATCGCGTTGGTGCTGCACACCTATCGCGATCATCTCTATCTCGCCGGCGTGCCGATCTGGCTTCAGAAGCTGCTGTTCGCTCTCCTTGCTCCGGTGGCGCGGCTCGCCGGCTACCGGATGGCGATCGAGCCGCTGAGCGAGACGCTTGCACGGGCCGGCGTCGCGGCCTGAGTTGAAAGCTCAGGACAGTGCTGGCTCGATAGCGGGCAGGGCGCGCTGGGCCTCGGCGCCTGTCGCGCCTTGCCCGAGCCAGCGCCCAGCGGCTTCGCGGCCGCTCCGGTGCAGCAGGCGGATGAAGCCGCGGCCGAGATCGGCTGAGCTGCGCTGCGCCAGGCCTTCAATCGAGTCTTCCGCCGCGATCCTGGAGAGCCGCAGCGAGGTTGCGGCGTGCGATTGCGCCCATGCGATCGCCGCGACCTCGGCATTGAGCACGGCGTTGGCGGTGATCTGGTCGAGCCGGCGGTCGATGGCGGCGAGCGTGATCGGCACGTAGCTGTCGCGGGACGGGGTGAGCTGGACCAGCAGCACGTCGGTCGCCGCCGTCTCCTGCGCCAGCTTCAGCAGTGGCGGATTGCCGCCGAAGCCGCCGTCCCAATAGGCCTCGCCGTCGATCTCGACGGCGCAGTGGACCAGGGGCGGACAGGTCGAGGCCAGCGCGACGTCGGTCGTGATGGCCTCATTGCGAAAGATCTGCTGCTGCCCGTCGCGGATCCGCGTCGCCGCGATCAGGAGCTTTGGCGACCTCGCCGCGCGCAGCGCCGCGAAATCGATGTCGCGCGACAGCGCCTGCCGCAGCGGATCGAGATCGAACGGATCGAACTGGCCCGAGCGCAGCGTCGGCCCGAACGCGACCGAGCTTCCCGTCGGCGAAAAGCCGCCGACCAGCATCAGCGAGCGGAACGAGGCCTCGTGCATCAGGCGGACCCAGAACCGGTTCAGCCGCGAGCGTGCAGCTTCACGGCCGCCCTCGGCGAGGCCGCAGGCGAGCAGCAGTGCATTGACGGCGCCGGCGCTGGCGCCGCTGATCGTGTCGATCTCGATATCAGGCTCTTCCAAGAGCCGCTCCAGCACGCCCCAGGTGAAGGCGGCAAAGCTGCCGCCGCCCTGCAGCGCCAGCGAAAGTTTTCGCGGTGGCCATTGTCTTGAAGGGACCTCGCGCGCGACAGGCGCGGCGACGGTCGCGGTCTCGACGCGCTGCGGCGTTTGCGCAACGGACGCGGGCGGCGGCGCTGGCGATGGGACGGCGGCGGGCTCTGGAGCCGGTGGCGGCGAGGGCGCATCGGACCAGATGTCCGTCATGGACAGCAGTCGGCTCGCCGCAGTGCGTGGCGCAGCTTGCGAACCACCGTCGATATGCGCGCCGACCATCTTCTCGCTCATTCTGAGCAACCGCGTAACGCCTTTTGCGCTGTCAGGATGACAGGCATGGAACTCGTTCGCCACTCTGGCCACGACTGGCTTTTGAGTTGCGAACAGGATTTGGCGCATAATGCGGAAGGAGCGGGGCGGTATCCGTACTTTTTCCCGGCGTCAGATTTTGTTTTGACGCGTTTTCTTGACGCGAACGGGTATCCACTTCGCTCGAAAACGCTCTAGGCCTTCTCGCCGATGCGGCTTTCCTTGCCCGATTGCAGCCGCTTGATGTTCTCGCGATGCGCGTAGAACAGCAGCAGCGTCAGCACGGCGAACAGCGCAGACAATGCGAGGTGGCCGAACCACCACAGGAAAATTGGCGTGATGAAGGATGCCACCAGCGCCGAGAGCGACGAATAACGCGTGGTGAAGGCGGTAGCCAACCAGAGCAGGCAGAACACCACCGCGGCCGGCCAGAACAGGCCGAGCAGGATGCCGATATAGACGGCGACACCCTTTCCGCCCTTGAACTTGAGCCAGACCGGGAAGAGATGGCCGAGGAAGGCGCCGAGGCCCGCCACCATCGCGGCATTGGGGCCGGCGATGGAGCCGGCGATCACGACTGCCACGGTGCCCTTCAACGCATCGAGCAAGAGGGTGCCCGCAGCAAGGCTCTTGCGTCCCGTGCGCAGCACATTGGTGGCGCCGATGCTGCCGGAGCCGATCGAGCGGATATCTTGCGTGCCGGCGAGCCTGGTCAGGATCAGCCCGAACGGAATCGAGCCGAGGAGGTAGCCGATGAGGAGCGCCACCGGCAAAAATGCTTCAAGACCCATGGCTGCAAATCCTTTGGCCGCATCTCCATGCTGAACTGCGACGCCACGCATGATCCTGTCCCGATCCGCTGCCGCGGTGCAGGGCGACACCCAATACCGTCACCCTAGACATGCTCGTAGACCGTCCGTCCGCCGACAATGGTGCGCACCACGCGGCCTGTAAAGCGGGCCTCGTCGAACGGGGTGTTCTTGCAGGGCGATTTGAGCTCGGCGGGATCGACCACCCAGGGGACGTCGGGGTCGATCACGATCACATCCGCCGGGCTACCTGCGCGCAGGGTTCCACCGGGCAGGCCCAGAATTTCGGCCGGCCGGGTCGACATCGCCCGGATCAGCGTCTTCAGGTCCAGCTCGCCATTGTGCATCAGACGCAGGCCGGCGGGCAGCATGGTCTCGAGCCCGACGGCGCCGGGAGCGGCTTCCGCGAATGGCAGGCGCTTGACCTCGACGTCCTGCGGATTGTGGTCGGACATGATGACGTCGATGAGGCCGGAGGCGACGGCTGCGACCAGTGCGCGGCGGTCGTCCTCGGTGCGCAGCGGCGGCGACAGCTTCAGGAACGACCGGTAGGGCCCGATATCGTTCTCGTTGAGCGCAAGATGATTGATCGAGACCGAGGCGCTGACGGCGAGCCCGGCGTCGCGGGCGCGCTTCAGGACGTCGAGCGAGTCGATGCAGGACAGCGAGGCGGCGTGATAGCGGCCGCCGGTCAGCGCGACGAGGCGCATGTCGCGTTCCAGCATCACGGCTTCCGCTGCGTTCGGAATGCCCATCAGGCCGAGCCGCGAGGCGAACTCGCCCTCGTTCATGACGCCTTCGCCGACGAGATCGGGGTCTTCGGCGTGATGCACGATCAGCGCGTCGAAATCGCGCGCGTAGGTCAGGGCCCGGCGCATCACCTGGGCGTTGGTGACGCTTCGGTCGCCGTCGCTGAAGGCGATGGCGCCGGCGGCCTTGAGCAGGCCGAACTCGGTCATCTCCTCGCCGCGCATACCCTTGGTCAGCGCCGCCATCGGCTGGATGTTGACGATCGCGGTGTCGCGGGCGCGGCGCATCACGAAGTCCACCGTCGCCGAATTGTCGATAACGGGCTCCGTATCGGGCTGGCAGATGATGGTGGTGATGCCGCCGGTCGCGGCCGCCTGGCTCGCGGAGGCAAAGGTCTCGCGATGGCTGAAGCCGGGCTCGCCGACGAAAGCTTTCATGTCGATCAGGCCCGGGGCCACGATCTTGCCGGCGCAGTTGACGACATCGGTGCCCTCGGGGACGCCGGCGGCGCCGATGCCGCGGCGGGTCTCGCGGATGATGCCGTCGGCAATCAGGACATCGCCGGGGCCGTCGAAATCCCTGCTGGGATCGACGACGCGGGCGTTGGCGAGCAGGATGGGACGGCGGTCAGTCAGCATGAGCATCACGCGTTCGGCAAGTTGCGGGCGAGCGCTTCGAGCACGGCCATCCGCACCGCCACGCCCATCTCGACCTGTTCGCGGATCAGCGATTGCGCGCCGTCGGCGACCGCGGTGTCGATCTCGACGCCGCGGTTCATCGGGCCGGGATGCATGACGAGAGCGTCCGGCTTGGCATAGCCAAGCTTTTTCTGGTCCAGCCCGAAATAGTTGAAATATTCGGAGGTCGACGGCACGAAGGAGCCGTTCATGCGCTCGCGCTGGAGCCGCAGCATCATGACGATATCGGCGCCGTTGAGTCCCTCGCGCATGTCGCGCGCAACCTCGACGCCCATCCGCTCGATGCCGGTCGGCAGCAGCGTGGAAGGGCCGACGACGCGGACGCGGGCGCCCATGGTGTTGAGCAGGATGATGTTGGAGCGGGCCACACGCGAATGCAGCACGTCGCCGCAGATCGCGACCACGAGGCCCTCGATCCGGCCCTTGTTGCGACGGATGGTCAGGGCGTCGAGCAGCGCCTGGGTCGGATGCTCGTGCGCGCCGTCACCGGCGTTGATCACGGAACCGTCAACCTTGCGGGCCAGCAGTTCCACCGCGCCTGAGGCGTGATGCCGAACCACCAGGATATCCGGGTGCATGGCGTTGAGCGTCATCGCGGTGTCGACCAGCGTCTCGCCCTTCTTGATGGACGAGGAAGACACCGACATGTTCATGACGTCGGCGCCAAGCCGTTTGCCGGCGAGCTCGAACGAGGATTGGGTCCGGGTGGAGGCCTCGAAGAAGAGGTTCACCTGCGTCCGTCCACGCAGGACGGTGCGCTTCTTGTCAACCTGGCGGTTGAGCTCGACATATTCTTCGGACAGGTCGAGCAGGCCGGTGATGTCGGCCGCGGAAAGGCCCTCGATGCCCAGCAAATGCCGGTGGCCGAGGACGAAGGTCGATTTCGATGTCATTAAAACGAGAGCTATAGGCGGGGATGGCTGGGGGGGCAAGGGCCAATGCCGGGGCGGGGAGTTATCCCCTGATCTGTCGGTGCGGGCTCATCCTCTCCGTCATGCCCGGGCTTGTCCCGGGCATCCACGTTCTTCTATCGCATTTGACGCAAATAGGGCGTGGATGGCCGGGACAAGCCCGGCCATGACGATGTGGAGGCTTTTGTTGAAGACAACTCTGACAGCGCTCTTGGTCGTCGCATTTGTTGGCGATGCCCACGCCCAATCGCTCCCCGGCGGCTTCGTCTATCTGCGCGACATCGATCCGGCCATCATCCAGGACATCCGCTACGCCACGTCCAACAATTTCGTCGGCCGTCCGCTCGCCGGCTACGGCGCCGGCGAGTGCGTGGTGAAGCGGGAGGTGGGGCTGCGGTTGAAGGCGGTCCAGCAGGACCTCGCCGCACAAAACCTGTCGCTCAAGATGTTCGACTGCTACCGGCCGGCGCGGGCCTCGCTCGACATGGTCGCGTGGTCGCAGAACGGCCGTGAGACGGCCGCCGAGCGGCGCTACAATCCCAGGATTCCCAAGACCGAGCTGTTTCGCCTCGGCTACATCGCAAGCCGCTCGCAGCATTCGACGGGCGCGGCGCTCGATCTCACCTTGGTCGATCTCAAAGCCGACAACGCCGGCAAATATGATCCGTCGAAAACCTATGCCGACTGCACCGCGCCGGTTGAGGCGCGGCCGCCGGAGGGCAGCGTGGACATGGGCACCGGCTACGACTGTACGGACGCGAAGGGCCATACCGCAGCACCGTCGATCACACCGGACCAGCGCGCCTGGCGCAAGCGGCTGGTGGCTGCGATGGCCAAGCAAGGCTTTGTGAACTATTCGAAGGAGTGGTGGCATTTTTCCCTGCCGGGCGCAGGCGGGGCGGCCTATGATTTCCCGATCCAGCCGCGGCGGAACTGATTCCGCGCCGGGGAAGCAAGATGACCCAGCCCAGCTTCGCAACTCACGAGGTTTTCAACCAATCGCCGCCGTTCGAGGATGTCGATCTGTTCGCCGTGGACCGGCCGCTGGTCGAGGCGGTCAAGGCCAATGGCGGCGCTACGGCGGAGCGGGAGCTGTCCGAGTTCGGCAAGCACTGGGGCTCGGCCGCGATGGCCGATCGCGGGCGCGTGGCGAATGAGAACAAGCCCAAACTGCGCAGCTTCGACGCCAAGGGCAATCGCCGCGACCAGGTCGAGTTTCATCCTGCCTATCACGAGCTGATGGCGCATAGCGCGCATGCGGGCGTGCACAATTCGACCTGGACGGCGGAGGGGAAGCCGGCGGGTGATGCCGCCGAGGTCATTCGCGCCGCAAAATTCTACATCGCCTCGCAAGTCGAGACCGGGCATCTCTGTCCCATCACGATGACGCGCGCTTCCGTCGCCGCGCTGGCGATGCAGCCTGATCTGCTCGCGCGCGTGATGCCGGTGCTGGCGACCAAGAGCTACGATCCGACATTCGCGCCGTGGTGGGACAAGCGCGGCATGACGCTCGGCATGGGCATGACCGAGAAGCAGGGCGGCACCGACGTGCGCGCCAACATGACGCGCGCGGTGCGTGACGGCGACGCCTATCGCATCACCGGCCACAAATGGTTCATGTCGGCGCCGATGTGCGATGCGTTCCTGGTGCTGGCGCAGGCCGATGAGGGGCTGACCTGCTTCTTCATGCCGCGTTTTGCGCCCGACGGGTCCGTCAATGCGATCCAGTTCCAGCGGCTGAAGGACAAGCTCGGCAATCGCTCCAATGCGTCCTCCGAGGTCGAGTTCGTCGGCGCTTATGCGCAAGCGGTCGGCGAGGCGGGCAAGGGCATCCGCACCATCATCCAGATGGTGCAGCTGACGCGGCAGGATTGCGCGATTGCCTCCACCGGCCTGATGCGCTCGGGGCTCGCGCATGCGCTGCATCATGCGCGTCACCGCAGCGTGTTCCAGAAGCATCTGGCCGATCAGCCCTTGATGCAGGCGGTGCTGTCGGACATGGCGCTGCATGTGGAGGCCAGCGTCGCCCTGGTGATGCGGCTCTGCCGCGCCTTCGATCGCACCCCGCACGATGCGGCGGAGGCCGCCTATATGCGGCTGCTCACGCCCGCGATCAAATACTGGACCTGCAAGAGCGCGCCCGCTTTCCTCTACGAGGCGATGGAATGCCTGGGCGGCAACGGCTATGTCGAGGACGGCATTCTGGCGCGCCACTACCGGGAGTCGCCGGTCAACGCGATCTGGGAAGGCTCGGGCAACGTGATGTGCCTCGACGTGCTGCGCGCGCTCTCGCGCGAGCCGGAGGCGGCGACGGCGGTGCTGCAATCGCTTGCCGCCGAGACCAAAGCTCTGCCGGGGACAGGCGAGGCGGCGGCGTTTATCGGCAAGACCTTCCGCCGCGCCGACGGCGAGCGCGTCGCGCGGCTCGCGGTCGAGAAGCTGGCACTGCTTGCGGCGGCCGCGGCGCTCAACGGCGTGTCGCCGCGCCATGCCGAACTGTTCGCGGCCACGCGCCTCGCCACCACCCACGCCAGCATGTACGGCGCGGTGGAGCTTGAGAGCGGTGACGTGCGCGCGCTACTGGAGAGGGCGCTGCCTTGAAAGGGACGAGCTCTCTCCATTCCGTCATGGCCGGGCTTGACCCGGCCATCCACGTCTTGCTGCGCGGCATGAAGAACGTGGATGCCCGGGCCTTCGCCGCGCCGAAGCGGCTTCGGCCTCGCAGGCGGGACAAGCCCGGGCATGACGACCCTCCGATGTTTCGCCGCCCCTGACGAAAGCCCCCTGATGGACTCCCTCAATCCCGAGCATCCGCCACTGATCATGACGCCCGCGGATCCCGCGCCGCGCGTCTGGAAGTTCTTCGGTACGGCGCTGTGGGGCCTTCTCATCTTCGTCGCGATGTTCGTCGGCCAGGTCGGGGCGATCCTGCTGCTGGCCGCGCTGCGCGGCCTTCCGATCGACATGGCCTCGATCCAGTCGGTCGGCCGCGAGCCGGCAGCGCTCGCGCTGTCGGTCATTGTGGGCCTGCCGGCGACGCTGGCGGCGGTATGGCTCGCCATCCGCATCAAGAAGGCCTCCTTCGTCGACTATCTCGCGCTGCATTGGCCGTCCTGGAAGCAGCTTCTGTTCGGCGTGGTCGGGCTTATCCTGGTCGTGCTGGCCTGGGAGACGATGTCGCGGAGCCTCGGCCGCGAGGCGACACCGGGCTTCATGACCGATCTGTTGCAATCGGGCCGCGACAAGGGCGCGGCCATCCTGCTGCTGTTCGCCTTCAGCGTGGCGGCGCCGATGTCGGAAGAGGTGCTGGCACGCGGCTTCCTCTATCGCGGCTGGTTGGCGAGCTTCCTGCGCGTGCCCGGCGCGATCATCCTGTCGTCGCTGGTGTGGACGGTCGTGCATCTTCAGTACGACATGTACTTCCTCGCCGAGGTCTTCACCATCGGCCTGTGGTTCGGCTACATGCGCCATCGCGCCAACTCGCTCTGGCTCACGATCGTGCTGCACGCGCTGAACAACATGACTGCGGTGGTGCTGACGATGTGGCTGGGGGGCTGAACCGCCGCCAGGCCCGCCTCAGGCCACCAGCGCGATCGCGATCGGCATCGTGACCGCCGCCAGGATGGTCTGCAGTGTGATGATCTGCGCCAGTAGCGGCGCATCGCCGCCCATCTGGCGGGCCAGCACATAGGCGCTGGGGGAGGTCGGCACCGCCGCACAGATCGCGACGATTGCCAGACTGTTGCCCGACAGCCCGAACCAGGCCGCAAGTGCCAGCGCCAGCACAGGCATCAGGACCAGCTTGAAGGCGACGCCGATCGTCGCACTCAGGCTGGGACGCAGGAGGCCCTTCAGATGCAGGCCCGCACCGGTGACGAGCAGGCCGATCGCCAGGGATGACCGGCTCAGCGCGTCCGCAACTTCATGCCAGATGTTCGGCAGCGGCAGGTGCATGAGATTGACGAGGAGGCCGATCGCGCAGGCCCATATCAGAGGATTGCGGATCACCGTCGTCACGATCGCGCGTGCGGACTGTTTTTCCGGCGCGGCATAATGGGCGAGCACGGCGACGCTGAACACGTTGACCAGCGGGATGATCGCGACCATCGCGACGGATGCCAGCGCCAGCCCGACATCGCCGAACATGTTGGCGGAGACGGAGAGCGCCACATAGGTCTGCCAGCGCGTCGCGCCCTGGAAGATCGAGGTGAAGGCGGGGCCGTCGATGTCGAGCCGCGCCAGCGCGGGGCGCAGTGCGAGGCAGAGCAGCGACATCGCCAGCGCCGACAGCAGCAGCGCGCCGCCGACGCCGGCGACCGGCACCTTGGAAAGGTCGGCCTTCACCAGCGTCTGGATCAGCAGCATCGGAAACAGCACGAAATAGGTCAGCCGCTCCAGCCCGTGCCATTGCGTATCCAGCCGCATCAGGCTGTGCCGGAGCACGACGCCGAGCACGATGAGGATGAAGACCGGCAGCAGCGCCGCGATCACGACGGCCATGGCGGGCGCCTATTCCTTTTTCAGAACGAAGTCGGCTCCTCGCGTCCCGTAGCGGGGGCCCTTTGGCGTGATGGTGTGCTTCGGGTCCATCCAGTCGCCGCCGATCTCGTCGTCCGCCTTGAAATGCGCGACGTAAAGTCCGCCGAGGACGGCGTCGTCGCCTCTCAGATATTCTGTCTCGGTCCATTTGATCAGCGTGCCGTCGACCATTCCCTTCACCCTTGTCCGGGTATTGTCGAAGGTCGGCCAGTCCATGGTGCCCGTGAATTCGGTTCCGGAGATGGCTTCGATGGTCAGCTTGACCGGGAAGCTGCCGTTGATGTCATGCGAATACTGATTGAACGTCCCGGACCACGTGCCCTTGAGCTCCGACATGGCATGGTCGTCGGCGGCAAGGGAGCGCGGCGCGGCGAGGACAAGGAGCAAAGCGCCGACGGCCGCGACGGTCGAAATCCCTAGGCTCGCCGGCGATGCCATCTTGCCGCTTCCGGGGTCAGGTTGAACGCAAATTGGCGAGCCGGTCGAGCGCGCCTTGCAGGATGAAGATCGCGGCGTGCTCGTCGATCACTTCGGCGCGCTTGGCCCGGCTGACATCCATGCCGATCAATTCGCGTTCGACCGCCGCGGTCGATAGCCGCTCGTCCCAGAGGCCGATGGGGAGCGTGGTGAGATTGGCGAGGTTGCGAGCGAAGGCACGGGTCGATTGCGCGCGCGGGCCCTCGCTGCCGTCCATGTTGATGGGCAGGCCGAGCACGAAGCCGACCACCTTGCGCTCGGTCGCAATCGCCAGGAGCCGCGCCGCGTCCTGCTTGAATTGCTTGCGCTGAATGGTCTCGACGCCGGTCGCCAGCCGCCGGTCCGGATTGGACACGGCAACACCAATGGTCTTGGTGCCGAGGTCGAGGCCGATCAGCCCTCCGCGTTCGGGCCAGTGGGTTGCAGCGTCGACGAGGGGCAGGATAAGAGCGGGCATGGCGTTAGCGCATAACACGCGTCGCGCTGCGGGGTGAACCGGTAACAATGGATGCACTGACACTATTCGGCCTGTTTGCCGTGACGGCGATGCTGGTCTGCTATGCCCTGGAGGATCGCAGCCACCGGTTCGTGCTGCTATTCGCGATGTCCTGTGCGCTGGGCTCCGCCTACGGCTTCCTGCAGGGCGCCTGGCCGTTCGGTCTCGTCGAGGCGATCTGGGCCGTGGTTGCATTGCGGCGGTGGCATCTGAGGCCGCGCTGACGGAAGGGGCGGGCGAGGGACCTGCCGCAAGTTCCTCGCCCGGGTCTCAGGTCAGCGGATCGCGATCGGGTTGATCATCGCCTGCACGCCGCCGGTCCAGCGCGGCTGTCCGAGCACGAACAGGAATTCATAGCCCTTGTCGCGAGCGAGCGCGGCGGTGTCCATGTTCTCGAGGATGTAGGTCCCGTTCATGGCGAGCAGGATCTGGTGCACCTCGAACACGTTCTTGGACTCGAACGGCAGCACCTCGAGCGCCCAGGTGTCGGCGCCGATCGCGACGACGCCCTTGCCGGTGAGGTACTTCGCGCCTTCGACGCCGAGACCCGGCTCGCCGGCCGAGTAGCGCTTGTCGTCCTTGCCGATCAGGCTGAGCCAGCCGGTGTGGAACAGCACGACGTCGCCCTGGCGGATCTCGACGTTCTGCTGCTTGGCGGCTTCCTCGATCTCCTTGACGTTGAAGGCGGTGCCTTCCTTCACCACGTCGGTTTTGAAATAGGCGGCCATGTCGAGCAGCACGCCGCGGGTGACCATCGGCGGCACTTTCTCGATGCCGAGCTTCTTCAGCCCGTTCGGATCGGCGAAATCGGCGAGCTTGTTGCCGTTGTAATAGACGTGCTCGACGCCGAGATGGCCGAGCCCGTCGAGCTGGCTGCCGATGCCAACCCAGGTGTCGAGGATGTCGTCATTGTAGGTGGCCTTGTTGGGACCGAGACCCGGGCTGCCGGCCTGTCCCGGCTGCACCACGGTGATCTTGAAGGTGCGTGGCGGATAGGCCGGCGTGCTGGACGTGACGGGAATGCCGAGTGCGTAGGTCTTGCCGGTCTTCACCAGCGATGCCGCTTTCACCACGAGTTCGGGCGTCATGTAGTTGGCGGCGCCGATCTCGTCGTTCGGCCCCCATTTCGATTTGGTCCAGTCCTGGGCGCTTGCTGTTTCGATCGTCGCCGACAACGCAGCGACACAGCACAACACGAGCGTATTGCGCATCGATAGTCCTCCCGATGTTTTGGCTTCGTTATGGTTTTTGCGCTGGCTAGTCGCGCATCCTAACGTAGAAAATCCGCGGCCTTCAAAGCTTTTCGATGTGCCGTGCTGCGACGGCTGAACGCAGCATCAGCTGCGCGCCGCTTGGATCGATTCAAGTACGACAGATTTGTGACAGTGAATTTCGCGGCGTGGAACACCCGCGCCTGCGTCAGGCCGCGATGACGTCGTCATCCGTCTTCAGGCAGGCCGCAAAGCCTTGAAGCGCGCTGTATTGATGTCCGGCGCCGCGCTGGATGAAGAGCGTCTCGACGCGCGCGTGCGAGGTGCTCAGCGGGTGGATCGACACGCTGCCGTTCATCGCGCTGCGCTCGACCACCGTGCGCGGCAGCAGCGTCACGCCCATGTCGGCGGCGACGCAGCCGATCATGCCGTCGAGCGTGCCGAGCTCGAAGCGTGCGGCCGACGGCCAGCCGAACTCGACGAAGATCTGCTCAAGCCGCTGGCGATAGGTGCAGCCGGTGCGGAACACCAGCGCCGTCGGACCGGACTCCGGCGTGCCGGCGCGCAGCTCCGCGAGCGAGCTCCAGCGCCGCGCGCTGACCAGCACCAGCTCTTCGCGGAACGCGCTGGTCGCGGTGAGGTCGGCATGCGCGATGGGACCTGCGACGAAGGCGCCGTCGAGCGTGCCTTCGAGCACGCCAGCGACGAGGTCGGCCGTCGTCGCCGTGCGCAAGGAGAGGCGCACGGCCGGGAAGCGGCGGTGGAAATCGGCGAGCAGCGGCGGCAGCCGCACGGCGGCCGTCGTTTCCATCGAACCGATCGCCAGCGGTCCCTTCGGCTCGCCGTCGTCGCGTGCGGCGAGCACGGCCTCGCGCGATAGCGCGGCCATCCGTTGCGCGTAGGGCAGGAGGCGTTTGCCGGCGCCGGTCAGCGTCATGCCGCGGCTGTGGCGTTCGAACAGCGGCGTGCCGATCTCCGCCTCCAGCGCCTTCACGCGCTGGGTGACGTTGGACTGCACCGTGTTGAGCTCCTCGGCAGCGCGGGTGATGCCGCCGGTACGGGCGACGGCGGCGAAGGTCTGGATATCGCTGAGTTCCATGGCGTCGTTTCGCTTTTGTGATGGCAGCGTTCGCAACAATTCATTTTTCGAGAATGCTAGTCGCGCTTAGTCTCACTGTCCAGATCGGGGAGAGCCATGCCCATTGCGACGCCGCTGACGAGCCTGCTGGAGATCAGGCATCCCATCTTGCTGGCGCCGATGGATGTCGTCGCGGGCAGCCGTCTGGTGGCCGCCGTCAGCCGCGCCGGAGGCTTCGGCATTCTGGGCGGCGGCTACGGCGAGAGGATCTGGCTGGAGCGGGAGACCGCTCTGCTCGCCGGCCTGCGCGCGCCGTTCGGTGTCGGCTTCATCACCTGGAGCCTCGCCAAGCGGCCCGAGCTGCTCGACATCGCGCTCGCCGCCAGACCATCCGCGATCATGCTGTCCTTCGGCGATCCCGCGCCGTTCGCACCCAAGATCAGATCCGCGGGAGCGCGCCTGATCTGCCAGGTGCAGGACGAGGCAATGGCGCGGCAGGCGCTCGATGCCGGCGCCGATATCCTGGTCGCGCAGGGCACGGAGGCGGGCGGTCACGGCGCGTCACGCACCAGCATCGATCTCGTGCCTGCCATCGTCGATCTCGCGGCGGGCCGTGTGCCCGTGGTGGCGGCCGGCGGCATCGCCGACGGGCGCGGTCTCGCCGCCATGATGATGCTGGGCGCGAGCGGCGTGCTGCTCGGCACGCGCTTCTATGCGAGCGAGGAGGCCGACGGCGCCGACGAGGCCAAGCGGCGAATTTGCGCGGCAAGCAGCGGCTCGACCGTGCGCGGCATCATCTTCGACCTGTCACGCAACAATGTCTGGCCGGCGCCGTTTACCGGCCGGTGCCTGGTCAACGACCACGCCAGGCGCTGGATCGGGCGCGAGGTCGAGCTGATGCAGAATGTCGCCACGGTCGCGGCGCAGTATGCCGCGGCAAAGGCGGCCGGCAATTTCGACATCGCCGCGGTGATCGCGGGCGAGGCCGTCGGCCTGATCCATGATATCCCACCCGCGGTCGAGATCGTGGAGCGGATCGCGACCGAAGCCGAGCAGCATCTTGCTGGCCGGCGCAATTCGGTTTCTTCTTTTCCTTCTCCCCTTGTGGGAGAAGGTGGCGCGGATGCAATCCGCGCCGGATGAGGGGTCTGTCTCCGCGGATGCAAACCCCTCACCCGTCTCGCCGCTGCGCGGCGATCCACCCTCTCCCACAAGGGGAGAGGGAAGAGCGAACATGAGGCGAGAACCATGTGGCCTGACCGTCGACTGATCGACCTCTTCAAGACCGAATTCCCGATCGTGCTGGCGCCGATGGCCGGCGTGATGGATGCGGAGCTGGTGATCGCGGCTGCACAGGGCGGGGCGCTGGGGTCGCTGCCCTGCGCGATGATCTCGGCGGAGAAGGCGCGCGAGCAGGTTGGTCTCATCCGCCAGCGCGTGAAGGCGCCGGTCAACATGAACTTCTTCTGCCATACGCCGGTCGATCTCACGACGGATGCCGAAGCGCGGTGGAAGCAGCGGCTCGCCCTCTATTACACTGAACATGGCCTCGATCCGGCGGCACCGATCGCCGCGGCCAACCGTGCGCCATTCGACGCAGCCTTCTGCGAGGTCGTCGAGGAGCTGAAGCCGGAGGTCGTCAGCTTCCATTTCGGTCTGCCGGAGCAAGCGCTGCTCAAGCGCGTCAAGGCGGCCGGCTGTCTCGTCATCTCCTCCGCCACGACGGTGAAGGAAGCGGTCTGGCTCGAGCAGCACGGCGCCGACGCCGTGATCGCGCAAGGCGCCGAGGCGGGCGGCCATCGCGGCATGTTCCTGACCGACAAGATTGCCGAGCAGCCCGGCACCTTCGCACTGGTGCCGCAGGTCGCCGATGCCGTGAAGGTGCCGGTGATCGCGGCCGGTGGCATCGCCGACGGGCGCGGCATTGCCGCGGCCCTTGCGCTCGGTGCCTCCGGCGTGCAGATCGGCAGCGCGTTTCTGCGCTGCCCGGAATCCAAGGTCAGCGCGGGTGGCCGCAAGGCGCTTTCTGAAGCGCGTGACGATTCCACCGTCATCACCAATGTCATGACCGGCCGTCCGGCGCGGGGCGTGCAGAACCGCCTGATGCGCGAGGCGGGCCCGATCTCGCCCGATGCGCCTCCCTTTCCCCATGCCGCGACCGCACTGGGGCCGCTCAAGGCGGCTGCCGAAAAGCAGGGCAGGGTGGATTTCACCAACCTCTGGGCCGGCCAGGCCGTCGCCCTGGGCCGCGAGATCCCCGCGGCCGAATTGACCCGGGATCTGGCCAAATCGGCCTTGGCTCGCCTTAAGGCGCTCGCTGGATAGGCGGGAGATAGGCGGGAGCGCCGGTTGCGGCGCAAAAGCGGCCTCTGCTATACGGCGGTTAGGTTTTGCCGTGAGAGGCCTTATATAATGTCCGTCGACGCCACTACCGTCCGCCGCATCGCGCATCTGGCGCGCATCGCGGTTTCCGAGGACGAGGTTCCGCATCTGCAGGGCGAGCTCAACGCCATGCTCGCCTTTGTCGAGCAGCTCTCGGAGGTCAATGTCGAGGGCGTGGAGCCCATGACCTCGGTCACCCCGATGCAGATGAAGAAGCGGCAGGACGTGGTCAACGACGGCGAGGTCGCCGACGATATCGTTGCCAACGCGCCCGCGACCGAAGGTCACTTCTTCCTGGTGCCGAAGGTCGTCGAGTAAGTCTCTAATTCAGGACGTTGTCCGATGTGCCTGCTTTGCGACGATGAGAAGGCCTACCAGGCCTACATGAACTATCTCGACAAGATGGAGCGGCAGGGCAAGGCTGCCGATCCCAATGTCGCCGTCAATGCCGTGCTCGACGAGATCGAGGCCGCCGCCAAAGCGGCCGCCAAGAAGGACGATCCGGCCAACGACAAAACCCTGTCTCCGTTCTTCTGCAGCCCGATCAATAAATGACCGATTTGACATCACTGACGCTCGCCGAGGCCCGCAAGGGTCTCGCGGCCAAGACTTTCACGTCACTCGAGCTGACCGACGCGCATCTGTCCGCGATCGAAGCCGCGCGCGTGCTCAATGCCTTCGTCATGGAGACGCCCGACCAGGCGCGTGACATGGCGAAGGCCGTGGACGAGAAGATCGCCAAGGGTGAGGGCGGCCCGCTCGCCGGCATCCCGCTGGGCATCAAGGACCTGTTCGCGACCAAGGGCGTGCGCACCACGGCGTGCTCGAAGATCCTCGGCAATTTCGTGCCGACCTACGAGTCCACCATCACCTCGCAGCTCTGGCGCGACGGCGCGGTGATGCTCGGCAAGCTCAACAATGACGAGTTCGCGATGGGCTCGGCCAACGAGACCTCGTGCTTCGGTCCCGTCGGCAATCCGTGGCGGCGTGACGGCAGCAACACGACGCTGGTGCCGGGCGGCTCGTCCGGTGGTTCGGCCTCGGCCGTGGCGGCGCTGCTGTGCATGGGCGCGACCGCGACCGACACCGGCGGCTCGATCCGCCAGCCGGCGGCGTTCACCGCGACCGTCGGCATCAAGCCGACCTACGGTCGCTGCTCGCGCTGGGGCATCGTCGCCTTTGCCTCCTCGCTCGACCAGGCAGGTCCCATCGCGCGCAGCGTGCGCGACAGCGCGATGCTGCTGCGCTCGATGGCCGGGCACGATCCGAAGGACACGACGTCGGTCGACATTCCCGTGCCGGACTATGAGGCCGCGATCGGCAAGTCCGTGAAGGGCATCAAGATCGGCATCCCCAAGGAATATCGTCTCGACGGCATGCCGGCCGAGATCGAGAAGCTGTGGAGCGAGGGCGCGGCCTGGCTGAAGGCGGCCGGCGCCGAGCTGGTCGAAGTGTCGCTGCCGCACACCAAATATGCGCTGCCGGCCTATTACATCGTGGCACCGGCGGAGGCGTCGTCCAACCTCGCGCGCTACGACGGCGTGCGCTACGGCCTGCGCGATCAGGGCAAAAACATCATCGAGCTGTACGAGAACACCCGCGCCGAAGGCTTTGGCGCCGAAGTGCGCCGCCGCGTCATGATCGGCACCTACGTGCTCTCGGCCGGCTATTACGACGCCTATTATCTGCGCGCGCAGAAGGTGCGCACGCTGATCAAGAAGGACTTCGAGGATTGCTTCGCCAAGGGCGTCAACGCGATCCTGACGCCGGCGACGCCGTCGGCGGCCTTCGGCATCGGCGAGAAGGGCGGCGCCGACCCGGTCGAGATGTATCTCAACGACATCTTCACGGTGACCGTGAACATGGCGGGCCTGCCCGGGATCGCCGTGCCCGCCGGCAAGGACGCGCAGGGCCTGCCGCTCGGCCTGCAATTGATCGGCCGTCCCTTCGACGAGGAGACGCTGTTCTCGCTCGGCGAGGTGATCGAGCAGGCCGCCGGCCGCTTCACGCCCGCGAGGTGGTGGTGAATGTCGCCGCCTTCATCGCGAGCCTCGACGGCGCAGCGCCGGCGCCGGACCTGAACGCGCCGCTCGCCGGTCTCTGGTGGGCGGCGAAGGGCGACTGGGACCGCGCGCACAAGATCGTCCAGGACGAGAGCAGCCGCGAGGCCGCCTGGGTGCACGCCTATCTCCACCGCGTCGAAGGCGATCTCGGTAACGCCGGCTACTGGTACCGCCAGGCCGGCCAGCCGGCGGCAAAGGATTCGCTGGAAGCGGAGTGGCAGCGGATCGCGGCGGCGCTGCTCGAAACGGGGCGCGCCTGAGCCTTCACAGGCTCGTGTTGGGCACTACGCCGGCGCGCCAGGCCGCGGCGTTGAGGTGGTCCGGCGCCGCCCTGCGCAGACGCGATGGCACCGCGACCTTTTGACCTGCGCGTGCCCGCTGGAGAACACGGCGGCGTTCGATCTCGGTGGCAACCAGCGGCTGCTTTGCCAGCCAGTCGAGATCGACGGAAGGCGGTGCAAAGCATGAGGAGAACGACGCGAGCTGTTCGAACCGCTCGAGCGCTGCAGCCACGAACCAGCCGACGACGTTGTCCCCGGGCGCAAGATGGTCGAACCTCGGACTTGCCGGCCAGAATGGTTCCAGGATGCGGCCTTTGCCGCCCTTGAGCACCTCCGCCACGAACCGCAGCGCGTTGACGGCCATCGTGCGGTTGCCGATGTCCGAGGCGATGCGGGCGAGCGTCGAAAGGCGCGACAGCGAAGCTTGCTGCTGACAGAGCGCGCCGAGCGTATCGCAAGCGAACTTCAGCGCCGCGTAACGCTGAGGCCATGCGTGCTCCTGGGAGCGCCAGATCGCATAGCCGGCAAGAGCGTCGCGATAGATCGGGTCCTGAGCCGCGGCGCCGCCGGGCAGCGCATTGAAAATCGGCGCAAAGGATTGCGCCTTGAACTGCGCAAGCGCCCAGTCGCGTGCGGTGTCGTCGGGCTCCCACACCGGAATGGTCTCGATCAGGAAACCCTCGCCTGCGAGTGCTGCGGCGCGCTCGGGTTTGGCTGCGAACAGGTTGAGCTCGTAGGGATCGAGCGGCTCGCCGATCTTGACCGGTACCAGGACGGGTGCGCCGCCGAGAAGCCGGTAGATGCCGAAGCCGAGACTGGCGAACGCTGCCGGCAGGCCGTCGTTGTGCTTCTCGCCGGCTTTGATCTCGAACATCACCAGGGGCGAGTGCTCGGAAAAAAATGCCTGCGCGCCGGCCAGAATGCGCTCTTCCTCTCCTTCCGCGTCGATCTTGACGAAGTCGATGGCGCCCCAGTTCCTTGACTTCTGTTCGGCGTCGAGCGACGTGATCTGAACGCTTTCGCTGGGACCGCTGCCTTGCAGCGAGTTGAGCTCGCTGGAGCTGCCCAGCACCAGCTGACCCTCGCGCTCACCGTCGGACAGCGCGGCGGCGACGACATGCAGGTTGGTGGCCTCGTTCTTGGCCTTGCTGAGCGCGAGCAGGCGGCGCGGCTCGCTGGCTGGTTCATAGGCGAACACCTGGCCATGAGGCGCGAGCAACCGCGCCATCGGCAGGCTGTAGACGCCGAGATTGGCCCCGATGTCGAGCACGGTCATGCCCGGCTTTAGCCAGCTTGCGAGAAACGCCGTCTCCTTCTCGAACCACGATTCCTGCTCGAGGATGACATAAGTGGTGATGGCGCCGAGCGTGGCCGGCACAACGATATGCGTCCCGTCAGTCATCCGGAGCGATAGCTCGCCCATCATGTCCCTCCCGCCTCGATCCATTTAGGGTTGTCATGGCACGGATTGCGTGCAGTTTCACGCCCAATTCGGCCGGTTGGGGAGCGGGGGCCAGGTTGCATCGCTTTCCGCGCCGGCTTAATTAGTTAGCGTGGTAGCTCCCGCCTGGCCGGGGTCCGACCCGCATCCTCCAGCACAGAACGATATCTTCGCCATGAACGCTGACGCGACACCTCACAAACTGCTCAAAGGCTCAACCGGCGACTGGGAGATGGTCATCGGCATGGAGATCCATGCCCAGGTGACGTCGAACTCGAAGCTGTTCTCGGGTGCCTCCACCACGTTCGGCGGCGAGCCGAACAGCCACGTGTCGCTGGTGGACGCCGCGATGCCGGGCATGCTGCCTGTGATCAACGAGGAATGCGTCAGGCAGGCTGTCCGGACCGGGCTCGGTCTCAACGCAAAGATCAATCTGCGCTCGGTGTTCGACCGCAAGAACTATTTCTATCCGGACTCGCCGCAGGGCTACCAGATCAGCCAGTACAAGTCGCCGATCGTCGGCGAGGGCGAGGTCGTCGTCGAGCTGGACGGCGGCAAGACGGCCACCATCGGTATCGAGCGGCTGCATCTGGAGCAGGATGCGGGCAAGTTGCTGCATGACCAGTCGCCGACCATGTCCTTTGTCGATCTCAACCGCTGCGGCGTGGCGCTGATGGAGATCGTCTCCAAGCCCGACATCCGCGATGCCGAGCAGGCCAAGGCCTATGTGACCAAGCTGCGCTCGATCCTGCGCTATCTCGGCACCTGTGACGGCGACATGGAGAAGGGATCCTTGCGCGCCGACGTCAACGTCTCCGTGCGCAAGCCGGGCGCGCCGCTCGGCACCCGCTGCGAGATCAAGAACATGAACTCGATCAACTTCATCGGACAGGCGATCGAGTACGAGGCGCGGCGCCAGATCGAGATCCTCGAGGACGGCGGGCAGATCGACCAGGAAACGCGGCTCTACGACCCCAACAAGGGCGAGACGCGCTCGATGCGGTCGAAGGAAGAGGCGCATGACTACCGCTACTTCCCCGATCCCGATCTGCTGCCGCTGGAGTTCTCGCAAGACCTCGTCGACGAGCTGAAGGCGAAGCTGCCCGAGCTGCCGGACCAGAAGAAGACGCGCTTCGTCGCCGATTTCGGCCTGTCGGCCTACGACGCGAGCGTGCTGGTCGCCGAGCGCGAGAGCGCGGTGTTCTACGAGACCGTGCTCGACAGGCTCGGCAACCGCGCCCGCGACGGCAAGATGGCGGCGAACTGGGTGATCAACGAGCTGTTCGGCCGTCTCAACAAGGAAGGCCGGGATATTACGGACTCTCCCGTCAGCGCCGAGCAGCTCTCAGGGATCATCGACCTGATCGGCGAGGGCACGATCTCAGGCAAGATCGCCAAGGATCTGTTCGAGATCGTCTGGCAGGAAGGCGGCGATCCCCGCGCGCTGGTGGAGAGCCGCGGCATGAAGCAGGTCACCGACCTCTCGGCGATCGAGAAGGTGGTCGACGACATCATCGCGGCCAATCCCGACAAGGCCGCGCAGGTCAAGGACAAGCCGCAGTCGCTCGGCTGGTTCGTCGGCCAGGTGATGAAGGCGTCCGGCGGCAAGGCCAACCCGCAAAGCGTCAACGAGCTGCTCAAGTCCAAGCTCGGCGTCTAGCCTCACGCGTTCGGACGAGGTGACGGACACGCTTCGTCACCTCGCCTTCGGTTCGCGATGCGACGCTCGCGCGCGTCCTCGGCGGCAAACTTCATCCCGATCGACAGCTCCGCGGCGACCGAATCGCCGTCACGCGATTCGCGCAAAACGGCGGCTTGCACACGCTCCGACGAGCGCTCGCGCCGTTAAGCATGAAAATATTTTCGTTGCCAAAATCTGCGACTCAGAGTCCGCGAAACGCCTTCGCGAGGCGATCCCGCGCGTCGCGACACGCGTCGTCGCGCCGGTCATGCGCAATGCGTGAGTGCAGGAAAATACTTTCTGCATAGTGTTTTCTTGCAATCATTACTCTCGCAAACGCCGATGATGCGCCCGCTCTCCGCGATCGCGCGAACGCGTCATGCAGTGTGCTTGCGTCGCGCTGGCCAAGCGCACGCGCCTTGCTGCGTCAACACTTCTTTAAGCGAGAAGCTGTTTTTTTCGTCGTGTTGGTGTATTCGGGATGAGTGTGCATCTCGATCCCCGAGTGCACGCAGCGATTAAAGCCATCTCACACATCGGAGGGCAACATGGCCAAGAAAGCGAAGAAGGCGAAGAAGGCGAAGAGCGCAGTGAAGAAGACTGCGAAGAAGACCCGCAAGGTCGCGAAGAAGAAGAAGTAACTTCGACTTCTGAAGTTGCCGGCTGCTAGACAGCCGGCACGTCATCAGCGCCTCCTAGAAGGTTCTGGTCGACGATAGAGGGTGTCGGCGAGACATCAGGTCAACGGTCGGATCGTTCTCTTCACGGTCCGGCAGAAGAAACGAGTTTTCTTCGTTCGGTGCGGGGCTGATTCTTTCGGTTCTGCAATTTCACGAGTAGCCTCGCGGTCAAAGTGAAATCTGGTCCTGACGTGTTCGCCGACGCCCTCGTTCTCCTGAGGCCGGGGTATTGACGGCATTCCTTTTCCCGACATTGCCGATCTGATCGCGACGTGACCGCGCTGCCGCTGTGCATTGCCTCGGGGCAGGCGAGGGCTGCGGCCTTGTCGTTGCGCGGCGTCCGCGCGCCGTTTCCCCATTTGCGGACCCATCGCCCGGTTCCGACCGGCGATCCAGCACGCCGCGGCTCTTGATAGATGACTGGCGTCTGCGGAGTACCGGGTCACCCGCCAGCCGTTGGCTGAAGCTTCAGCGTCCCAGGACCGCAAGCCCCGGCGTGGCCGGGTCGCGGGTGACGACAATGAGTGGCGGAATGTACGCCGCAGCGCCCCGCCACCGCGCGCGATGGTTATCGTTGTCCGAAAATCCCAAGGTAAACCAAATCTGACGAATTGCAGAAGTGCCTGCAAAACGGAGGCTTTTTGCATTCTCCATGCGGGCGCCGGCGGCCCGCGTTTACGTCTGCTTCATCGCGATACTTAAACTGCCATTCAAATTTGCCCGCCATCATCGCCTCCAACAAGCCGGCAAACGGCATGGGGAGAGTTGAACGGCGCATGATCCCAGAAGGGATCACGCAAATCAGAGTTGGACGGGAGCCGCGCTCGGGGGAACGAGGCGGCATAAGAAAACAGGGGATGCGTTATGTTTCAGGGTACTTTCGATCTGGAGACCGCGACGCCGATCGACGCGAGCGCGCTGTCGGACGTGCTGTTCGAGCGCGGGATCTATTGGGCGAGCGGCCGCGCCGGCCTCGTCGATCTCGTCGCCGCGCACAAATGGTTCAACCTCGCCGCCCTGAAGGGCCGCAAGGACGCCGTGGCGCTGCGCCAGGAAGTCGCCGGGCAGATGTCGGACGCCGAGATTTCGGCCGCTCAGCGCGAGGCGAGGGCGTGGGTTTCCACCCACTGAGCGATTCACCCCGACCCGGGGAACTGGACTTCGACCGGTCGGTGCGATTGCGCGCCAAGGCGAGCTCGCAGCGATATTGCAAACGAGGCCGCTTCGTCGAGCCGACCGACGCGCACTCATACGCGTCCCGCGATCGTGCAATCAGTTCAGCGTTGCGGAAGCTGGATCGACGCCATGTAATCGTGAATCGACTGATCGGGGATCGCCTTCCGCGCAATCAGGTGGTGAACGCAGTTCGCGGCAAGGTCGAACGAGCGGTAGCAATGATGAGCGATCATTGCGAGATGCTTGAGTTGCTCGACCGTCATGGCAGCCGGCCGCATGAAGTTTCGCACATAGACGATATCGGCCTCCAGTAGCTGGTTCATGGCCGCATGGTGATTGGATGGGTCGCTCAATGGAGCGATCATGCGCTGTTTGACGGCCGTAAAAGCGTGAGGAATGAACCCCTGCTTGCGCAGTTCGCCATCAATATCGCCGAATGTTGGCTGGTCCTTGTAGAAACAAAGAAACGAGACCTCCGTTTGGACGGCGACCGCCTGCTTCAGCTTTTCCCGTCCGCTTCCGAAAATTGCTAATTCGGAGCCCTGAACGTCAATTTTCAGGAAATCCAGATCCCGGATTTCGGCAATATCGTCGAGCCGGCGGGTCTGGACCGGATGTTCGCTGACCACGCTGCCCCATTCGGAAAATTTCGCAAAATGCGACAGCACATTCTGATCCGGAAGCAGCAGGCTCGTCATTCCCGGGAGTCGGCACAGACGCAGCTTTGCCTTGTGCCCATTCCCAACGACATAGTGATAGTAGCTCTCGAGGTCGCTCTTGCGGGCATTGAGCTCTGCAAGCGCTTCGTCCTGCGGTTCAAAGCCAACGACGGTACAAAGTCTTCGTTGCAGCATCGCCTTGTAGGGCGGCTCGCCATCGATCGGATTGGCCCCGACATCAACCACCGAGGTCAGCCGTGCCGGCCGGATGAGGTTGTTTAGAAGGTCCGGTTCGTTGTCAGTCATGCGCGGAGAAGCCCATGGAAGGAATGACATGAGGCTTCACGCCAAGCGACCTCATGATGAGATTTAGACGGCAAACGAGGCCGGCGCCTCGCCAGCGTAGTGGCGGCGCCACATTTCATTGAAGGCTTTTTCGATGTGTCGCGTCATCCGGGCAGTATCGAACAGAGGCCAAGTGGTCCGACGTGCCGCCAACTTGCTCTTGAGGGCGGTTCGAAGTTCGGAATCACGCGCGATCTGAAGCGCCAAGTCCTCATATTCGTCCAGCGATCGCGTCACTAGCTCAGGAAGGCCAACCGCATTCAGGAGACTGGCTGCAACACGTCCCGCAAAGGCGGTGCCGAGGCAGGTCAGGACCGGCAAGCCGGCCCAAAGGGCGTCGCTGGCCCCGGTATGGGCGTTGTAGGGCAATGTGTCCAGGAACAGATCGGCGAGTTGGTGGCGCGCCAGATGTTCGTCGGCAGGGACGAGTGGGGCGAACACGATCCTGTCGGCGGCGATGCCGCGCGCAACGGCTTCACGCCTCAGGTTCTCCCTAGCGATCGGGTCCCCATCAAGCAGCCAAAGGACGCTGCCCGCGGTCTTGGTCAGCAGCCTCATCCAGACATCGAACAGCACGGGCGTGATCTTGGACGCTCTGTTGAACGCGCAGTAGACGAATGCGTCTTCCGGTAGACCGACCTCGCTCCGGGTGGGACCATTTGGCAGGGGCGGTCGCCTCGCGTCGGTCGCCTGATAGCTGTCGGGGAGATAAATCACCTTCTCGGCGTAATGCTTCTGCTCTCCTTCGGGGATGACGATCCGGTCGGCCATGACGTAGTCGATATATGGCGCGCCCATTGTGCCGGGAAAGCCGAGATAGTTGACCTGGATGGGAGCCGCCCGGCTCGCCAGGATCTTCGGCCGCGCACCGGCGGTGAAGCCTCCCAGATCGACGAGGACCTCGATGTTGAGCTGGCGTATCAGCTCGACCACGTCCTCGTCGGGAAGATGGCTGACGTCTTCGAAGCGCTCGAATGCTGCCTTCAGGCGGCCGCGCATCTCGCCGCGGTCATCCGGTCCGTAGGAGATGGCGCTAATTTCGAAGCGCTCGCGGTCGTGCTCCTCGAAAACTCCGGCCATCAAATGCGCGGTGGCGTGATTGTAAAAATCGGCAGACAGGTACGCGACCCGCAGCCGGGAAGCCGGTGACGGCGTTCCAGATATCGCTGCACCCCGTTCCGGGGCGACGTTGGCGACATATGTCTTCGCACAGGTCAATTGGTGTGCGGGAGACGACGAGGCATGAAAGAAGGTGAAGGGGTCGACCGCCACGCCGGTTTCGACGGCCTCGTCCAGGGCGGCCTGTTCACGTTCGAAATTGCGCCAGTCGGCACGCTTGCGCCTGGAACCAACGAGCTTGCTCAATGCGAACGGGAAAGCCTTATCCAGCGCGACCGTTCTTTCGAGCGCTCCGATCGCTTCGTCGTGCCGGCCCATCTGGGTAAGGACTTCAGACAACAGGAAATGGTTCTGTGGATTCGACGGTCCGAGCTCGACGGCCCTTTGGTAGCTGTCATGCGCTTCGTCGAGCCGACCGAGCTGGTGAAACGCGCTACCTCGATTTGCGAACGCTGCGCTCGACGGCGCGATCGCAATGGCGCGATCAAATTCCGCGATGGCATCGTGAAGCTCCTTCCGTGCCATCAGGATCGCTCCGCGATTGAGATGCGCACCGGCGAAGTTCGGCGCCAGGGCAATCGCTTTCGCAAGCCAGTCGAGCGCATCGTCCGTCTTGTCCAATGCACGCAGCACGTTGGCATAGTTGAAGAGGACGTCGGGATTGCCGGGATCGACGCGGACAGCTTTCTTGAGCAATGGCTCGGCATCCGCGAAATTGCCGCGCTGTGCGTGCAACAGCCCAAGCATGTGGAGCGCGACGGGGTGCGTTCTGCTTCCCTTCAGGATCGCCGTGTAGGCCCGCTCCGCATCCGACACATTGCCCGCACGGTGCGCCGCAATTGCCTGGTCCAGAACAGTCGACGGATGGAGTGAGGAGGGGGCCGAAGCTCCCTTGTTGCGGCTGTGCTGCGACATGTGATTGGGTTTCTGGACCCCGATGACGGGGCTGTGCTTTGGCGAACTGGTGCAAAAACTCTAGCCGCCTTCGCCGGAGAGAACAACGGCCGCGCCGCCGCGCTTCGAGGCACGAAACTATCGCGCTCGGGCCGAGATTTCACGCATGACAATCTCGATGCCGGCCAACCGACGCGAGGGCTGCCCGCTATGCGGGCGTGATGACGGCCCGCCGGCCCGGGGCGTCAGCCAGTCCCGCCCGCCCTTCTTTCATCACGGCCAGAGCTTTCATGTGCAAAGAAACCCGCTCGTCCCAATTCTGCCGCTTGCAGCCCGCCGCCGTGTCGGGCATACCCGGCGCGTTGGAGACGTGGCCGAGTGGCTGAAGGCGGCGGTTTGCTAAACCGTTATAGGCTTGTAAAGGCCTATCGAGGGTTCGAATCCCTCCGTCTCCGCCAGATGCATCCAATTGAAATATCTTCCATTTTTCGCGGATTGACCGCGCGCTCGGCGGTCCGGATGGGCTGAAGGGCGGAGCATCCCCGGCCTTACCATCCCACATGGTCCGCGGCGGCCGGTTTGCAGCTCGGCGAATCGCCGTGAGGAAGTCCTGGAACCGTCAAATCCGGCTCTGCCGAGGTCCTCCCGGCCTAATGGACCTTATCCCCTGCGCCTTGCCCGAGAAAACATAGTGCCCGGCGTATGTTCAACCGCGCCGGCGTGAGGTACTTCACCGGTCTTTCGCTCGATTGGGCGGATATGGGCATGGTTTGGGTGCTGAGCGCGACGTCGATCCGTGGACGTAGTGGGACGCCGTGCAAGAGGTCTGTTCCCGTCGATGAAGAACATTGCAGCAATCTTCAATGAGGCGCTCTCGGCCCTCAATGCGCGCGATCTCAAGAAGGCTGAAGAGGGCTTCAGGCGGGTCATCAAGTCCGAGCCGTCGCATGTGCCTGCGCTCAACCTGCTGACGATCGTTCTGGTGAACACGAACCGGTTCGCCGAGGCCGAGCCATTCATCGCGCGCGCCGTCAAGCTCAACCAGGGATCGGATGTTTCCTTCTACAATTACGGGCTGATCGCGAAGCAGCTTGGCAAGCCCGCGCTCGCGCACGAGCAATTCACCAGGGCCTTGCGGCTCAATCCAAATGTGCGCGAGAGCTGGAACAACCGCGGCGTAGCCTGCAACGATCTCGGCCAATACGAAGCGGCCATATCCGACTTCGACAGATCGATTGCCCTCGATCCGAACTACGCCGACGCTCATGCGAACAAGGGCAAGTCGCTGCTCGAACTCGGGCGCCATGCCGAGGCGTTGGCCGCCTATGACCGTGTGCTCTCCGTCAGGCCCGAACTGGCGGAAGCCTGGCTCGGCCGCGGCACGGCGCTGGCTCGTGGCGGGCGCCGCGACGAGGCTCTTGCCGCCTACGACAGGGCACTCTCCATCAGGGGCGATCTGGCGGAGGGCTGGATCGGCAGGGGCAATGTCCTGTACGAGCTCAGGCGCTACGCGGATGCCGACGCGTCCTACGACCGCGCACTCGGCATCGCCCCTCAATCGGCCGCCGCCTGGCTTGGCCGGGGCAACGTCAACGCGGATCTCAAGCGCTATGACGAAGCGCTCACGGCCTACGGCAAAGCCCTTTCGATCAAGCCGGATTCAATCCAAGCCGTGGTTGGCCGCGGCAACGTCTTCACGGCCCTCAAGCGCCACGACGATGCCCTCGCGCTCTACGACGCGGTGCTCTCGAGCAAAGCGAATTCGGCCGAAGCCTGGCTCGGCCGCGGCAATGTCTTCCTGGATCTGCGGCGTCACGATGATGCGCTCGCCGCCTACGACAAGGCGCTCTCCATCGCGCCGGACCGGGCGGAAGCCTGGCTGGGCCGAGGCAATGTTTTCGCCGACGTCAAGCGCTACGGGGAGGCGCTCGACGGCTACGACAAGGCGCTGTCCATCAGGTCCGACCTGGCGGAGGCCTGGTTCGGGCGAGGGAACATCTTCGCCGACCTTCGTCGCCACGACGACGCGTTCGCGGCCTTCGACAGGGCGTTCTCGCTCAATCGCGACCTGCCCGGGGTGGAAGGCGCGAGGCTCTATTCGAAGCTGAATTGCTGCGACTGGACAGAGATAGAGGCTGAAAGAACGCGCTTGATCGCATCCATTCGTGCGGGCGAGGGGGGCTGTCAGCCGTTTGCGCTGCTCTCGATTGCGGCATCGGCCGAGGACCAGCGACGAAGCGCCGATTTCTGGATCGAAAGGATGCTCGGTCTTGCCGCGCGTAAATCCGTCGACGCTGTTCCCGTTCAGGCGGACAAGATCCGCATCGGTTACCTGTCGGGGGATTTTCGCACCCATCCGGTCAGCTATCTGGCCGCAGGTCTTTTCGAGGCCCACGATCGCACCCGATTTGAAACGCATGGTTTCTCGATCGGCCCGACCGACGACAGCGATCTGCGTGCGCGATTGGAGCGGAGCTT
Source organism: Bradyrhizobium sp. WSM2254 (assembly GCF_000472645.1). Classification (NCBI taxonomy): domain Bacteria; kingdom Pseudomonadati; phylum Pseudomonadota; class Alphaproteobacteria; order Hyphomicrobiales; family Nitrobacteraceae; genus Bradyrhizobium; species Bradyrhizobium sp. WSM2254. Next base: position 25,803 of record NZ_AXAB01000046.1, on the reverse strand, counting down.
CGACCAGTTTACCGATCTCTTCGGGCGGAGCGACGATGAAATCATGGGCTGCATCAAGGCGGCCAAAATCGACATCCTCGTGGACCTGATGGGGCATACGCTCGGAGCGCGGCTCGCTGTTCTCGCGCAGCGGCCAGCTCCAATTCTCGCAGGTTATCTCGGCTTTGCCGGCACCGTCGGCGGCGGATTGCTGGATTATGTGATCGCCGACGAGCGGGTCATTCCTGCCGAGGACCGCAAGCACTTTTCAGAGAAGGTCGCCTGGCTGCCGCATTGCTTCATGCCTCACGATGCGGAGGGACGCGCGATCTCGCATGCCGGGCTCGACAGGCGGGCGCAGGGATTGCCTGCCGAAGGCATCGTCTTCTGCGCTTTCAACAACGCCTACAAACTCAATCCTGCGACCTTTGGGAGCTGGATGCGCATCCTGAAGGAGGTCGACGGCTCCGTCGTCTGGCTTTCCGATCTCCAGGATGTCGCAAAATCCAATTTGCGGAGAGCGGCCGAGGCAAGCGGCATCGATCCCCAGCGCCTGGTCTTTGCGACGCGCGTTGCCTCGACCGCGGATCACCTGGCGCGTCACGGCCTGGCAGACCTGTTCCTGGACGCGCTGCCGTACAATGCCCACACCACCGCAGGCGACGCTCTCTGGGCCGGCCTGCCCGTGCTGACGCTGGCCGGAGAAACCTATGCAGGCCGGGTCGCAGCCAGCCTGCTGCATGCTCTCGGATTGGTCGAACTCATCACGCATTCTCGCGATGAATATGAGGAACGCGCGATTGAACTGGCGCTAGATCGCGAAAAGCTCCGCGGCATCAGGGAAACTCTGGAAAAGCGTCGTCATACGATGCCGCTGTTCGATACGTCTCTGCTTGCCCGAAACCTGGAACAAGCGTTTGAGGCCATGGTTCGGCGGTATCGCGCCGGATTGCCGCCCGATCACATCGAGGTGTCCTCGGTACGATCCGTCTGATGGTTGGAACACCGGCCGATCGGTTGATCCGGATCGAGCCGCGAGTAGCCGATGCCTGGTTCTCGATGTTCCCAGCCGTGTTCCATGTGACTATTCGGCTTTTTGCCTGAAGGAGCGGCCGCACAGATTCGGCGGGGATTCGCCCGCTCGATTCGAGTGGGACGGAGGCGCAGCAGCGCCATAGAGAGCGGTGCCCAAACCGGGGATTTTTCAAGGCGGCTGGAACTGGAGAAATTTCTCTATGTTTTTCAGTCGGTTACGCGGGCGCGTCGATCACAACTGCGTGTTATTTGTGCAACACCCATCGGAAAACACGTGTTTGAGGCCCGGTCCGAAGCGTTCTTTTGTTGTGTGTGCAAAGACGTTCAGTAATTGTGAGCGAGCGACGGAGGGGGGCATCCCGAGGTCGTCCCGTTCTAGGTGGTTCGCTTAAGTCCCTCGCGTTTTCAGCGGGTGTGTCCGAAAGCGCGAAGCGGCTAAGCGGTGGTTACAAGGGACAAGGGAACCAACCTTAGGGTGTCGTCACCCAGCGGATCCGGAACCTTCCCTATAGAGCAAACTTGGAGGTTTAACATGAACTTTAAGAGCCTTTTGCTCGGTACGGCGGCGGGTCTGATCGCCGTTGGCGGAGCTCAGGCAGCCGATCTTCCCGTGAAGGCCAAGGCGGTCGAATACGTGAAGATCTGCTCCCTGTACGGAGCCGGTTTCTACTACATGCCGGGCACTGACACCTGCATCAAGTTCGGCGGCTACGTCCGTGCGGACATGCTGGGGAACACGAACAGCGACTACGGCATCGGCCAGGGCGCTCCCGGCGGTGGCAACAACCGTCTGGACAACTACTACCAGAGCCGCGCTCGTATGGACTTCACCGTCGATACGCGGACGGCGACCGAGTATGGCGTGGTGCGCACCTACGCCGATATGATCTTCTCCTGGGATAGCCAGGCGACCACCGCCAGCAACCCGTCGGCGTTCTCGACCGGCTCGGCTACGCTTGGCCTCTACCATGCGTTCATCCAGTTCGCTGGTTTCACCTTCGGCCGCACGGTCTCGATCTTCGACGCACCGTGGCAGAGCTATCCGGCTGGTGGTCCCGACTTCCTTCCGGGCGGCAGCAACAACGTGACCGGTGTGAACCAGGTCGCCTACACGGCTGATTTCGGCCAGGGCATCACCGCTTCGGTGGCGTTGCAGGACCTGACGACCGCCGCTGGCGGCCAGACGAACCTCTATAACGCCAGCATCACTGCTGGTGGTCTCAGCGGCTTCACCTCGGCTTCGGCTGCTGGCGCTGCCTTCATCCAGGGCATCTACGGCACCAACGATTGGGGTGGCACGCGTACTCCCGACATCGTCGGTCAGGTTCGCGTTGACCAGGCCTGGGGTCTTGCCCAGTTCTCGGTTGCCGCGCACGAACTCCACACTGCCTACTACGGCACGACGGAGCCGACCGGCCATCCCGACGACAAGTGGGGCTTTGCGGTGCAGGGTGCCTTGTCGATCAAGAACATCCCGACTGGTGCGGGTGACTCGATCAACTTGCAGGCCGTCTACACCGACGGTGCGACCCGCTACAACTTCCAGAGCCTGTTCCCGCAGAACATCTACATCTACGGTGGCAGCGGCATCGCCTATCAGAGCCTCGGCTTCGCCGGTCTCGCTGATGGCGTCTTCGGTACCGGTACCGGTATCGACACGGTCAAGACCTGGGGCTTCCGCGGTGGTTACACCCACAACTGGTCCCCGAACTGGGCTTCGTCGATCTATGGTGCTTACGCTTCGCTTCGCTACGGCGACACGGGCAAGGCTCTGATCTGCGCCAACTTCGTCGCCGCCTTCGGCGCCGCCACTGCCACGTGTAACCCGGACTTCAACCTCGCGGTTGTCGGCGGCAACGTGGTCTGGACCCCGGTCAAGAACCTGGCCTTCACTGCCGACCTGAGCTACGTCTGGCTCGACCAGAAGTACTCGGGCACGATCACGGGCGCTGCCACGGCGAACGCCGCGGTTGCGAAGCCGGTCGCCACCTACGAGCTGAAGGATCAGGGCAACCTCCAGTTGCTCCTCCGCGCTCAGCGCAACTTCTAAGATCGGTCGTCTGACTGATCTGCGAACCCCGGCAGGAAACTGCCGGGGTTTTTCTTTGTGGGTCTCGCGGAGACCGTCTAAAAGGCAGATCGTTCGTCTGCGCGCGGTACGGGAGTTTCTGAGCGTGAATTTTTCGAGGATCTGGAGACGGGTGCTGAGCGTGCTGGGTGCGGCATCCATGGTCGCTGCGCTCACCCCGTTCTTCGCGCCGGCGGCTGCTGAACCCCTGGATCCGCGCTATCCCGTGTGCCTCCAGAAATGGGAGTGGGGCGGCAGCAACAGGATCTACTGCAGCTACCTATCGTGGGAAGACTGCAGGGCTGCCGCGATGGGGTTGTCAGCGATGTGCATGGACAACCCGTATTGGTCCCCGCCGGGTTCAGCTGGTCCGGCTCGCGCGCCCCGCGGCCGGTCCGCTCCGGCCGGGTGAGAATCGAAATCCTCTGCGAAATCGGGCCCCGCAGCTTCCGTGCGGTCTGACCGCTCAACGAGAGCGATCAGACGATCATCTGGGTCCCTTCCATTCCTGGAAGGCGTAGGTTGGATTCAAACCGCAGGAATCGATTGTGCCCGAAGCAGTCGCCATACACTGGCTGTAGGTGGAAAACAGGCAGTTGCCAGGGTAGCCCCAACGCCGTCCTTGCAGGCAATAACGATCCTGAAGGCCGGTTGCCTGCGGCTGGGAATGGTGACGATTCTTGCCGTGGGCGGGCGAGCCGGCAACGACCAAGCCGGACAAGGCCACGGCTGCGAACATGGGCACACCGACCACGCGGAACATGAGACCTCTCCGGGTTCGTGAGGGCTAACCAACTGCTATTGGTCATGCTTGTTCCAGCCCTATCGCGAGGCCGTCCGCCCCGTAACGACATTCTACCCCGAAGCTTTGCTGCATCGCTGCCACGGCTCAGGACCAAGCCGGGTCGATCCAGCCCCGCTATTCCACGCTGCCGGTGCCGCGGCGCAAATCGGCCTCGATCTGCAACCGCGTGCCGCCGCCGAAGCGGGCGCGGTAGACCTGAAGGTTCTCCATGATCCGCTGCACGTAGTTGCGCGTCTCGGAGAATGGAATGAGCTCAACCCAGTCCACCGCATCGACCTTGGGGTCGCGCGGATCGCCGTACCGGTCGACCCACTTCTTCACGCTGCCGCGGCCGGCATTGTAGGCGGCAAAGGTCATGATGTAGGAGCCGCGATAATCCTCGAGCAGCCCGCCGAGCTCGGCCGAGCCGAGCGTGGCGTTGTAGACCGAATCGTTCTTCAGCCGCCCGAGATCGTAAGTCGCGCCGTGCCGCTTGCAGACATAGCGTGCGGCGTCCGGCGTCACCTGCATCAGCCCATAGGCCTGCGCCGGCGAGACCACCGAGGGATTGAACGCACTCTCCTGCCGCGCGATCGCATAGACGATGCTGCGCTCTACCTCGGGGCCGATCGGCGTGAACTGCGGGATGCCGTTGACGGGATAGGCGTAGAAGTCGAACGGCAGGCCGCGGTTGAGCGCGGCCTTGCCGAGCAGCAGCATGCCGCGCGCATCGCTGTGGCGCTGGGTCAGCTCGCCGAGGCCGGCCAACGCCTCGGGATCTCCATTCTCGCCCATGTCGGCGAGCATGGGCACCGCCATCTCGCGTTCGTCGAGCTCGTAGAGCAGCTGCGCGGCGCGCACGATCTCCAGCCGTTCGGCGCCACGGCCGCGCGGCTGACTGTTGAGCTCGATCTGCGGCAGACTGAGCTTGGCGCGTGCGAGCTGGCCGTAATAGCTCGTGGACTGCTCGGCGGCCCGCGCATAGGCATTGCGCGCCTCCTGCTGACGGCCAGCGGCTTCCGCGGCGCGACCCTGCCAATAGCCGGCGCGCGCCAGCGTGGTCGGATTGACGCTGCCGACGCCGATGCGGGCAAAATGCTGGGTGGCGGTGGCGGGATCGTTGAGGAAGCGCAGCGCGATCCAGCCGGCGGTGAACTCCTGCTCGGTCTTGTAGATGTCACGCGAGGGCAGCGCCGCGTCGCGCGCGATCAGATAGGCGCTGCGGAATTCCTCGGTGTCGATCATCTTGCGCGCGAGCAGGCGCCGCTCGATCCACCATTCGTCGAGATTGTAGAGCCGGTTCGGATCCTTCGGCGCCGACAGCATGAGCTGGGCCGCTTCCGCAAACTTCTCCTCGCGGCGCAGGAGCTGGATTTTGCTGAAGATGAAGCCGGGATCGTTGTGCAGCTCGCGCGGCACCGCGTCGAGCAAGGCGTGCGCGTTCGGCGCCTTCTTGACGGCGGCGATGCGGGCCTTGGCGAGCGCGACATAGCCGGCGCCGAGACGTTTTGCGGCACGCAGCGCGGCCTCGTTCTCGCTGCCGTAGAGCAGGGTGTCCATCCGCGCCTTCTGGTCGCCCGGCGTCAGCAGGGCGCCGAACTGGTCGAGCGCGTTGTTCTCGGTGTCCTCCGACATCGGATCGCTGCGCCAGGCCTCGCGCACCAGCCGCTCGGCATTGGCGCGGTCGCCGCGCGCCAGCATCGCTTTGGCGAGCGTGAAGCGGCCCTTGGCGGACACTGGAGATTCGTTCTCGAACCATGACCACGCAACTGAATCATCGCGCCTGTCGTCCCACATCGCAGCCTCGAGCCGGCGGCGCAGGAAGGTCTGCGACGGCCAGCTTGGATTGGCGGAGAGGAAGGCGCGGTAGCGTTCCACGGTCGCGCCGTTGTCCTCGCTGCGCAGGATGATCCATTCGGCGAGCTTTCGCGCAACGGGATCCGAGATCGAGGCAGCGTAATTGGTGGTGTCGGCCGCCTTGCGCTTGCGCACGAGGTCGATGACGTTCTCGAGCGTGTCCTTGTCGGCTTGCGACGTCGAGGAGGTCGCAGCGACCGCGGCCGGCGTGACCGGCTTGCGCGGCGTCGCGTGCTGGCGGGTCGCGGGAGCCAGCACGGGAGCTGCGATCGGTTTGGCGGCCGGAGCGGCGGCAGGTCTGACGGTGGCCGTTGCGGCCGGCGCGGGGGCGGCTTTGGGGGCTGAGCCGTTGGCGGTCGGCTGCGATTTCGGCGCGGGCGCCGCTGCCGCAGGCTTGGGCTTGTCCTTGGCGGGTTCCTTGCCAGCATCCTTGCCGGCATTCTGGGCCGGTTTCTTCGCGGCATCCTTGGCCGGGGCGCCAGCCGTCCCCTTGCTCGCGGCCTTCGCTGTGTCCTTGCCGGTTCCCTTGGCTGTTTCCTTCGCTGTGTCCTTGGCCGATCCTTTGCCGGATCCCTTCGTGGCGTCCTTGGCGGCTGGCTTCGCGGTGTCCTTGGCCCCTTCGGCAGGTGTCTCATTGGACTTGGCCCAGGCGGCGCAGCCGACCGACAGGCCTGCCATCAGGCACACGACCAGACCGGTGGATCGCCATGTGGCACGAGGAAATGAGGTCACGGCGTTTCGTCGCCCCGAATCAGTCAAGTGGCTCAAGATCTAGCTGAATTTGATTGAATATGCGGACAAAATACCAACAGCCGCTTACCGCGGGCGGGTTTGCACCATCACCGCGGCAAAATCGCGGCCTAAACGGTGCGTCGCACGGGAGCGGCCCTTTTACCGGCGGGATAGACCCGATATGAATGGGGCTTGCTCTCAAAACTCGCCGCGTACGGAGGAAGTCCATGGCAGCCAAGACGAAATTCCGGGGGTCGTTCACCGCCTTGGTCACGCCGTTCAAGAACGGCTCGCTCGACGAGGCGGCGTTCCGCTCCCTGGTCAACTGGCAGATTTCCGAGGGCACCAACGGCCTGGTCCCGGTCGGCACGACCGGCGAGAGCCCGACACTCAGCCATGACGAGCACAAGAAGGTCGTCGAGTGGTGCATCGAGGAGGCCAAGGGCCGCGTGCCCGTGGTCGCCGGTGCCGGCTCCAACTCGACCAAGGAGGCGATCGAGCTGGCCCAGCACGCCGAGAAGGCGGGCGCGGACGCCGTGCTGGTGGTGACGCCCTATTACAACAAGCCGACCCAGGAAGGGATGTACCAGCACTTCAAGGCGATCAACGATGCGATCGGGATTCCGATCATCATCTACAACATCCCGCCGCGCTCGGTGATCGACATGTCGGTCGACACCATGAAGCGGCTGTGGGAGCTGAAGAACATCGCCGGCGTCAAGGACGCTACCGCCAGCATGGTCCGCGTGTCGCAGCAGCGTGCGGCGATGGGCGAGGATTTCAACCAGCTCTCGGGCGAGGACGCGACCATCCTCGGCTACATGGCCCATGGCGGCCATGGCTGCATCTCGGTGACCTCGAACGTCGCGCCGCGGCTGTGCTCGGAGTTCCACGCCGCCTGGCAGAAGGGCGATCACGCCACCGCGCTGAAGCTGCACGACAAGCTGATGCCGCTGCACAACAACCTCTTCATCGAGAGCAATCCGGCGCCGATCAAGTATGCGATGTCGCTGCTCGGCAAGCTCGACGAGACGCTGCGGCTGCCGATGGTGCCGGTGTCCGAGCCGACGCGCGTTGCCGTGCGCAGCGCCATGGTTCACGCCGGCCTGATCAACTGACGCGGCAGCCTTTCCGGGGAGCCTTTCATGAGCGGGGTCGATGAAAAGGGCAGGCGGATGCTCAAGGAGTTCCGCGAATTCGCCATGAAGGGCAACGTCGTCGATCTCGCGGTCGGCGTCATCATCGGCGCGGCCTTCGGCGCGATCGTCACTTCGCTGGTCGGCGACGTGATCATGCCGTTGATCGGCGCCGTCACCGGCGGCCTCGACTTCTCGAACTACTTCACCCCCTTGTCGAAAGCGGTCACCGCCACCAACTTAGCGGATGCCAAAAAGCAAGGCGCGGTCTTGGCTTGGGGCAGCTTCCTCACGCTGACGATCAACTTCATCATCATTGCCTTCGTGCTGTTCCTGGTGATCCGCGCCATCAACACGCTGAAGCGCAAGGAGGAGGCGGCACCGGCCGCTCCACCGAAGCCGTCGGCCGAGGTCGAGCTGCTGACCGAGATCCGCGATCTCCTCAAGAAGTCTTGACGCGCGCGCTTCACCCAAACTGTTAGCGTCCGCGCGTATCTCACTCGGTTTTTTTTGCCAGGTTTTTGAAGGTCATGGCCGATAAGAACGAACGACCGATCAAGGTCATGGCGGAAAATCGCAAGGCCCGCTTCAACTATGCGATCGAGGATACGATCGAGGCGGGCATTGCGCTGACCGGCACCGAGGTCAAGTCGATCCGCAACGGCAAGAGCACGATCGCGGAATCCTACGCCGACTCGAAGAACGGCGAGATCTGGCTGATCAACGCCACCATTCCCGAATACCTCCAGGGCAACCGCTTCAACCACGAGCCCAAACGGCCGCGAAAGCTGCTGCTCCATCGCCGGCAGATCAACAAGCTGATCGGCGCGGTGGACCGCGAGGGCATGACGCTGATCCCGCTCAAGCTCTACTTCAACGAGCGCGGTCGGGCCAAGCTGCAGCTGGCGGTTGCCAAAGGCAAGAAGCTGCACGACAAGCGCGAGACCGAGAAGAAGCGCGACTGGAGCCGGGAGAAGGGCCGCCTGCTCAGGGCGAGGGGATAGCGGGATGAATCAGAAGAACCTGCTCGAGGTTGACTGGAGCAAGATTCCGGCGCCGGTCGATGATGGCGGCGCCGCGCATCTGCCGGGCATGACGCTACCCGCGATCGGCCTGCTCGCGACCGACGACACATCAGTCATGCTGTCGGCGCTCTCCGGCCGAACCGTGGTGTTCGCCTATCCCCGCACCGGCGAGCCCGGCAAGATCTCGCTGGTTGACGATTGGGACATGATCCCGGGCGCGCGCGGCTGCACGCCGCAGACCTGTGCGTTTCGCGATCTGTTCGCCGAGCTGAAGGCCGCCGGCGCCGCTCAAGTGTACGGCCTCTCGACCCAGAGCAACGCATACCAGACCGAGATGGCCTCGCGCCTGCATCTGCCGTTTCCGGTGCTGTCGGACGAGAAGCTGGCGCTGACGAGCGCCCTCAAACTGCCGACCATGGAGGTCGCAGGCCTGACGCTGATCAAGCGCCTTGCGCTGATCATCGACGACGCCAAGGTCACGCATGTGTTCTATCCGGTGTTTCCGCCCGACCGGAACGCCGGCGATGTCCTGGACTGGCTGAAGGCCAATCCCGTCAAGGGCTAGTCCAAGGGCTAATCCAGGTCGGCCTTCACCTTCGCGAACACGGACCGGAACATGTCCGGCGTCAGCACGCCGGTGTTCGTGTTGTAGCGCGAGCAGTGATAGCTGTCGTAGAGCCTGAACGCGCCGGCATGATGCACCGCGCCGTGGCCGAAGGGGGCTTGCGAGGCCTTCAGGTTCAGCGGCTTGAGCACCGTGTCGTGAGCAATGCGTCCAAGCGCGACGATCGCGCGCAGCTTCGGCATCGTCGCGAGATTTGCCGCGAGGAACTGGCGGCAGGTGTTGATCTCGACCGGCAGCGGCTTGTTCTGCGGCGGAACGCAATGCACGGCATTGGCGATGCGGCAGTCGATCAGCTTCAGCCCGTCATCGGGACGCGCCTGGTAGGTTCCCTTGGCAAAGCCGTATTCGAGCAGCGTGGCGTAGAGCAGGTCGCCGGCGTAGTCGCCGGTGAAGGGACGGCCGGTGCGGTTGGCGCCCTGCATGCCCGGCGCGAGGCCAACGATCAGGAGACGCGCCTTGATGTCACCGAAGGGCGCGACCGGGGCGTTATGCCAGGACGGCTCGCGCGCGCGGTTCGCCTCGCGAAAGGCGACAAGGCGCGGACAGAGCGGACAGTCACGGTCGGGGACGAGGGTGGGGGGCTGGCGGCCTGACCGGGCCGCCTCACTCCTCAAAGTCGTCATCGCCCCTCGGCGCCATCGTGGTCGCGCGCTGGAGGAATTGCGGGGCGTGGTGGCGGGCCTCGCGATCGCCGCGATCGCGCGGGGCGGGGCGTTCGGACGGGTCGCGGCCGAGCTTGGACTGCAGCTCGACGAGGTCGGTGAAGACGTCGGCCTGGCGGCGCAGCTCGTCGGCGATCATCGGCGGCTGGCTGGCGATGGTCGAGACCACCGTGACCCGTACGCCGCGGCGCTGGACGGCCTCGACCAGGGAGCGGAAGTCGCCGTCACCGGAGAACAGCACCATCTGGTCGATGTGCTCGGCGAGCTCCATGGCGTCCACGGCGAGCTCGATGTCCATGTTGCCCTTGACCTTGCGGCGGCCGGAGGCGTCGATGAACTCCTTGGTCGCCTTGGTGACGACGGTGTAGCCGTTGTAGTCCAGCCAGTCGATCAGCGGGCGGATCGAGGAGTATTCCTGATCCTCGATGATGGCGGTGTAGTAGAACGCCCGCAACAGCGTCCCGCGGCTCTGAAACTCCTTCAGCAGGCGCTTGTAGTCGATGTCGAAGCCCAGAGTTTTCGCCGTCGCGTAGAGATTGGCCCCGTCGATGAAGAGCGCGATCTTGTTGGTAGGAGAAAGTGACATTCAGTTTGCTCGCGAAGTGCTCGTGATTGATCGTTTATTGTTGGCGCTGCAGCAGGCCGCGCAGTTCTAGAGTGCCGCCGAAACCCGTCGAAACCGCAAATCCGGAGAAGTCGGGGCAATCAAGGTATAGTTATGGCGAACTCTCAAACACCCGGGGCCGCCCTCAATGGCAGCCCTGGAAATCGCCCATCCCAGCCCCAATGTGGGGGTAGCAGAGCCATTTGGCGAGGCCAAATCACAAATTGGCCTTGCGAAATTGTCTTGGTCCCTATAACTAGCCCCAATCATCCACATATTTCGTCCCACCCACAACGGAGCGACAGTCCATGGCTCGCGTCACCGTAGAAGATTGCATCGACAAGGTCGATAACCGGTTTGACCTGGTCCTGCTGGCCGCCCACCGTGCCCGCATGATTTCGTCGGGTTCACAACTAACGGTTGACCGCGATAACGACAAGAACCCTGTTGTGTCTCTGCGTGAAATTGCGGACCAGACCATCTCTCCGGAGGACCTCCGCGAGGAGCTGGTGCACTCGCTCCAGAAGTTCGTCGAGGTCGACGAGCCCGAGCCCGACACGGTGCCGCTGATCGGTTCCGCCGGCGCCAGCGTCGATGCGGACGATACCGAAGTTGCCGTTGAGCGCATGACCGAAGAGGAGCTCCTGAAGGGCCTCGAAGGCCTCGCGCCGCCGGAAGAGCAGCCCGAGGAGGACGAGTAGATCGTCCCGTCGCAATCGTCGAATTCTTGTGATCTTATCAAAGGCCCGAACCTGTGTTCGGGCCTTTGCTTTTGTTGGCGTTTTCGTGGTTACCATAGTGTTGCCGGTTCGCGCTGCGCGCCTGTCACCGAATTGATCGGACGCGCGCGGGATCGGAGCTAAGATGTATACAACGGGCCGCCTTGAGGTCCGTTTGAAGGCAGGACGGCATGGTGTATCGACGCCGCAGACCAACGCAGATGCAGGCCGCAACCGAATCGGTTGCCGTGGCCCCGACTGCGCCGGTGGCGCGCCCGGCCAAGCCGCGTGCGCGCATGATGCGTCAATATGACCTCGTCGAGCGCGTCAGGTCCTACAATCCCAACACCAACGAAGATCTGCTGAACCGCGCCTATGTCTACGCCATGAAGGCGCACGGCTCGCAGACGCGGGCCTCGGGCGATCCGTACTTCTCGCATCCGCTCGAAGTGGCGGCGATTCTCACCGACCTGAAGCTCGACGACGCCACCATCGTGGCCGCGCTGCTGCACGACACGATCGAGGACACCGAAGCGACGCGGGCCGAGATCGACCAGATATTCGGGCCCGAGATCGGCGCGCTGGTCGAGGGCCTGACCAAGCTGAAACGGCTGGAGCTGGTGTCGCGCGAGGCCAAGCAGGCCGAGAACCTGCGCAAATTGTTGCTGGCGATTGCCGACGATGTCCGCGTGCTCCTGGTCAAGCTCGCCGACCGCCTGCACAACATGCGCACGCTGGAATTCGTGCCGACGGAATCGCGCAGGCGCATTGCCGAGGAGACGCTCGACATCTACGCGCCGCTCGCCGGGCGCATGGGCATGCAGGAAATGCGCGAGGAGCTGGAGGATCTGTCCTTCCGCACGCTCGACCCCGAGGCCTATTCGGTGGTGATGCAGCGGCTCGATGCGCTCGCCGAGCGCAACCGCAATCTGATCGGCGAGATCGAGGCCCAGCTCTCCAACAATCTGCGCCACCGGGGCCTTGGCGCGCGGGTCTATGGTCGCCGCAAGAAGCCGTTCTCGATCTGGACCAAGATGGAGCGCAAATCGGTCGGCTTCGAGCAATTGTCCGACATCTTCGGCTTCCGTGTCGTCGTGAACGACGTCGAGGCCTGCTACCGCGCGCTCGGCATCGTCCACACCACCTGGCCGGTCGTGCCGGGGCGTTTCAAGGACTACATCTCGACGCCGAAGCAGAACGACTACCGCTCGATCCACACCACCGTGATCGGTCCGGGCAACCAGCGCGCCGAGCTCCAGATCCGCACCGAGGCGATGGACCAGATCGCCGAGCGCGGTATCGCCGCGCACGTGTTCTACAAGGAAGGCGCGGGCTCGCCGACCGAGTTCCTCAAGCGCGAATCCAACGCGTTCGCCTGGCTGCGCCACACCGTCGGAATCCTCTCGGAGAGTGCCAACCCCGAGGAATTCCTCGAGCACACCAAGCTTGAGTTGTTCCACGACCAGGTGTTCTGCTTCACCCCGAAGGGCAAGCTGATCGCGCTGCCGCGCCATGCCAACGTGATCGACTTCGCCTATGCGGTGCATACCGATGTCGGCAACAGCGCGGTGGGCTGCAAGATCAACGGCAAGTTCTCGCCGCTGTCGTCGGAGTTGCAGAACGGCGACGAGGTCGAGGTGCTGACCTCGGAGGCGCAATCGGCGCCGCCTTCGGCCTGGGAAACGCTCGCGGTCACCGGCAAGGCGCGCGCCGCGATCCGCCGCGCCACGCGCACCGCCGTGCGCGACCAATATGTCGGTCTCGGCCGGCGCATCGTCGAGCGCCTGTTCGAGCGCGCCAAGATCGAATACGCCGACGACAAGCTCAAGGGCGCGCTGCCGCGGCTTGCGCGCACCTCGATCGAGGACGTCATGGCGGCCGTGGGGCGCGGCGAGATCAAGGCCTCCCACGTCGCGCGCGCGATGTATCCCGACTACAAGGAGGAGCGCGTCGCCCGCTACGGCATCAAGAAGGGGCTCGCCGCCAAGCTCAAGGAGAAGGCGGCCTCCGAGCCGCCGCGAACCCCGGTCGCGATCCCGATCCGCGGCATCAATTCCGACCTGCCGGTGAAGTTCGCGCCGAACGGCGGCGCGGTACCCGGCGACCGCATCGTCGGCATCGTCACGCCGGGCGAGGGCATCACCATCTACCCGATCCAGGCGCCGGCGCTGAAGGATTTCGAGGAGGAGCCGGAGCGCTGGCTCGACGTGCGCTGGGACATCGAGGACACCGCGCCGCAGCGCTTCCCGGCCCGTATCAGGGTCGAGAACGTCAACGAGCCCGGCGCGCTCGCGCAGATCGCGACCGTGATCGCCGAGCACGACGGCAACATCGACAACATCAGCATGCAGCGCCGCTCTCCGGACTTCACGGAGACGACGATCGATCTCGAAGTCTACGACCTGAAGCACCTGAGCGCGATCCTGGCCCAGTTGCGCGCGAAGGCGGTCGTCGCCCGCGTCGAACGTGTTAATGGATGAAGCTCGTCGTTGCCGGGCTTGACCCGGCAACCCATCTCTTCGAAGAGGATGGATGCGCGGGTCAGGCCCGCGCATGACAAGTTGAGAAATGTTACCTTTGTGAGCCTTGCAATGCCCGCTTCTCCGCTCCGCCTCGGCGTCAATGTCGACCATGTCGCGACCCTGCGTAACGCGCGCGGCGGCCGCAATCCCGATCCGGTGCGCGCCGCGCTGCTGGCAATCGAGGCCGGCGCCGACGGCATCACCGCGCATCTGCGCGAGGATCGCCGGCACATCCGCGACGAGGACATGGCGCGGCTGAAGGCCGAGATCTCCAAGCCGCTCAATTTCGAGATGGCGGCGACCGACGACATGATGCGCATCTCGCTCGCCACCAGGCCGCATGCGGTGTGCCTCGTGCCGGAGCGCCGGCAGGAGGTGACGACCGAGGGCGGACTGGACGTGGTCGGCCAGCACAATGCGCTCGCGCCCTACATCGCGCGGCTGAACGATGCCGGCATCCGCGTCTCGCTGTTCATCGCCGCCGACCCTGCGCAGATCGAGATGGCGGCGCGGCTGCGCGCGCCCGTGATCGAGATTCACACCGGCGCCTGGTGCGACGCCGTGGTCGATAGCCACACCGCGAAGGCCGACGCCGAATGGCAGCGGATCGTGGCGGGCGTGAAGCTGGCGAAGGAAGCGGGGCTGGAGGTTCACGCCGGCCACGGGCTCGACTACGCGACGGCGGAGACGATTGCGGCGTTGCCCGAGATCATGGAGCTCAACATCGGCTACTACATGATCGGCGAGGCGCTGTTCGTCGGTCTTGCCGAGACGGTGCGCAGCATGCGCGCGGCGATGGACCGCGGACGGAGCCGGGCATGATCATCGGCATCGGCTCCGACCTGATCGACATCACCCGCGTCGGCAAAGTGATCGAGCGCCACGGCGAGCGTTTCCTCGACCGCATCTTCACCGCGGCTGAGCGGGCCAAGGCGGAGCGGCGCGCCAAGAACGAGAAGATGGTGGTGGCGACCTACGCCAAGCGCTTTGCCGCCAAGGAGGCCTGCTCGAAGGCGCTCGGCACCGGCATCAGGCTCGGCGTCTGGTGGCGCGACATGGGGGTGGTCAACCTGCCTGGGGGACGGCCGACGATGCAGCTGACCGGCGGTGCCCTGGCTCGGCTCCAGGCCCTGACGCCTGCTGGCTTCGAGGCGAGGATCGACCTGTCGATCACCGATGACTGGCCGCTCGCACAGGCCTTCGTCATCATTTCAGCCGTTCCGCTGGCCAAGCCCTGACCGTTCCGGGGTCATTTTATAATTCTTGTTAAAGATCAATATCTTATGCAGTTTTGATGCGATCCTTGATTGCGTGGTCTCCGACAACCGTCTAAAAGTCCGCGGACGCAAATCAGGCTGGGCGAATTCGGCTTTACGCCGGAATTGGCCCTCATTATCAGAATCAGGACAATCTCCTTGGGCCGCGAAGCAATGGGCTGTTCGCGGGAGGAGGGCGCTCTGTGACCGCCGGCCGGAATTGAGAGAGCAATGAGCGTGACTTCGGGAACGAAAACTGAAAGCGGCGTCGGCGAAACGATCCGGGTCGTGATCCACGCTCTCCTGATCGCGCTCGTGATCCGCACTTTTCTGTTCCAGCCGTTCAACATCCCGTCCGGCTCGATGAAGGCGACGCTGCTGGTCGGCGACTATCTGTTCGTCTCGAAATATTCCTACGGCTATAGCCACTACTCGATCCCGTTCTCGCCGCCGCTGTTCTCGGGGCGGCTCTGGGGCTCGGATCCGAACCGCGGCGACATCGTCGTGTTTCGCCTGCCCAAGGACGATTCCACCGACTACATCAAGCGCGTGATCGGGCTTCCCGGCGACCGCGTCCAGATGAAGGACGGGCTGCTCTACATCAACGACACCCCGGTCGAGCGGCAGCGCATGAGCGAATATGTCGGCGAGGATCCGTGCGGCTCCGAAGGCGGCGGCATCTCCCGGGTGAAGCGCTGGAAGGAAACGCTGCCGAACGGCGTGTCCTATGAGACGCTGGATTGCGCCGACAACGGCTACATGGACACCACCAACGTCTACACGGTGCCAGCAGGCCATTTCTTCATGATGGGCGACAATCGCGACAATTCCACCGACAGCCGCTTCCTCGGCCAGGTCGGCTATGTGCCGCAGGAGAATTTGATCGGCCGAGCCCAGATGATCTTCTTCTCCATCGCCGAAGGCGAGCATGCCTGGATGTTCTGGCGCTGGCCGTGGGCGGTGCGCTGGAATCGCTTCTTCAAAATCGTCCGATGAAAGACGAAGCCAAGGACATCGCGACCCAACCTATCGAGGCGCAAGCCGCTCCTGAGGGCGAAGCTGCACCGAAGACGCCTGCGAAGAAGAAGCGGGTACGCAAGGCCAAGGCGACTGACGCGAATGCGGCACTCGAGGCGCGCATTGGTTATAGCTTTGCGGATCCGAACCAGCTGATCCAGGCGATCACGCATGTCTCGGCGCTGAAGTCCGGGCGCAAGCGCGGCGACAGCTATCAGCGGCTGGAATTCCTCGGCGACCACGTGCTCGGGCTGGTCGTTTCCGACATGCTCTACCACGCATTCCCGAACGCCGACGAAGGCGAGCTGTCCAAGCGGCTCGCCGAACTGGTGCGCAAGGAGAGCTGTGCCGACGTCGCCAAGTCGCTCGGGCTGCTCGACGACATCAAGCTCGGTTCGGTCGGCCCCAGCGCCGACGCCCGCCTGCGCAAGAGCGTGCTCGGCGACATCTGCGAGGCCGTGATCGGCGCCATCTTCCTCGACGGCGGCCATGCGGCGGCGGCCGAATTCGTCAAGCGCAACTGGACCGAGCGCATGCACAAGCCGCGGCGTCCGTTGCGCGATCCCAAGACCGTGCTCCAGGAATGGGCGCAGGGGAAGGGCCTGCCGACGCCGGTCTATCGCGAGGTCGAGCGCACCGGCCCGCATCACGATCCGCAGTTCCGCGTCGCGGTGGACCTGCCGGGACTGGCGCCGGCCGAAGGCATCGGCGGCAGCAAGCGCGCGGCAGAGAAGGTGGCGGCCTCGGTGATGATCGAACGTGAAGGCGTTGGCGGCGGCAATGACGGTTGAAGCAAGCGGCGAGGCGCCCGCTGCGACGCGCTGCGGCTTCGTTGCGCTCATTGGCGCACCGAATGTCGGCAAGTCCACGCTGGTCAACGCGCTGGTCGGCGCCAAGGTCACGATCGTCTCGCGCAAGGTGCAGACCACGCGCGCGCTGATCCGCGGCATCGTCATCGAGAACAACGCGCAGATCATCCTGGTCGACACGCCCGGCATCTTCTCGCCCAAGCGCAGGCTGGACCGGGCCATGGTCTCGACCGCCTGGAGCGGGGCGCATGACGCCGATCTCGTCTGCGTGCTGCTGGACGCCAAGACCGGCATCGACGAGGAGGCCGAGGCGATCCTCGCCAAGGCGGCCAGCGTCAATCACGAGAAGATCCTGGTCATCAACAAGGTCGACCTGGTCCAGCGCGAGAAGCTGCTGGCGCTGGCGCAGGCCGCCAACGAGCGCATGCCGTTCGCCAAGACCTTCATGATCGCGGCGATCTCCGGCGACGGTGTCGATGATCTCAGGAATACACTTGCCGAGATGGTGCCGCCGGGGCCGTTCCTCTATCCCGAGGACCAGATGTCGGACGCGCCGATGCGGCACCTGGCGGCCGAGATCACGCGCGAGAAGATCTATCGCAAGCTGCACCAGGAATTGCCCTACCAGTCCACGGTCGAGACCGACAAGTGGGAGGAGCGCAAGGACAAGTCGGTGCGGATCGAGCAGACGATCTTCGTCGAGCGCGAAAGCCAGCGCAAGATCGTGCTCGGCAAGGGCGGCGCCACCATCAAGTCGATCGGCGCGGATTCGCGCAAGGAGATTAGTGAGATCCTCGGCGTGCCGGTGCACCTGTTCCTGTTCGTCAAGGTGCGCGAGAACTGGGGCGACGATCCCGATCGCTATCGCGAGATGGGCCTGGAATTTCCCAAAGAATAAGCAAGAACAGATCGGTATCTGATGAGCGTGCCCACGAACGTCCGGCGCTTCGAAGCGCTGCTCTATGCGTCGTTGATGCTGGATGCGCTGTCGGTGGCGGTGCAGGACCGCACGCCCAATGCCGAGATGACCGAGCAGATGATCATGACGGCGACGCTGCTCGCCGGCGGCATGATCCTGCTGCTGGTCTATTTCGTCTGGCTCGCTGCGCGTTGGCGCAAGAACTGGCCGCGCTGGGTGCTGGCCGCAGCCTTGGTGCTGTCGGTGATCTCGCTCGGCCAGATCATCGGCGAGAAGGGCATGGAGCTCGACAGCGCCATCGAGATCGTCTCCTGCGTGCTGACCACGATGGGCCTGTATTTCTCCTTCAGCGGCGACGCGCAGGGCTGGTTCAACGCGTGAGGTTTTGCGCGGTGCCGTAGGTGGGCAAAGGCGCGCCCTTGCGCGCTGTGCCCACCACGATCGCGGGGGATCAAAATTGGTGGGCACGCTTCGCTTTGCCCACCCTACGGTCGCTCGAAATGCTAGACTTCCTTAAATGGAATGGACCGACGAAGGCATCGTGCTGGGGGTGCGGCGGCATGGCGAGAGCAGCGCCATCGTCGAGCTGCTGACGCGCGAACACGGCCGTCATCTCGGTCTCGTCCGCGGCGGTGCCGGCTCGCGGATGCGGCCCTTGCTGCAACCGGGCAACAGCGTCAGCGCGGTGTGGCGGGCGCGGCTCGACGAGCATCTCGGCACCTACGCGGTCGAGGGCCTGAAGCTGCGTGCGGCCACGCTGCTGGCATCGTCCCACGGCGTCTACGGCGTCACCCATCTGGCCTCGATTGCGCGGCTCCTTCCCGAGCGCGATCCGCACGAGGAAATCTTTGCGCTGCTCGAACATTCGCTCGACGATTTCGACGACATCGGCAGCGCCGCCGTCCACGTGATCCATTTCGAGCTGGCGATGCTCGCCGAGCTCGGCTTCGGGCTCGCGCTGGACAATTGCGCGGTAACCGGGGAGACCACGGACCTGATCTACGTTTCGCCGAAGTCCGGCGGCGCGGTGTCGCGCGGCGCGGGCGAGCCATGGCGCGACCGGCTGCTGCGCCTGCCGCCGTTCTTGCGCCAGGGCGAAACCGCGAGCGAACTCACCGACCAGGATCTCCAGGACGGTTTTCGGCTGACCGGATTGTTTCTGCTGCGCCACGTGCTGGAGCCGCGCGGGCAGGTCCATTCCGACGCGCGGGCCGGCTTCATCAATGCCTTGACGCGGCAGCAGGCGAGGGCTGCGATCCCGGCGCCATGACGTCAGCGCGGCTCTGTATTGCCTGATCAGATGAAATATCCCGGAACCAAACCGGGTTTCCCGGATTGGCCCGTGGGGTTCCAACCCGGGGATAAACCTGATGCTGATCAAGGGACTTATTGTGTCGGCAGCGCTGATCGCGCTGGCGCCGGACGCCCTCGCAGGCGAGCAAACAGGACTGGTTCGCCGTGCCTCCTGCACGGTCGTCAGGTTCTACGTGGCCAAATATTCGGCAGCAGCCGCAGAGGCATGGGCCCGGTCCAAGGGCGCGACGGAAGCGGAAATCGAGGCCGCCCGGCGCTGCTTGGCCAACGCGCCGACCACCACACAGGCCCAAAATCCCCACTCCACCCAGACTGTGACCGCCGGCTGGGCGGGGCAGTAAGCCGCCCACAGGGAACCAATCCATCCTTGCCCGATTCGCTTCCACGGTTTAACCGGGCGGCATGGGAAAACGATTGATTCCGCCGGAACCGGCCGAAATCCATGAGGTGCCGCTGCGCGAGGCGCTGGAAGAGCGCTATCTCGCCTATGCGCTCTCCACCATCATGCATCGTGCGCTGCCGGACGCACGCGACGGCCTGAAGCCGGTGCACCGGCGCATCCTCTACGGCATGCGCCTGCTCAGGCTCGACCCCGGCACCGCCTTCAAGAAATCCGCCAAGATCGTCGGCGACGTGATGGGCTCGTTCCATCCGCATGGCGACCAAGCGATCTACGACGCCATGGTGCGCCTCGCGCAGGATTTCTCCTCGCGCTACCCGCTGGTCGACGGCCAGGGCAATTTCGGCAATATCGACGGCGATAACCCCGCCGCCTACCGCTACACCGAAGCGCGCATGACCGATGTCGCGCGGCTTCTGCTCGAGGGCATCGACGAGGACGGCGTTGAATTCCGTCCCAATTACGACGGCCAGTCGAAGGAGCCGGTCGTCCTGCCCGGCGGCTTCCCGAACCTGCTCGCCAACGGCGCGCAGGGCATCGCGGTCGGCATGGCGACCTCGATCCCGCCGCACAACGCCGCCGAGCTCTGCGACGCCGCGCTGCATCTGATCGAGAAGCCCGACGCGAAGTCCAAGGCGCTGCTGAAGTGGGTCAAGGGCCCGGACTTTCCGACCGGCGGCATCTGCGTCGATTCCAAGCAGGCGATCGCCGAAGCCTACACGACCGGCCGCGGCTCGTTCCGCGTTCGCGCCAGGTGGGAGCAGGAAGAGGGCGCACGCGGCACCTGGGTCGTCGTCGTCACCGAGATCCCCTTCCTGGTGCAGAAGTCGCGCCTGATCGAGAAGATCGCCGAGCTCCAGGACCAGAAGAAGCTGCCGCTGGTCGGCGACGTCAGGGACGAGTCGGCCGAAGACGTCCGCATCGTGATCGAGCCGAAGTCGAAGAACGTCGATCCGGCGCTGATGATGGAATCGCTGTTCCGGCTGACCGAGCTCGAAAACAAGATTCCGCTGAACCTCAACGTGCTGATCAAGGGCCGCATCCCCAAGGTCGTGGGGCTCGCGGAGTGCTTGCGCGAATGGCTCGACCATCTGCGCGACGTCCTGATCCGGCGCAGCAACTACCGCAAGGCGCAGATCGAGCATCGGCTGGAAGTTCTCGGCGGCTTCCTGATCGCCTATCTGAACATCGACAAGGTGATCAAGATCATCCGCACCGAGGATGAGCCGAAGCCGGCGCTGATGAAGGCGTTCAAGCTCACCGAGGTGCAGGCCGAAGCCATCCTCAACATGCGGCTCCGCTCGTTGCGCAAGCTCGAGGAAATGGAGATCCGCACCGAGGACAAGAACCTGCGCAACGAGCTCAAGGGCATCAATGCGGTGCTCGCCTCGGAAGCCGAGCAGTGGAAGAAGGTCGGCGAGCAGGTCGGCAAGCTCCGCGACATGTTCGGGCCGAAGACCCCGCTCGGCAAGCGCCGCACCACCTTTGCCGATGCGCCCGAGCACGATCTTGCCGCGATCGAGGAGGCCTTCGTCGAGCGCGAGCCGGTGACGGTCGTCGTCTCCGACAAGGGCTGGATCCGCACCATGAAGGGGCATGTCGAGGATCTCTCGGGCCTTGCCTTCAAGCAGGACGACAAGCTCGGCTTCGCGTTCTTCGCGGAGACGACGTCGAAGCTGCTGCTGTTCGCCACCAACGGCAAGTTCTACTCGCTCGATGTCGCGAAACTTCCGGGCGGGCGCGGTCATGGCGAGCCGATCCGCCTGTTCATCGACCTCGAGCAGGAGGCGGCACCCGTCGCGCTGTTCGTCAACAAGGGTGGACGCAAATTCCTGGTCGCGAGCCACGAGGGCCAGGGCTTCGTCGTCAACGAGGACGATTGCGTCGGCACCACCAAGAAGGGCAAGCAGGTCCTCAACGTCGACATGCCGAACGAGGCACGCACGGTCACCGAGGTGGTCGGCAACACCGTCGCGGTCATCGGCGAGAACCGCAAGATGCTGGTATTCCCGCTCGACCAGGTCCCGGAGATGGCCCGCGGCCGAGGCGTCCGCCTGCAGAAGTACAAGGACGGTGGTCTCTCCGACGTCGTCGTGTTCGACGCCAAGGCTGGCCTGACCTGGAAGGACTCCGCCGGTCGCGAATTCTCCGCGACCATGAAGGAGCTCGCCGAGTGGCAGGGCACCCGCGCCGACGCCGGCCGCCTGCCGCCGAAGGGATTCCCGAAGTCGAACAAGTTCGGCCGGGGGATCGGGTAGGGCGGGCTCTCGCCACATCGTCATGGCCGGGCTTGACCCGGCCATCCACGCGCCGCCGCGATTGAGAAGAGACGTGGATGCCCGGGTCAAGCCCGGGCATGACGATTGAGGGTGTAGCGCGACGTCGCCTCCACATCGTCATTGCGAGCCATCGGGCCGCGCTTTGCGCGGACCCGTTGGCTCGCAATGACGAGCGGCGAGTGCATCGCTCCTCCATTCCGGATCCCTCAGTCGTCTCTGGAATACTGGATCGCCCGGTCAAGCCGGGCGATGACACCGGCGGTGTGGCGCGCAAACGCTTGGCTGATAGTCGTGAGCGCATGAGTGCCTGCGTCGATCGGGCACGAACATTGCTTTTTCCTGGCGACTGCAAACGTCTCGTCAACAGGCAAAAGGCCCCAATGTTCAAACCAAAGTCTTTCATTCCGGCGCTGTTCGCCCTCGCGCTGGTGGCGGCGCCTGCGCATGCGGCGGGCAATCTCGTCGCGGTGCTCGAGGCGGAGATCGTCACGCTCGATCCGCATTTCTCCACGGCCTATATTTCGCGCACGTTCGGCTACATGGTGTTCGACACGCTGTTCGCGAAGGATTCCAGGGGCGAGATCAAGCCGCAGATGGTGCAGGACTGGAAGGTCTCGCCCGACGGCCTGACTTACAGCTTCACGCTGCGCGACGGCTTGAAATGGCATGACGGCCAGCCGGTCACGGCGGCCGATTGCGTGGCCTCGCTGCGTCGCTGGGGCACCCGCAGCGCGCTCGGCCGCCGCATCTTCGCCATCACGGCCTCGCTCGAGCCGACGGACGCCAAGACGTTCGTGCTGACGCTGAAGGAGCCGTCCGGCCTCGTCATTGACGCGCTCGGCAATCCCGTCAGCCCGGTCGCCTTCATGATGCCCGAGCGCATCGCCAGGACGCCCGGCGACCAGCGCATCACCGAGATCGTCGGCTCCGGCCCGTTCGTCTACAGCAAGGCCGATCACCGCACCGGCGACCGCATGATCCTGAAGAAATTCGCCGACTATGTGCCGCGCCCCGAGCCCGCCGACTTCCTCGCCGGCGGCAAGCGCGTCAATGTCGACACGCTCGAGATCCGCGTTATTCCTGATGGTGCGACCGCGGCTTCCGCGCTCCAGGCCGGCGAGGTCGACTTCATGCAATACGCGCCGTTCGATCTGCTGCCGACGCTGGAGAAGAACTCCCGCGTCAAGCTGGTCAATTTCACCGGCGGCAACATGTTCGCAGGGGCCTATCGCCTCAACGCCGCGTCGAAACCGTTCGACGATCCCGCGATCCGGCGCGTGCTGTGGAAGCTGGTCGACCAGCGCGAAGTGCTGGATGCGCTCGGTCTCGATGCCAAATACGCCACGCCCTGCGCGACCTTCTTCACGTGCGGCACCACCTATGACAGCAAGGCCGGCACGGAAGCCGCCGCCAAGCCGTCGATCGAAGCGGCGAAGGCCGCGCTGAAGGCGACGAAATATGCCGGCGAGCCCGTTGTCGTCATGGAGGCCAACGACCTCGAAGCGCCACGCGTCTCGGCACAGGTGCTGGCCGAGCGGCTGAAGCAGGCGGGTTTCAACGTCGATCTCCAGGTGATGGATTGGGCCAGCGTGCTGGCGCGCCGCGCCAAGAAGGAGGGCTGGAGCGTCTATGGCGTTCACGCCGGCGGCTTCGATCTCGGCTCGCCGCTGACCAACGTCATGGTCGCCTTCAATTGCGCCGACTTCACCGGCTGGCAATGCGATGCGCGCATCACGCCACTCATGGAAGCCTTCGCCAAGGCGCCTGCCGAGGAGGACCGCAAGAAGATCGCGGCCGAGATTCAGACGGTGATGTACGATCAGGCGCCCGGGATTCCGTGGGGCCAGTTCGCCCAGCCGGCGCTTTCTCGCGCGGCGCTGCGCAATCTGATACCGTCCGCCATCCCGGTGTTCTGGAACGTTGAGAAGTAACACGATGTACGATGTCATTGTTGTCGGCGGCGGCTCCGCCGGCGCCGCTGTTGCGGCACGGCTCTCCGAGGATCCCGCACGTCGCGTCCTGCTGCTCGAAGCCGGCCTCGACTGGCGCGCCATTGATGCGCCCTGGGAAGTGATGACGCCGAATCCCATCCCGATCATCCACAAGCGCGAGTATCAGGAGAAATGGCAGTGGCCTGATCTCCTGACGCGCCGCGTGGCCGGGCAGGAGCCGCGCTTCTACTGGCGCGGCAAGGGGCTGGGCGGCTCATCGATGATGAACGGCCAGATCGCCATCCGCGGCGTTGCGGACGCCTTCGACGAATGGGCGGCCAATGGCTGCACCGGCTGGTCGGCGAAAGAAGTGATGCCGCTGTTCTCGGTGATCGAGGACGACATGGAATTCGGCGACGCCGAGGGACATGGACGCGGCGGACCGCTGCCG
This sequence comes from Bradyrhizobium sp. WSM2254, assembly GCF_000472645.1. Classification (NCBI taxonomy): domain Bacteria; kingdom Pseudomonadati; phylum Pseudomonadota; class Alphaproteobacteria; order Hyphomicrobiales; family Nitrobacteraceae; genus Bradyrhizobium; species Bradyrhizobium sp. WSM2254. The sequence continues at coordinate 1,679 of NZ_AXAB01000046.1, read as the reverse complement.
GTCTATCGCGCGCCGCCCGAGACATGGGGCCCGATCGATCGCGGCTTGCGCGATGCGGCGCTGGCGAGCGGCTATCCCTGGTGCGCCGACGTCAACGGCCCTGACGGCGAGGGCGTCGCCTGCTACCCCATCAACAGCCGCGATAGCCGCCGCATCACGACCAATGAGGGCTACCTCGAGCCCGCGCGCGGCCGCGCCAATCTGGAAATTCGCGGGCATGCGCTGGTCGATCGCGTGCTGATCAGCGACGGCCGGGCGACCGGCGTCCGCGTTCACATCGAGGGGCAGGGCACGAGCGATATCGGTGCGCGCCAGATCGTGCTCTGCGCTGGCGCCATCCACAGCCCGGCGATCCTGCTGCGCTCGGGCATCGGCCCGGCCGACGAGTTGAAGGCGATGGGGATTGCGGTCGAGCGCGATCTGCCGGTCGGCCGCCACTTCTTCGACCATCCGCTGTTTCGCGCCACGATCCAGCTCCACGAAAACCTGCGTCCCACCGACCCGGACACCCGCCACACCAATTGCTGCGTGACCTATTCCTCGGGGCTCGCCAATGGCGGCAAGCGCGACATGATCCTGATCGCCTTCAACCACCGCGGCATCGGCGTGCCCGGCGCGATCGGCGCCGGACTGTTCAACGCCTATTCGCGGGGCACGCTTAAACTGGCCTCGACCGATCCCGCGATTGATCCCGTTGTCGAGGAGAACATGCTGGCCGATCCCCGCGACATGCTGCGCATGATGGATGCGGTGAAGCGACTGGCCGTGATCACCTCCCAGCCGGCGCTGTCAGGCATTGCCGACCGGATCAGGCTGACCGACACCGATCTGACGCTTCCGCAAGCTGCGGCCTTGCCTGATCACGAGCTCGATGCGCTGCTGCGCCGTGAGACCGGAGACATCCAACACGCCGCCGGCAGCTGCCGCATGAGCGGCGTCAACAACGCCGACGGTGTCGTCAACCCCGACGGCACGGTGAAGGGCATCGCGGGCTTGCGCGTCGCCGACGCCTCGATCATGCCGTCGGATTGCCGCGCCAACACCCACTTCACGACGGTGGTGATCGGCGAGGCGATTGCGCGGATGATGATGCGATAGCGTTATAACAACGGTGTCATGCCCCGCGAAGGCGGGGCATCCAGTACGCCGCGGCCGATCGATTCAATCACGGCCGTTTCGGAGTACTGGATCGCCCGGTCAAGCCGGGCGATGACACCGAGAGTGGGGCAAGACTTGCCGTCGTGCCGATACACGTTTCAAACAGCGGGCGAGCGTTCGCATTCTCGCGGCGGATAGCGCCCGAGTTTTGCTTCTCGCAAGGGCCCTCGCAAAGACAAGGGCGCAGGGAAGGCCGGGCGCCGGCTGGCACCCGCAGGTCCGTGCGCTACAAAAGATGCACACGGGGTGGACCACAGGTTTCGCCGGATCGCCCGGCCTTCCCTGCGCGAATGGTTTTAACGGTGTCCTTCGTGCTCTCCCCGGGGAGCGATGCACTATTGCCCCCGTCGCCTCGCGGATGGCTGATGTGCGCGTCCGNTCGGGCAGCGCACATCACCACGAGACTTGACGCACAGACCCCGGGCGTCAGGACCACACGACTTCGCCGTCCGCGCACGTCCTCGCTGGGCCTTCGAGAGCTGGCGTGTGCTCGCACCCGAAGCCATGCGAAGACGCTGTCG